>NZ_JBIWAP010000089.1:0-13927 GCF_044760075.1 Kitasatospora sp. NPDC098663 | reverse complement strand
GCCACGGTCAAAAGCCAACAGGTGAGATCCGGATGCTCGGCGAACCACGCCTCCCACTTCTGAGGGCTGCGGCGTGCGCTGCGCCACTGATACGGTGCGCCGATCCTCGCCAGCAGATCGGGAACCAGCGGCAAGTCCCTGTTGACGGTGTTGAGCGCCATCCCCGGGACCGGAGTTCCGGGTTGGAGTTCACTGCGGTTGGTCATCTCGACGTACGTCGTCACGATCTCTGCCATCCGGCGAGGCTACGCGGCCCGGGGGCTCGGCCCAGCGCTTGGCCGTGGTCGGCGAGACCTGGAAACGCTCGGCGGCCCGGCGCAGCGGCCAGCCGTCCTCGACCACGCAGCGGGCCAGACGCAGGCGTCCAGTCTCGGTCAGCGGTGCGTTACGGTGTGACATGAGGGCCTTTCCGGCTGTAGGTGCAGATGTCGCAATCCACACCGCGCCAGAGGGCTTTCACTCATTTCAAGATCGCCACGCCGTGAACCTCGTCACCAACCTCCGTGGTCAGTACGCCTAGGAGAGGCGCGATGAGTCACCCGGCCGACGTGGACATCGACCTGGACCGCGACGTCTTCCTGCGGACCCTGGTACGCGAACTGGCGACCTCACCGGAAACGGTGATCGGCCTGCATCGCCGACGGAGTCGTCCGTAAAGAGAGACCGACCCCGCAGCCCGGCATGACCCAGTCGACCAGCAACCTGCCCTTCGACATAGAGGACATGAGAGGCAAATCGGTCAGTGTAGGGATTGAGGCGCATCACCGGGAGTGATAGGGGTAGAGGCGTACGAACGACGACACCGGACGAAAGGAACGTCATGACGGCACCCCGCGCTCTGCTGACCAGCCAGCAGCCCGTGCACGACACCCCCACGTCAGGAGCCGCCATCCCGTCCCTTGGGGAGGCGGCGGAGCTGCCGCGCATCGAGGACCCCGGCGCAGTCGCCCCCGCCGACGCGCGTGAGCTGTCCCGCACCCTGCTGGTGCGGCTGAAGCAGCTCGAGGAGGGCACCGCCGACTACTCCTACGTCCGGGCAACTCTGATCGAGCTGAACATCTCGCTCGTCAAGTACGCGGCGCGGCGCTTCGCCTCCCGCTCCGAGTCGATGGACGACATCGTCCAGGTCGGGGTCATCGGCCTGATCAAGGCCATCGACCGATTCGAGCCCGACCGCGGCCTGGAGTTCACCACCTACGCGCTGCCCACCATCATCGGCGAGATCAAGCGGCACTTCCGCGACAGCACCTGGGCCGTCCACGTCCCCCGCCGTCTTCAGGAGCTGCGCCTGGCCTTGGCCAAGGCCTCCGACGAGTTGGAGCAGAACCTGGACCGGGCTCCGACCGTCGCCGAGCTCTCCGCTCGCCTTCAGGTGAGCGAGGAGGAGGTCATCGAGGGGCTCACCGCGAGCAACGCCTACAGGGCTGGCTCGCTGGACATGCAGCTCGAGACGGCCTCGCCGGAGAGCACGCTCATGCGCCGGCTAGGCTTCGACGACGTGCGACTCACCCGCTTCGAGGACCTCCACGCCCTCAAGCCGCTCGTTGCCGCCCTGCCGGAACGCGACCGCACGATCATCTCGCTGCGCTTCGGCGAGGAACTGACCCAGGCTCAGATCGGGCAGCGGCTCGGTATCTCCCAGATGCACGTCTCAAGGCTGCTGACCCGCGCCCTGGCTACCCTGCGCTCCGGGTTGCTGCACGAGGACTGCTGAGCGGATCTTCGCCTGGGCGCCGTAGCCTACGGCGCCCGCGCGAGGGGCGTGCCCTCAGCCAGGAGCCCTCTCGCCGGTCGCGTGCCGGGCCAGATTGGCGAGCATGCGGCGGTTGCGCAGGTGCAGCATGAGTTCGCTGGCCGGTCCCTGCAGGCGTGCACCGGGGCCCCGCAAGGGGTGTTCGTCGAGGATGACGAGGGTGTGGGCGGCCCAGGGGATGAGGGTGAAGGCGATCCGGGCGGTGCCGAACGGGTCGGCCTTCGCCTCCAGCTCCAGGCGGCGCATGTGTTCGCTGATCCGCACCACGCAGGTGTCCTCCAGCGTCGCCGGGCCGAAGCCCACCCGGAACCGGAGTCTGGCCCCGACCGCGGGCCAGTGGCTGTCCGCGTGCAGGATCTCCTTCGTGCCGACGACCCATTCGGCGTAGCGCCGCCCGTCCGCGAGGACCGCCCAGACGTGGTCCGGCGAGGTTTCGATCAACTGCTGTCGCTGTGCCATAAGTCGCCCTTCGGGCTGTGTCGGACCACGATCGGCGTTCAGTCCCCCGCGGCTCGTCGCAGGAACCGCTGGGCGGCAAAGAGGGCTGGCGACACCGCTGCGCCGCCCAGGAGCCGGTGGGAGCGCAGTGCGGCACGGGCCGCATTGGCTCCGCATGCCCCGTGCACTCCGCCGCCGGGGTGCGCCGAGGACGACGCGAGGTACAGGCGTTCGACGGGCGTCTCGGGGCGTCCGGTCCCCGGTACCGGACGGAAGACGAGCTGTTGGTGGACAGCGGTGGTGCCGCCGTTCAAGGCCCCGCCGACGAGGTTCTCGTTCAGCGACTGTAGGAGGGGTGGGGTGAGGATCCGACGAGCGGTGACAAGGGACCGGAAACCGGGGGCGAACCGCTCGACTTGTTGCTCCAGCCGGCCTGCCATCGCTTCGGCCTCCCGTGCGTCCCAGTGGCCGGTGATGCCGTCCTCGCCAAGGTCGCCCACGACCCGCTGCGGCACGTGGGTGTAGGCCCAGGCCGACTGTGTTCCGGCGGGGGACCTCGTGGGGTCGGCCGTGGTCATCTGCCCCAGCAGGGCGAACGGCCGGGCCGGCACCCGGCCGGTGGCGACCTGCAGGGCGTAGTCGCTGAGCTCGTTCATGTCCGCCCCCAGGTGGACGGTGCCCGCCGTGCCCGCCTCCGAGGCGGTCCAGGGGATAGGCCCGGACAACGCCCAGTCGACCTTGAACGTGGAGAAGTCCCACTGGAAGCGGCGCAGGTCATCGCGAAGCCCGGCCGGAAGGTGTTCCCAGCCGACGAGCTGTCCGTACAGGGACGTGGCGGCCACGTCCGCCAGAACGGCCCGCCGGGCCCGGTACGACTGGCCGTCGGCGGTCCGCACCCCCAGGGCCTTCCCGGAGCGCACAATCACCTCTTCGACCCGCTGGCCGCAGTGCACCCGCCCACCCAGCGACTCCAGGCGGCGTACCAGAGCAGCGGTCAGCGCGGAGGAGCCGCCGACCGGCACCGGCCAGCCGACCTGCTGGCCCAGCATCGCCATCAGCCAGCCGAAGGCCGCGCTGCCCGGCGACTCGGGCAGCAGGTCGGCGTGCAGGGCGCACCCGGCGAGCAGCAGGCCTGCGCCCGGCTCGGTGAACTCCTCCTCCGCGAGCCGGCGCACCGGCAGGGACATGAATCGTGCCAGCCGAAGCAGCCCTGAGGGCCCGAGGGAGGCTGCGATCGCCGCCGCGGGTTTCAGTGGTGGGAACGGCGTGAAGAGGCTGCGCAGCAGGTGCGGGTCGAGGGTCTCCCACAGCGCGGAAAGCTGCCCCCACGCGGCACCGTCCGCACTGCCGAAGGACGCCTCCAGCTGCTCGCGGGTCGTATCCGGGCCGCGGTGCAGGGTCGCGCAGCGGCCGTCGGGCATCGGGTGTGCCAGGACGGCGGGCGCGTGACTCCATCGCAGGCCGTGCTGCTCCAGGTCGAGGGCGCCGATCGCGGGCGAGGCCTTCGCCAGTGGGTAGAAGGAGCTGAAGAGGTCCGAGACGAACGCCGGGTCGACGCCGCGGTTGCTGCGTACCGCGCCGCCCGGCTCGTCCTGGGCTTCGAGGACGTCGACCTGCCAGCCGGCGTCGGCCAGGACGTTGGCGGCCACCAGGCCGTTCGGTCCGGCCCCGACGACGATCGCGTCAGCCATCCTGCCCACGCTCCCCGATCCTCACCCGTCCCACGCTACCCACCGCCTGGCGCACGGGCGCGCTGGAGATACGAGTGTGTGCGGGTCTCAGTGGTCGGGCTGGGGGCCGTCGGGCTCGCAGGCGTGCGGGTCGGGTTGGCCGGGTGGGTAGAAGCAGGCGACGACGGTCTTCCCGTCGGTCTGTCGGCGGGTGTGCCAGGTGTCGGCGAGTGCGTCGACGAGGCCGAGACCGCGGCCGTTGGGGGTCGTGGCGTCGGGCGTCCGGGGGGTGGGCAGGACCGGGGAGGAGTCGTGGACGCTGACGTGCAGGCATCGGCTGTCCCACGTCAGTACGAGGTTGGCGCTGCTGTGGGCGTGCAGGTGGGCGTTGGTGACCAGCTCGGACACGGTCAGCAACACCGCGCCAGCTGTCTCGGGTGCTCCGGTTGTCCATCCGAGGGAGTCAAGGTGCTCGCGGGCCCAGGATCGAGCCGCCCGGATCCCGCCGTTGATCGGGAAGGAACGGGCCCAGCCCGTGGCCCGCATCGACATCTCGCCCATGGGCCCTACCTCTCGTCGCCGTCGGTGACAGTCGCCTACCCGCCGCGCCTGTCCATCACCCCGCTCGGGCCCGCTGGAGTTCGGCGGGCCGCGAAGCTGGCAGTCCGACAGCCGCACTAGCTGTTCTGACCCGACCTTCGCGGCCAAGGCACTCAGGCCGCGTCACGCGTTCCGCCCCCGGCGAGGTGTTGATGCGCTGTCATCGGGCAGGCGGGGCCTACAGCTCGTCAGCGCACGGAGGCCGCCATGACTGTCATGATCCTGCTGCTCGCTCCGCTCGTGCTCGGCGCAGGCCTGACGCTGGCCGGGCCGGTCCGCTCCGCCCGCCACCGACAGCCTGCCAGGCTGGCCGGCGGGATGGGGCGTCACCGGGCGCGGACAGCGCGACCGTGATCGCACGATGCCGAGCGTGGGGTGAACCGCTGATACTCCAGGGTGATCGACGGACGATTCCACCCTCGAGGAGATCGAAGATGCCAGTCCTGATCCTTCTGTCAGCACCGCATCTTCTTGCGGCGGTCTTTGTTGTCGCGGGCTTGCAGCGTCCCGCCCGCAGCTTCAGCCCCGTCCGCAGCGGCGCGACATGGACCGCGCCCGCAGGCGTCTTGCCCAACGCCACGCCCTGCGCCTCCCCCCGGTCCGGGCAGACCCGTAAGTGGATGAGCCCCTAGCGGCTTCCCGCGCCCGGGCATGCCGCGGGCTGCCCGTTGCCCAGCGGATCCATTCGCGGTCGAGCTGGAAACTGCCGGGGACTCTGCCGGCCGCACGAACTGTCCATGGGTCAGAAGCGGGCGCGCGGTGGGGCGGGGAGAGGTTCCCTCTGGCCTGGGCGGGGCAGGCGGACGACGTCGCACACGCATACCGTCCGCGCGTCACCAAGCAGACGAGACGAGAAGGACCTGCTTCCCATGAGGAAAGCCTTGAACGACCTTGACGCCCGGCTCTTCGTGCAGGTCGCCTCCCGCCGCCTACGCGGCGCCGACCCGCGGCTTTCCCGGCTCACCCGGGCCGCCGATCACGGCAAGCTCTGGATGGGCACCGCAGCGGTGCTGGGGGCGAGCGGCAATCGCACCGCCCGTCGGGCAGCCCTGCGCGGCGCCGGTTCCCTGCTGATCGCTTCCGCCGCCGCGAACATCGCCGCCAAGGGCCTCACCCGCCGGCCCCGACCCGCCCTGGACCCGGTACCCGTGGTACGGCGCCTGCTCAAACAGCCCATCACCAGTTCCTTCCCCTCGGGGCACTCCGCCTCGGCCGCGGCGTTCGCCACCGCCCTGGCCATCGAGTCGCCCGTTCTGGGCGCCGTCGCCGCGCCCGTGGCACTGGGTGTGATGGCCTCCCGGATCTACGTCGGAGTCCACTACCCCGGGGACGTACTGGCCGGAGCAGCCCTCGGTGCGGGTGTGGCGGCCCTCACCCTGCGCTGGTGGCCCCGCCGCATCGACCGCCCCGCCCATACCGCCGCACCCCAGATCAAGGCGCCCGCACTGGCCGCAGGTGCCGGGCTTTTCGTCGTCGTCAATGCCGCCTCGGGTGCCAGGGCCGTCGCCGCCAACACCGGCCCCGAGCACACCGTCGAGGAACTGCGCAAGCAACTTCCGCAAGCGGACATCCGGGTGTGCGGGGAAGGCCAGGACCTGGCCGCGCTCCTGGACCAGGCCGCGGCGCTCGCCGTCAAGGCCGACGGCGCGCTGGGCGTCTGCGGCGGCGACGGCACGGTCAACCTGGCCGCGAGGGTCGCGGTCCGGGAGTCGCTGCCGCTGGCCGTGTTCCCGGGCGGCACCCTCAACCACTTCGCCACCGACCTCGGCAGCCACACGCTGCGCTCCACCGCCGAGGCGGTCCAGGCCGGCAGCGCCGCCACCGTCGATCTCGGCCTGCTCTCCGGCGAGGAAACGCACCAGGTCTTCCTGAACACCTTCAGCGTCGGGATCTATCCCGAGCTCGTCCGTGTGCGCGAGAGCCTGGAGAAGCGCCTCGGCAAGTGGCCCGCCCTCGCCGTCGCACTGGTGCGCGTCCTTGCCACCGCCGAACCGGTCCGACTCAGCGTCTCCGGAGTGCCACGGAGCCTGTGGATGCTCTTCGCCGGCAACGGCAGCTACGACCCGCCCGGCTTCGCCACCACCCACCGCAGCGACCTGGACGGCGGCCTGCTCGACGTCCGTGCCATCGACGGCAGCCACCCCTTAGCCCGCACCCGACTCGCGCTGGCCTTCCTCACCGGCACCCTCGCCGCCTCCCCCGTGTACCGCGAGGCCCGCCTGACCGCCATCGACCTCACCGACCTGCACGACGTCCACCATCTCGCCGTGGACGGCGAAGCCATCCCCGCTCCCGACCGGGTACGGCTGGCCAAAGCCGTGGCTGCTCTCACGGTCTACCGCCCCGAAGATCCCGCCATCGCATGACCTCCGCCACCACCCGCCGCGTCTGGGCTCTTCATAGCGGCGCCGACCACGGCCGGCACCGCAGCTGACACGACAGCGACGTGCGCACCCGGTACAGAACCACCCCTTCCACCCCGGCCGGCGACGGCGCCGGTAGGTGGCGGCCAGCCGCCCGCCGGGCGCCCGTCGCGTCGCGCGGCCGTCTCGCCCCACCTGGCCGACGAACCGTCGTCGAAGCGACGTTCGTGTATCCCGGCGCGGGCAGGGTAGTTCGCCCCCCCCGTTCTCGGTTCGCACGTGGGCGCTCCTCGCCGGGCGGGGCCTGGCTCCACCTTCCCCGAGGGCGCGCACGGTCATCGACTGCCGGGAGCCAACTGCGCCTCATCAGCGACCAGGGAACCCTGATCGACCTCGGCGTTCATCCTGCTCGCCCAGGGCCCCGCATTTCTTCCGGACCCACCGGGTTCATGGCGGCACTTCAGGAAAGGCGCCCGGTATGGCATCCCTCGTCCCGGCCGCGCCAGCGCAGGCGGCCTGCCGCAGAGCGCGAAGCCCCAGGTCCAGCCAGGCGACGCACCCGCGAGGGGGCAATCAACGACAGCCCTGACCGAGAGGAAAAGTCTCCCGATGAGTGAACGCCCGCAGCAGCCGCTCCAGGCACCGCCCCCGGGCCCACCAGCGCATTGTCTGGGTGCCCTGGTCGTCCAGGCATCCCAGCAGCTCTCCGATCTGGTCCACCTGGAACTGCGCCGTGCCCAGAGTGAACTGGCCCGCACGGGTGAGGAGGCCGGGGTGGGCGGCGGCATGCTCGGCGGCGCCGCGGTCGTCGGCGTCCTCGCCGCGCAAGCGGTGGTGGTTGCGATGATCGCCGCCCTCACTCTCACTTTGCCGCTGTGGGCAGCTGCCCTGATCGCCGCCGCACCCGGTCGCCCTCGCGGCACTCCTCGCCCTGACCGGCGGAGTCGACTGCGCCGCGCCGCCGGTGCCTGAGCAAGACGGTCGCCAGCGTGAAGACCGATATCGAAGAAATCAAGGAAAGGGCCCAGCGATGATGAGCAACCGCGATGGCAACGGCTTGCCCGCGCAGGAAACTGGCAACGCCGAAGGTGCTCCGCGCGAGGCTGGTGATCTGCCGGATACGATCAAAGACGCCCGCGAGCGGCTCGGGCACGCGGTGGAGGAACTCGCGGCGAAATTCGACGTCAGGGGCCAGGTCCAGGCGAAGGCGGCCGACGCGAAGGCCCACCTGCGCGACACCGCGGCGGGCACCGCCGCGCAGACGCGGGAGAAGGCGGCACAGGCCGTGCACGCGGCGCAGAGCGCTGGCGTCCAGGCCAAGGAGCAGCTGACCCACGTGGCGGCCACTCTCACCGAGACGGTGCAGGACAGGGCGCCGGCGCAGGTTTGGAAGGCCCTCGATCGGAGGGGACGTAGCAGCCGGAGCTGGGTGTCCTGGGCGGTGGTGGGGGTGGCCGTCGGCGCTCTCGCCGCGCTGGGGGCGCGCAGTCGGGCGGGGAGGCTGGCGTGATCAAGGTGCTGTACCAAGCCGCTCGGCATGCTGATCGGCGCTCTTGGTGGGATCCTGGCCGGAGCGCTGTTCAAGCAGCTGTGGCAGGTGGTGGGTGGGGAGGGTGACGCGCCGCGGGCGACGGACGAGGACCGCAGCTGGCGTGGGGTACTGACAGCTGCCGCCCTGCAGGGCGCGGTCTTCGCAGGGGTCAAAGCGGCGGTCGAGCGGGGCGGCGCGGCTGGGACGCGGCGTCTGACCGGCACGTGGCCGGACTGACCCGCCAGCGTGGGCAGGCTCTTCGCTGCGGCGCCCGCGCTCCTGAGCCGACTCGTCGGCCAGCGAGCTCTCACAGGGGCTGCAGTCGATTCGCCGGTTGGCGTTCGCGGGTGCCACAGGCGCTTGGTGGGCAGGACGGGAGAAGCAAACACGGTGAGGACATCATGATCAGTGGCACCGCGGTGGCGGTGGTTGGTATCGGGGCCGGGGTGCTGTGGGTGGCGGCCAGGCCGTCGCTTCGGCCGCTGGGCCCGCGTGTTCGCGCGTGGGTGGGCGCCTCCGTGGAGGCTCTCGTGTTCTATCCCAGGCCGGGGACTCAGCGTGTGTTCGGGGGCCCGTCCCACCGAGGTGTCGGTTTCGACCGCCTGCAGTCTTTGCCGGACCGGGAGTTGGGCCGGATGGAGGTGGTCTGCCGGGCTGAGGCCATCCTCGCTGCCGCCCTCACCCGAGAGGAGCGCCGCCGCTGACCGCGGTGGTTGCCCCCTCTGGGTCGCGCGTCGGGCAGGCGGTGCAGGAGAGCGGCCGCCGCAGCGGCGCGAGGGGGGAGGGTGGTAGCCTCGGCCGCCTTGCTCAGGAGGGGCGGGCGTTGCGGTGTCCGGGCTCTGTGGGCCGGCGCCGGCGCACAAGGAAGCGGACGAGCAGCGTTGCGGCGACGGCCGCGAGGGTGAGGAGCAGGTAGGTCTGGTAGCGGACGGCCTGCTGGTAGAGGGGGCCGATGTCGGTGCCGGCCTCGTAGGCGAGGCTTGCCCACAGGCTGACCCACAGTGCCGCTCCCAGGGTGTTGAAGGCCAGGAAGGGGCGCCAGGGCATCTCGCTGGCACCGGCCAGGACGCCGTTGATCTGGCGCAGTCCGTCGATGAAGCGGGCCACCGTGACAACCTTGCCGCCGTGGCGGTGGAAGAAGCTCTCCGCCTTGGCGAAGCGTTCGGGGGTCAACAGCACGTAGCGACCGAAGCGGTGGACGAAGGGCCGGCCGCCACGACGGCCGATCACATATCCGAAGCTGTCGCCGAGGATGGCCGCCACAGCCGCGATACCGATCACGGCCGCGATGTTCAGCCGCCCGGTGCCGGCGTAGACGGCTGCGGCGATCAGGACGGTCTGCCCCGGTACGGGGATCAGGGCATTGTCGAGGAAGACCAGGGTGGCGAGCGCCAGGTAGCCGTAGTTCTCCAGCAGCGGGGCGAGAAGGGCCAGCGGGCCCGGCAGCGGGGGTGGGGTCACTGGGGCGGACATCCTTTCGGCCGTTTGCCGTTTAGGGGCGGCGAGAAGGCGTGGCACGTCTCGGGGCCGTGTCCGGATCGGGTCGGCGCCGTCGGCTCGGTGCCCCCGGAACCCTTTTTCATGGCGCGCGGGCATCGCACGATCCGCGCGGTCGCGAGTGAAGGTGGAGGCGGGAACGAACCAGCCGAGTTCCTCAGGGCCGCCGAGATGGTGGCGCGGGCGCTTCGGTACCACGCTGGCTTCTCTCCCCGAACCCCAGCCGACGCGGACACCCGGGCGTGACTGACGAGAGACGTCGACTCACGCGGCTCGGCGGCGACCGGACGCCAGGGGATGCTGGCGGTGATCGCCGGTCGGAGGGCGCCGGCGTGCGCAGAGAGGCTCGCGCTGGCGCCCTCAGGGGGGTGCAGGCCGGCGGACGGTGCGCCATGCAGCGGCCACGCCGTCTTCCTCGCGGCCGCTGCGAGCGCAGGTCAGCGTGCAGGCGTGGCGGTGACCAGGTCCGGGTGGTGCTCGACCGCGTCGACGGGCGTCGTCGCCCTCTCGAGGAGTTGAACGTCCTCGGCCTGCGGACCGTGGCGCAGCACGAGGTAGTGGCCGGCCTCGAGGTGGCGGCTGTACTTGGGGATGTGCTGGTGGGCGATGAAGTGCCCGAGGACGGCACCGAGGCCACCGCCCACTGCGGCGCCTTCGGCCGCGGCGACGGCGCCGGCGGCAAGGGGGCCAAGGACCACGAGGGCACCCGCGCCCGGGATGAAGAGCAGAGCTGCTCCGGTGAGCACGCCGAACAAACCGCCCACCCACGCCCCGCGCTTGGCCCCGGCCTTGGCGCTGTCACCGGTCGTGATGAAGCCGTGGACCTGGGTCTCACTGTGCAAGTCCTGCCCCACGATGGAGACTTCCCAGGCTGGAACTCCCTGCTCCAGCAGGGCCCGCACCGCGTTCTCCGCGTCCTTCATCGACCCGTATACGCCGATCACCGCACCCGACTGTGACTCACTCACGTGATCATCTCCATTCCTGCCGCTTCGTCCCCGATTGGGACACAGAGCACCGTGTGCCCCCTGCGGCTGGTTTTAACAGCAGGTGACCACAAGTCAGATCATCGTGGCTGGGCCGGGGGTACGGGCGGGGACGGTAGGCGGCTTCCCTTGCGCTCTCCTGCAGGCGATCATGCCCTGACGGTCAGTTTCGCCGACGAGACCGGCGCCCATACCGGGAAGACGCACCGGGGCGCGCCACGCGGCTGACGCTCGGGGACAACGGTCCGCCGGGGTGCGCGTACCCGTCCGATGACGCGTCGTTCGCCCGGTCGGGTGGTTTCGGCCGACGCTGGGGTCTGGCGGGGAGTGTGAGTCGCCTCGGGGGGCTAAAGTGGGCGTTGCGGAAACGCATCACACCTGCCGTCAGGCGCATGGCAGAGGTCGCGGCGCACGGTCGTACATCCCCCCACGGCCGTGCGCACGCGTGTGCGCGTGGCACACGGCCCGCAGCTCAGAATACCGCCGGGTGGAATCGGCAATCGCGCGAGCCCGACGAAAGGGTGACCGTTCGGTCCCTCTACCGATGGCTGCACAGCCTGCCCAGTCAGGACCCATGCGCTCCCGGCTACCGGCGGCTGCGATACGTGCGGTACGCCGACGACACCCTCCTCGGATTCGTCGGACCAAAGGCCGAGGCCGAGGAAGGAAACCAAACAGCGTCTGGCGACGTTCCTGCGTGGAGATCTCGAGCTGGAGCTGTCACAGGACAAAACGCTGATCACTCATGCCCGGACAGGCAGGGCGAGATTCCTCGGCTATGAGATCGCGACGGCGAGCACAGGCCGCAGAACACGACGCCCCTCCGGGACGGATCGGCGAAATCGCCGATCCTTCGACGGGGCGATCACTCTGCATGTTTCCAAAACAGTGATCACGGCCAAATGTTCCCCGTATATGGCGGGCGGAAGGCCAGCATGCCAGAACCCGCTGGCGAACGGAACCGACTACGTCATCGTCGGAAAGTTCGCCGTCGATTACCGGGGAATCTTCCAGTACTACCTGATGCCCGGCGATGTCTTCCGACTTCACAGGCTGCGATAGGTCCTGGAAACAGCAACGCTCAGGACTCTCGCAAGAAAGCACGGGTCGACGGTGTCGGAGATGACGGCCCGCCTCAAGGCCAAGATCCACACCCCTCACCGGCCGCGCACTTGTTTCGAGGCGTACATGCCTCGCGACAACAGGAAGGAACTGGTTGCACGGTTCGGAGGGATTCCTTTAAAACGGCAGAAGACGGCCGAGCTGACCGGCTGTCTGACTGGCCCCGTCTACCACAAAAGGAACTGATCCGTCGACTCCAGGGAGAGCGGTGCGAGGTTTGTGAACAGACTGGCGAGGTGGAGGTTCACCACATCAGATCATTGAACGACCTCACCCGACTTGACGGGCCATCCCCCGAATGGGCGGACCTCATGGCCAAGCGCCGGCGGAAGGCCCTCGTAGTCTGCGGCACCTGCCACGAGCGGATCCACATCGGGAAGCCGAACCCGAGGCTCACGCAGTAGTCACTGGAGAGCCGGATGCTCGGCAGGCTCCTCGCCGCTCGGGCGGCCCTACCCGCACCCCCCTCGACGAATGGGCCTACCAGCGCCCCTACGCCGGCAACAGCGAACGCGCGGCCGCCCTGACCGACTTCCTCCACCAGTACCCCTACCATCGCTGCCACCCCGCACTCGGAGGCCACCCCGGTCACCCGCGTCACAACCCTGCGGGTCAATACAGCTAGGCCCAGAGCTAGGGTCAGGTTGTGGACATCCAGACGACCATCGCCAAGCTGACCGAGGAAGCCGAACGCGAGACCCGCGAAGGGGCGTGGAAGATCACGGAGGGGGAGCGACTTCTCGCCCGCAAGGTCGCCGACGGCCTCACCGAGACCGTCGATGTGCCGGCCGATCGTCAGAGCCTCCCGGAGGCCGTGCGTCTGGAGGACCTGCGCGAGGCCATCGCAGTCATCGCGATCACCCTCGCCCGCACCCACGGCCACCTCGCCTGGTTCCTCGGCGGCGCCGGCACCGCACTCTCCCCGGTCCTGCACTGGCGCTCCCTGCCCGCCGACCCCCACCACGCCTTCGGCACCATCCTCCCCAGCCCCGACCAGTTCACCGACGCCGAAGAGGCCGTCCGCCACCTGCGCGACACCCTTACGCACATCGCCGTCGCCTGATCCACGCTGCTCCGGCACCGCATACATATGTGACCCGCCGACCAAGCTCGGCGGCCCTATGGGAGTCGACAGGACTCGCAGTGTCCGGCCTCAGGCCGTAGCCCCGAGGTTCGCGCGCCGACGAGCGGCTGGGGTAGCCTCTCGACGGCGCGTCTCCCGTGCCGGGCAGGGCCCGCAAGGCAACCGCTGGACCGGATCCGCCAAGGACGGGAGCGTGCCGGTAGGCCCAGTGTTCTGTTCTACGGAGGCGACCTTCGATGGCTGGCACGACGAACACCGGCACCGTTCCGCAGGGGCGAGAGCCGCAGGTTCCCGGGCCGGCGCAGGTCGGAGAACCCGAGTTGCGCCAGCTGCTGGCGGGCCTGACCGCGGTGCGCGACGGTGACTTCGGTACCCGGCTGCCGGGCGACGCCGACGGGCTGCTCGGCGAGATCGCCACCGTCTTCAACGGCATGGTCGACCAGCTCTCGCTGTTCACCTCCGAGGTGACCCGGGTGGCCCGCGAGGTCGGGACCGAGGGCCAGCTCGGCGGCCAGGCGGAGGTACCCGGCGTGTCGGGGACCTGGAAGGACCTGACCGACTCC
Organism: Kitasatospora sp. NPDC098663; assembly: GCF_044760075.1. Lineage (NCBI taxonomy): Bacteria > Bacillati > Actinomycetota > Actinomycetes > Kitasatosporales > Streptomycetaceae > Kitasatospora > Kitasatospora sp. NPDC098663. The sequence continues at coordinate 320 of NZ_JBIWAP010000089.1, read as the reverse complement.
GTCAACGCCATGGCCGGCAATCTCACCAGCCAGGTCCGTGACATCGCGCAGGTCGCCACCGCCGTCGCGCAGGGCGACCTGTCGCAGAAGATCGACGTCGCCGCCCGGGGCGAGATCCTGGAGCTGAAGAACACCGTCAACACGATGGTCGACCAGCTCTCCGCCTTCGCCGACGAAGTCACCCGGGTCGCACGCGAGGTCGGCAGCGAGGGCCGTCTCGGCGGGCAGGCACAGGTCCCGGGTGTCGGCGGGACCTGGCGGGACCTGACCGACTCGGTCAACTTCATGGCGGGCAACCTCACCGACCAGGTCCGAAACAT
>NZ_JBIWAP010000088.1:0-14851 GCF_044760075.1 Kitasatospora sp. NPDC098663 | reverse complement strand
CCGGTCAACAGGGCGCTGCACAGGTCCCAGAACGACGCGTCGAAACTGGGCGAGGCGAACTGCAACACCCGGCTGCCCGGCGCCACGCCGAGCCGATCGACCTGCGCCGCCACCAGACCCGACACCCCGGAATGGCTCACCACCACACCCTTGGGACGACCCGTCGACCCCGAGGTGTAGATCACGTACGCCGGGTGCCGGGCGTCGAGGGCGGTCTTCGGATCGCTGTCCGGCCAGGCGGACACCGCGGACACCTCGGATGCCTCGGACGCCTTGGCCACCAGCGCCGGATCGTCGATCACCAGCGCCGGGCAGGCGTCCTCCAGCATGTACGCGATCCGCGACGCCGGGTACGACGGATCCACCGGCAGGTACGCGGCACCCGCCTTCAGCACACCCAGGACGGCCACCACCGACTCCACCGAACGCGGCAGCGCCACCGCCACGACCTGCTCCGGACCGACACCCCGGGCGACCAGCGCATGCGCGAACCGGTTCGCCCGGGAGTTCAGCTCGCGGTACGTCAAGTCCGCGTCACCACACACCAGCGCGATCGCGTCCGGCGTCGCCGCCGCCTGCGCCGCGAACAGCTCCGGCAGGCTCGCCGTGGTCGCCGCACCGTCGACGGCGGGCAGCAGCTCGCGCCGCTCCTCGGCGGACAGCAGGTCGATCCCGCCGATCGGCCGGTCCGGATCGGCGGCGACCGCCGCCAGCAGCCGGGCCCACCGCGCGACCAGCGCCTCGACCGTCGAGCGGTCGAACAGGTCGGTGCTGTACTCGACCGCGCCGGTCAGCCCGGCCGGCGTGCCGTCGGGCCCGCGGTTCTCCGCGAGGCCGAAGGTCAGGTCGACCCGCGAGGTCCCGGTCGGCACCGGCACCCCGGAGACCGTCAGCCCGGGCAGCTCGAAGTCGCCCATCGGCGCGTTCTGCAGGGCCAGCACGGTCTGGAAGAGCGGGTGGAGCGACATCGACCGCGCCGGGTTCAGCGCCTCCACCAGGTGCTCGAACGGCACGTCCTGGTGCGCGAAGGCCGACAGCGCCGTCTCCCGCACCCGGCCCAGCAGCTCGGCGAAAGTCGGATCACCGCTCGTGTCAGTGCGCAGCACCAGCGCGTTGACGAAGAACCCGACCAGCTCGTCCAGCGCCTCGTCGGTCCGGCCCGCGATCGGACTGCCGATCGGAATGTCCGTCCCCGCACCCAGCCGGGTGTACAGCGCCGCCAGGCCCGCCTGCAGCACCATGAACAGACTGCTCCCCGACCGCCGGGCCAACTCGGCCAGCCCCGCGTGCAGTTCGGCGGGCAGCCGGATGTCCAGCAGGTCGCCGCCGTAGGTCATGACCGCCGGCCGGGGCCGGTCGACGGGCAGCGCGAGCTGCTCGGGCAGCCCGGCGAGCGTCTGGCTCCAGTAGCCGACCTGGCGGGCGAACGCGCTGTCCGCGTCGGACTCCTCGCCGAGGATCTCGTGCTGCCACACGGTGTAGTCCGCGTAGCTCACCGGCAGCGGCGCCCAGCCCGGGGCGTCGCCGCGCCGGCGGGCGGTGTACGCGGTCGCGAGGTCGCGGGAGAGCGGGCTCATCGACCAGCCGTCGCCGGCGATGTGGTGCAGGACGACCAGCAGGACGTGCTCGTCCGGGGCGAGCGTGAACAGCTGCGCCCGGACGGGCAGGTCCGCCGTCAGGTCGAAGGCGCGCACCGCCGCCTCGCTCAGCAGCCCCGGCAGCTCCGACTCGCCGGCCTGGCGCTCCGGGATCCGGATCGTGGCCTCCGCGGCACTCAGCACGCGCTGGTGCGGGACGCCGCCGGTGTGCGGGAACACCGTGCGCAGGCTCTCGTGCCGCGCCACCACGTCCGTCAGCGCGGCTCCCAGCGCCTCCCGGTCGAGGTCGCCGGTCAGCCGCAGTGCCAGCGGCATGTGGTAGGTCGCGCTGGGCGCCCCGAACTGGTGCAGGAACCACAGGCGGCGCTGGGCGAACGACAGCGGCAGCGGTTCCCGGCGCGGCCGGGGCACCAGCGCCTGCCGCGCGGTGGCGGCGTCGTGCAGCCCGGCCGCGAGCCCGGCCGGTGTCGGCGTCCGGAACAGGCGGCGCAGCTCCAGCTCGACCCCGAGGGTCGCCCGGACCCGGGAGACCAGTCGGGTCGCCAGCAGGGAGTGCCCGCCCAGGTCGAAGAAGTCGTCCTCGACACCGACCTGGCCCCGGCCCAGCACCTCCGCGAAGAGCTCGCACAGGATCTGCTCCTGCGGCGTCCGCGCCGCCCGGCCGACCCCGACGACGCCCACCTCCGGTGCCGGCAGAGCCGCCCGGTCCAACTTCCCGTTCGGCGTCAACGGCAACGCCGCCAGCACCACGAACACCGACGGCACCAGGTAGTCCGGCAGCCGCTCGCGCAGGTACGACGCCAGCACCTGCGCCGTGGTCCCGGTCTCGGCCGAGGGCACGACGTAGGCGACGATCCTGGTGTCGCCCGGCCGGTCCTCACGGGCGAGTACCGCGACCTGGGCGACGCCCGGGTGGGCGGCCAGCTCCGCCTCGATCTCGCCGGGCTCGACCCGGAAGCCGCGCACCTTCACCTGGTGGTCCGCCCGGCCGGCGAACTCCAGCTCGCCGTCGGCGCGCCAGCGCACCAGGTCGCCGGTGCGGTACATCCGGCTGCCCGCCTCGAACGGGCAGGCGACGAACCGGCCCGCCGTCAGGCCCGGCCGGTTGAGGTAGCCGCGCGCCAACCCGGCCCCGGCCAGGTACAGCTCGCCGGTGACGCCGGGGGCGACCGGCCGCAGGGACGAATCCAGCACGTACACCCGGCAGTTGGCGATCGGACGGCCGATCGGCACCGGCAGCGGGCAGTCGGCGGGGTCGGCCGGCAGCGGGAAGGCGGTGATCACATGGGTCTCGGCCGGGCCGTAGTGGTTGTGCAGCACCCGGCCGGGCCCGCGGGCCTGGAGGCGCCGCAGGCCGCCGCCGAGGCGCATCGCCTCGCCGGCCTGCGCGATCAGCCGCAGGTCCGGCAGGTCCCGCCCGTGTTCCTCGGCCGCCTCCGCCAGCGCCTCGATCACCAGGTTGGGGGCGAAGAGCTCCGCCACCCGGTGGTGTTCCAGCCACCGGGCGAGGAGTTCGGCGCTGCGGCGCTGCTCGTCGGTCGGCACCACCAGGGTCTTGCCGAACAGCAGCGCGGAGAGCATCTCCTGCACCGAGACGTCGAAGCTGAGCGCGGTGAACTGCGCGGTGCGCGTGCCCGTCCCGCCGCCGACGGCGCGGTGGTGCCAGTGCAGCAGGTTCGTCAGGGCGCCGGAGGGCATCACCACGCCCTTGGGCCGGCCGGTCGAGCCGGACGTGTAGATGACGTACGCCGGGTGCCGCGCGTCCGAGGCGACCAGCGGGTCGGTGTCCGGGTACGTCCCGGGCGCGTCGACGGCCGCGAGGTCGTCGAGCACGACGGCCGGCCGGGCGTCCTCCAGCATGTACGCGATGCGGGCGGCCGGGTAGTCCGGGTCGACCGGCAGGTAGGCGGCGCCGGTCTTGAGCACCGCGAGGACGGCCACCACCAGCTCCGCCGAGCGCGGCAGGCACAGGGCGACGGTCTGCTCCGGCCCCACCCCGCGCCCGATGAGCGCGTGGGCCAGCCGGTTGGCGCGGGCGTTCAGCTCCCGGTAGGTCAGCGCGGTGTCCTCGAACACCACCGCCTCGGCCTCCGGGGTGGCACTGGCCTGCGCCTCGAACAACACGGCCGGGCCGGTGCCGGGGTACGGGCACCCGGTGTCGTTGCGTCCGGCCAGCAGTTCGTGCCGTTCCTCCGCGGTGAGGACGTCGATCCGGCTCAGCGGCCGGTCCGGCTCGGCCGCCGCCACCGCGAGCAGCCGCAGCCAGCGGGCGACCAGGGCCTCCACCGTGGCCCGGTCGAACAGGTCGGTGGCGTACTCGACGTGGCCGATGACGCCCTCCGGCGCCCCGCCGGTGCCGCCGCGCTCCAGCAGGTGGAAGGAGAGGTCGAACATCGCGGTGGGCGACTGCACCAGCACGATCTCGGTGGCCAGGCCGGGCAGTTCGAAGGCGGAGCGCGGCGCGTTCTGCAGCGCGAGCAGCGTCTGGAACAGCGGCTGACGGGCCGACGACCGGGCCGGGTTGAGTGCCTCGACCAGGTGGTCGAAGGGCAGCTCCTGGTGGGCGTACGCGGCCAGCGCGGTGTCCCGGACCCGGCCCAGCAGCTCGGCGAAGGTCGGGTCCCCGCTCGTGTCGGTGCGCAGCACCAGCGTGTTGACGAAGAACCCGACCAGCTCGTCCAGCGCCTGGTCGGTGCGGCCCGCGATCAGGCTCCCGATGGGGATGTCCTCACCCGCGCCCAGCTTGGTCAGCAGGGCCGAGAGCCCCGCCTGGAGCACCATGAACACGCTCGCGCCGCGCTCGCGGCCCAGGCGGACCAGTGCCTCGTGCAGTTCGGCGTCCAGCTCGACGGCGAGGTGTCCGCCCCTGCTGGTGACGGCCGTGGGGCGGGGCCGGTCGGCGGGCAGCCGGATCTGCTCCGGCAGGCCGGTCAGCTGCCCGGTCCAGTAGTCCGCCTGCCGGGCGAACAGGCTCTGCGGGTCGGTGCGGTCCCCGAGCAGCCGGTCGTGCCACAGGGTGTAGTCGGCGTACTGCACCGGCAGGTCCGCCCAGGCCGGTTCCTCGCCGCGCAGCCGCGCCGCGTACGCGGTGGACAGGTCGGCGGACACCAGGCCCAGCGACCAGGCGTCGCCCGCGATGTGGTGGATCACCACCAGCAGCACGTACGCGTCCGCCGCCAGTTCGAACAGCTCGGCGCGCACGGGCGCTTCGGCCGCCAGGTCGAAGCCGCGGCCCACGGCCTCGGTCATCGCCTGGGGCAGGCCCGCCTCGTCGGTCCGGGTGACGGACAGGTGCGGCCGGGCCGTCTCGGCGTCCAGGACCTGCTGGTACGGCACGCCGTCGGTCTGGGGGAAGGCCGTGCGCAGGCTCTCGTGACGGGCGACGACGTCCCCGAGCGCCGCCCGCAGCGCGTCCTGGTCCAGGTCGCCGGTCAGGCGCCAGGCCAGCGGGATGTGGTACATCGCGCTGGCGCCCTCCAGCTGGTCGACGAACCACAGCCGCCGCTGCGCGTACGACAGCGGCACGCGGTCGGGCCGCTCCGCGCGGCCCAGGGCGAGCCGGGCCCGGTCGGCCCCGCCCAGGCCCGCGGCCAGCCCGGCCACCGTCGGGGTCTCGAACAGGGTGCGCAGCTCCAGCTCCACGCCCAGGGTCGCGCGGACCCGGGCGGCCAGCCGGGTGGCGAGCAGGGAGTGCCCGCCGAGGGCGAAGAAGTCGTCGTCGGCGCCGACCCGGGACACCCCCAGCACCTCCGCGAACAGTCCGGCGAGGACGTGTTCCCGCGGGGTGTGCGGAGCCCGGCCGGCCGGGGCGCCGGTGGTGTCGGGCTCGGGCAGGGCCCGCCGGTCGAGCTTGCCGTTGCCGGTCAGCGGCAGGGTGTCGAGGGCGACGTACGCGGCCGGCACCATGTGGTCCGGCAGCCGCTCGCGCAGGTGGGCGCGGAGCTCGTCCGGCTCGACGGCCGCCCCGGCCACGGGCACCAGGTAGGCGACCAGCCGGGTGTCGTCGGCGCGGTCCTGCCGGGCGATCACCGCGACCTGGCGGATCCGCGGGTGCTGGGCGAGGGCCGCCTCGATCTCGCCGAGCTCGATCCGGAAGCCGCGCACCTTGACCTGGTCGTCCGCCCGGCCCGCGTACTCCAGTACGCCTGCGCGTCGGCGCACGAGGTCCCCGCTGCGGTACATCCGGCTGCCCGCCGGCCCGTACGGGTCGGCGACGAACCGCCCGGCGCTCAGGCCCGGCCGGTTCAGGTAGCCGCGCGCCGGCCCGGCACCCGCCACGTACAGCTCGCCGACGACACCGGGGGGCACCGGCTGGAGGTACGCGTCGAGTACGTGGGCGCGCAGGTCGGGGATCGCGGTGCCGATGACGCTCGCCGGGCCGGCGGTGTGCGCGCCGTCCAGTTCCGTGTAGGTGACGTGCACGGTGGTCTCGGTGATGCCGTACATGTTGACCAGCCGCGGCGCACCCGCCGGGTGGCGCTCGAACCAGGGCGCCAGGCGGGCGGGCTCCAGGGCCTCGCCGCCGAACACCACGGTGCGCAGGGCGAGTTCACGCGGGTGCTCGGCGTCGGCCTGCATCAGCTGGTAGAAGGCGGACGGCGTCTGGTTGAGCACCGTCACCCGCTCGCGGGCGAGGAGCTCCAGGAACCGCTCCGGTGCGCGGGTGACGTCGAACGGCACCACGACCAGTCGGCCGCCGTGCAGCAGCGGTCCCCAGATCTCCCACACCGAGAAGTCGAAGGCGTAGGAGTGGAAGAGCGTCCAGACGTCCTCGGCGGAGAAGTCGAACCAGTGCCGGGTGGCGTCGAACAGCCGCACCACGTTGCGGTGCGGGACCACCACGCCCTTGGGCTTCCCGGTGGATCCGGAGGTGTAGATGACGTAGGCGGCGCTGTCGGGTGCGACGGCGACCACCGGGTCCGTGTCCGGCAGCCCGGCCAGGTCGGCGGTGTCCAGCAGGAGCCGGTCCACGGACTCCGCGCCGGGCAGGTCGCCGCTTCGGCGGTCCGTCAGGAGCAGCGCGGGCCGGGCGTCGTCGAGCAGGTGGGCGATCCGGGCGGCCGGGTGGTCCGGGTCGACCGGCAGGTACGCGGCGCCGGTCTTGAGCACGGCGAGGACGGCCACCACCAGCTCCGCCGAGCGCGGCAGCGCCAGCGCCACCAGGTGCTCCGGCCCCACACCCCGGCCGATCAGCGCGTGGGCCAGCCGGTTGGCCCGGACGTTCAGCTCGCCGTACGTCAGCGCGGACTCGCCGCACACCACCGCGACCGCGTCCGGCCGCTCCTGCGCCCGGGCCTCGAACAGCGCGGGCAGCCCGGTGGGCTGGGCCGTCTCCGCGGGTACCGGCCCCGGCAGCAGTGCGCGCCGCTCCTCGGCGGAGAGCAGGTCGAGCCGGCTGAGCCGTCGCCGGGGGTCGGCGACCGCCGCCGTGAGCAGGCGCACCCACCTCGCGATCACCGTCTCGACGGTCGCCCGGTCGTACAGGTCGCAGGCGTACTCGACGAATCCGTCGATCCCCTCGGGGGCGCCGTCCTCGGAGTGCCGCTCGGACATCGAGAAGATCAGGTCGAGCTTGGAGGTGGTCGTGGTCAGTTTGACCTCGCCGGTCTCCAGCCCGGGCGGGGCGAAGTCGGCCCGCGGGGCGTTCTGGAGCACCAGCATGACCTGGAACAGCGGGTGGTGGGACAGCGACCGGACCGGGTTGAGGGCCTCGACCAGGTATTCGAACGGCAGCTCCTGGTGGGCGTAGCCGGCCAGCGCGGTGTCCCGGACGCGGCCGAGCAGCTCGGCGAAGGTCGGGTCCCCGCTCGTGTCGGTGCGCAGCACCAGCGTGTTGACGAAGAACCCGACCAGCTCGTCCAGCGCCTGGTCGGTGCGGCCCGCGATCAGACTGCCGACGGGGATGTCCTCACCCGCGCCCAGCTTGGTCAGCAGGGCCGAGAGCCCCGCCTGGAGCACCATGAAGAGGCTGGTGCCGTGCGCGCGGGCGAGTTCGCGCAGGCCCTGGTGCAGCCGCGCGTCCAGTCCGGTGCGCACGAAGTCGCCCCGGTGCGAGGCCAGCGCGGGGCGGGGCCGGTCGGTGGGCAGCTGAAGCTGCTCCGGCAGGCCGGCCAGCTGCCCGGTCCAGTAGTCCGCCTGCCGGGCGAACAGGCTCTGCGGGTCGGCGGCGTCGCCCAGCAGCTCGTGCTGCCACAGCGTGTAGTCGGCGTACTGGACGGCCAGCGCCTCCCAGGACGGTTCCTCGCCTCGCCGGCGCGCCGCGTAGGCGGCGGTCAGGTTCTGCGCCAGCGGGCCGAGCGACCAGCCGTCGCCCGCGATGTGGTGCACCACCAGCAGCAGGACGTGCTCGTCCGGCGCCAGTTCGAACAGTTCGGTGTGCAGCGGCAGGTCCGTGCTCAGGTCGAACCGGCAGGCCAGCGCCGTGGCCAGGACGGCGTCCAGCTCCGCTTCGGTGGTGCGGCGCAGGTGCAGCCGGGGGCGGGCCGCCACGACGTCCAGCACCTGCTGGTACGGCACGCCGTCCACCGACGGGAAGAGCGTGCGCAGGCTCTCGTGCCGGGCCACCACGTCCGCCAGCGCCGCCGTGAGCGCCTCGCGGTCGAGCCGTCCGGTCAGCCGCCAGGCCAGCGGGATGTTGTAGTTGGCGCTGGCACCCTCCAGCTGGTGCAGGAACCACAGCCGGCGCTGGGCGAACGACAGCGGGGTCCTCCCCCGGCCTTGACGGCCGGCAGGTGCCCCCGTCGGGCGCGGGTAGGGCGCCAGGGCCAGCTGGGCGCGGCGGGCGCCGGCGAGGGCGGCGGCCAGCGCGGCCGGGGTCGGGGACTCGAACAGGGTGCGCAGCTCCAGCTCGACCCCGAGGGTCGCGCGGACCCGGGCGGCCAGCCGGGTGGCGAGCAGCGAGTGCCCGCCGAGGTCGAAGAAGCCGTCCTCGACGCCGGCCTCGGCCACCCCGAGGACCTCGGCGAACAACTCGCAGAGGATCTGCTCCTGCGGGGTGCGCGGCGCGCGGCCGGCTCCCGCTCCCGCTCCCGCCGAGACGAGTTCCGGTGCGGGCAGCGCCCGGCGGTCCAGTTTCCCGTTGGTGGTCAGCGGCAGCGCGTCCAGCTCGACGAACGCCGAGGGCACCATGTGCTCCGGCAGCCGCTCGCGCAGGTAGGCGCGCAGCTCGGCCGGGCGCGGGGCCGCGTCGGCGGCCGGCACCAGGTACCCGACCAGGCGGGTGTCGTCGGCGCGGTCCTGCCGGGCGAGGACGGCCGTCTGGGCGATGCCGGGGTGCGCGGCCAGCGCCGACTCGATCTCGCCGAGCTCGATCCGGAAGCCGCGCACCTTCACCTGCTGGTCGGCCCGGCCGACGAAGCTCAGGCTGCGGTCCGCAGCCCGGCGCACCACGTCGCCGCTGCGGTACATCCGGCTGCCCGCCGGCCCGTACGGGTCGGCGACGAAGCGCCCGGCGGTCAGGCCGGGCCGGTTCAGGTAGCCGCGCGCCAGCCCCGGGCCGGCGACGTACAGCTCGCCGGGCACGCCCGGAGCCACCGGCCGCAGGTGGGGATCCAGCACGTAGGCGCGCAGGTCGGGGATGGCGGCGCCGACCACGCTGGCCGCCCCCGCGGTCGCGGCCGAGCGGTCGAGCGCGGCACAGGTGACGTGCACGGTGGTCTCGGTGATGCCGTACATGTTGACCAGCCGCGGCGCGTCGTCCGGGTGCCGTTCGTACCAGGGCGCCAGGCGGGCGGGCTCCAGGGCCTCACCGCCGAACACCACCGTGCGCAGGGCGAGTTCACACGGGTGCTCGGCGTCCGCCTGCATCAGCTGGTAGAAGGCGGACGGCGTCTGGTTGAGCACCGTCACCCGCTCGCGGGCGAGGAGCTCCAGGAACCGGCCGGGCGAGCGGCTGGTCTCGTAGTCCACGACCACCAGCCGGCCGCCGTACAGCAGCGGGCCCCACAGTTCCCAGACCGAGAAGTCGAAGGCGTAGGAGTGGAAGAGCGTCCAGACGTCCTCGGCGGAGAAGTCGAACAGCTCCCGCGTGCTGGCGAACAGCCGCACCACGTTGCGGTGCGGGACCACCACGCCCTTGGGCTTCCCGGTGGATCCGGAGGTGTAGATGACGTACGCCGGGTGGCCCGGGTCGACGGCGACGACCGGGTCGGTGTCCGGCAGGCCGTCCAGGTCGGCGGTGTCCAGCAGCAACCGGTCCACGGACTCCGCGCCGGGCAGGTCACCGACCTGACCGGTCGTCACCAGCACGGCCGGGCGGGCGTCCTGGAGCAGGTAGGAGATCCGGGCCGCCGGGTACTGCGGGTCCACCGGCAGGTACGCGGCGCCGGCCTTGAGCACGGCCAGGACGGCCACCACCAGCTCCGCCGAGCGCGGCAGTGCCAGGGCGACGAGCTGCTCCGGCCCCGCACCCCGCTCGATCAGCGCGTGCGCGAGCCGGTTGGCCCGGGCGTTCAGCTCGCCGTACGCCAGCGCGGCCTCGCCGCACACCACCGCGACCGCCGCCGGGTCGGCCCGCACCCGCTCCTCGACGAGCGCGGTGATGGTGCTCTGCGGAGCGTCGTCCGCGGCACCCGCACCGGACGGCAGCAGCTCGCGCAGTTCCTCCGGCGACAGCACGTCGATCCGGCCGATCCGGCCGTCCGGATCGGCGGCCACCGCCCGGAGCAGGCGCAGCCAGCGCTCGACGAGGTCCGCCGCGGTGGCCGCGTCGAAGAGGTCGGTGCTGTACTCCAGCACGCCCGACAGGCCGTCCTCGCCGGGCCGTTCGGTCAGGATGAAGGTCAGGTCGCACTTGGCCGTTCCGGTGTGGACCAGGTCGGTCGTCACCTTCAGCCCCGGCAGGTCGAAGGTGCCCGTGGGCGCGTTCTGCAGGGCGAGCATGGTCTGGAAGAGCGGGTGGTGGGCGAGCGACCGGGTCGGGTTGACCGCCTCCACCAGCTGCTCGAACGGCAGGTCCTGGTGGGCGTACGCGGCCAGCGCGCCGGCCCGGACCCGGCCCAGCAGCTCGGTGAAGGTCGGGTCGCCGGAGAGGTCGGTGCGCAGCACCAGCGTGTTGACGAAGAAGCCGACCAACTCGTCCACGGCCTCGTCGGTGCGCCCGGCGATCGGTGTGCCGATCGGCACGTCGGTGCCGGCGCCCAGCTTGCCGAGCAGGGCGGCCAGCCCGGCCTGGAGCACCATGAACAGGCTGGCGCCGCCGCCCCGGGCCAACTCGCGCAGGCCCTGGTGCAGGTCGGCGTCGAGCCGGACCGGCAGGTGCGCTCCCCGGAAGGACATCGCGGGCGGCCGGGGCCGGTCGAAGGGCAGCTCGGTCCGTTCCGGCAGCCCCGCGAGCCGCTGCGACCAGGAGGCGAGCTGCCGGCTCTGGAGGCTGTCCGGGTCGCTCTCCGCGCCGAGCAGCTCCCGCTGCCACAGGGTGTAGTCGGCGTACTGGACGGGCAGTCGGGCCCACTCGGGCTTCCCGCCCGCCGCCCGCGCGGCGTACGCGGCGGTCAGGTCGCGCGCCAGCGGGCCCATCGACCAGCCGTCGCCAGCGATGTGGTGCACCACCAGCAGCAGGACGTGCTCGTCCGCGCCCAGCTCGAACAGCTCGGTACGCAGCGGGGGTTGGGCCGCCAGGTCGAAGCCGTGCCGGGCCGCCTCGGCCAGCCGCCGCGGCAGGTCGCCCGCGGCGACCGCGGTGACGCGCAGCCGGGGCCGGGCGGCGTCGAGGTCCAGCACCCGCTGGCACGGCTCGCCGTCGACCACCGGGAAGACGGTGCGCAGGCTCTCGTGCCGCTCGACGACGTCGGCCAGTGCGGCTTCCAGGGCCCGCCGGTCGAGGTCCCCGGACAGCCGCAGGGCCAGCGGCACGTTGTAGGTCGCGCCGGGCCCCTCCATGCTGTGCAGGAACCACAGCCGGCGCTGCGCGAAGGACAGCGGCACCGTGTCGGGCCGCTCGCGTCGTGACAGCGCGGGCCGCGCCCGGCCGGCCCGGTCCACGGCCGCGGCCAGGCCCGCGACGGTCGGCGCGTCGAACAGGTCGGCCAGGGCCAGCTCCACGCCGAGCACCGAACGGGCCCGGGCGATCAGCCGGGTGGCGAGCAGCGAGTGCCCGCCGAGGTCGAAGAAGCTGTCGTCCGCGCCGACCCCGGACACGCCGAGGACGTCGGCGAACAGGCCGGCGAGCACCTGCTCGGCCGCACTGCGCGGGGCCCGTCCGGCGGTGACCGGAGCCGGGCCGGGGGCCGGGAGCGCCTGGCGGTCGAGTTTGCCGGTGGGCGTCAGCGGGAGCCCGTCCAGCAGCACGAACGCGCCGGGCACCAGGTGCTCCGGCAGCCGTTCGCGCAGGTGGGCGCGGAGCCCGTCGGGCTCGACCCGCTCCCCGGCGGTCGGGACGACGTAGGCGACCAGCCGCACTTCGTCATCGGTCCGGGCCACCACGGCGCTCCGCGCGACCCGGGGGTGGGTGGCGAGCGCGGCCTCGATCTCGCCCGGCTCGATCCGGAAGCCGCGGATCTTCACCTGGTCGTCCGACCTGCCGAGGAACTCCAGCCGGTCGTCCGCGCCCCACCGCACCCGGTCGCCGGTGCGGTACATCCTGGCGCCGGCCGGCCCGTACGGGTCGGCGACGAACCGTCCAGCGGTCAGCCCGGGCCGGTCGAGGTAGCCGCGGGCGAGGCCCGTACCGGCGATGTACAGCTCGCCCGGCTTCCCGGCGGGCACCGGTCGCAGCGCGGTGTCCAGCACGTACAGCCGGGCGCCCGCGACGGGGCGGCCGATCACCGGGCGCGGGCTCGGCGCCACCGGGGCGACGGCCGCGTCGACGGTGCACTCGGAGGGCCCGTAGAAGTTGAAGCAGGCCACGCCGTCGGCGTCCCGCAGCTGCGCCCACAGCTGGTCGGGGACGGCCTCGCCGCCGGCCACGAGCACCGCTGGGCGGTGTTCCGCGTTGGCCAGCAGGCCGTGCGCGAGCAGGACGTGCAGATAGGACGGGGTGGCGTTGACGAAGTCGATCCGGTGCCGCACGGCGTAGTCGACGAAGGCGTCCGGGTCCGCCCAGGTGTCCAGGCCGGGGAGGTGCAGCTCGTGTCCGGCGAAGAGGCCGAAGAGCTGGTCCCAGGAGGCGTCGAACGCCGCCGAGGTGGTCAGGGCCACCCGGGCACCGTCCCCGAGCAGCGGTTGGAACAGCTCCCGCCACTGGTGGACGAAGAGGTGCGCCAGGGCGCCGTGCGTCGACACCACGCCCTTGGGCCGCCCGGTGGAGCCGGAGGTGTAGACGAGCTGGGCGGGGTGGCGCGGGTCGACGGCCACCGCGGGTTCCGCCGCCGGGCCGCCGGCGAGCCGGGCGGCGGTGGCCGGGTCGTCGAGCACCAGCCGCTCGGCGGGGCCGGATTCGGGCAGCCGGCCGGCGGTCCTGGCGTCGGTCACCAGCAGCACCGGCCGGGCGTCGTCGAGCAGGTACGCGATCCGGGCGGCCGGGTGCTCAGGGTCCACCGGGAGGTAGGCCGCCCCGGTCTTCAGCACGGCCAGGATCGCCACCACCAGCTCGGCCGAGCGCGGCAGGGCCAGCGCCACCGACCGCTCGGGTCCGGCGCCCCGGGCGATCAGGGCGTGCGCCAGGCGGTTGGCGCGGGCGTCGAGTTCGGCGTACGTCAGCGTTTCCTCGCCGGACACCACCGCGACGGCGCCCGGCGTCTCGCGCACCCGGGCCCGGAAGTGCTCGGGCAGCAGGGCCGCCGGGGCTTCCGTCGTGATGCCGGCACCGGCACCGGCACCGGTTCCGGCGCCGAGGGCCAGCAGTTCGCGCTGCTCGTCGGCCCCGACCAGGCCGATGCGGCCGACCGGCTGCTGCGGGTCGCAGTCCGCGAGGGTGTCCAGCAGGGCGAGCAACCGCCGCTGGTGGGCGAGGAGTTCACTCTCCGTGCACACCTCCGGATAGGCCCCGAGCTCGATCCTCGGACCATACTCGTCGCGCCCGCCCACGGCCCAGACCGCCAGGTCGTCGGCGGAGGTACCCAGCGGCGCGTACACCGTGGCGGGCCGCCCGGCGAAGCTCGGTTCGGAGCCGAAGGACATGATGTTGACGATCAGCGGGAACGCCGTCTCGATCGTGCCGGCCTGCCCGAGGTCCCGGAACAGGTCCTCGCTGCGGTACCGCTGGTGCGCCAGCGCGGCGGCGACTTCTCGGTCCACCTGCTCGACCAGTTCCGACCACGGCAGGTCCGGCCGCACCGACAGACGCAGCGGCACGAGGTTCGACACCGCGCCGGGCGTCGCCGCCAGCACCGGGTCGCCCACCCGGCCGGTGACGGGGAGGCCGAGCAGCACGTCCCGGGCCCCGGTCAGCCGGTGCGCGTACAGCGCCGTCGCCGCGAGCACGACGCGGGACCAGCGGACGCCCAGGCGCTCGGCCGCGTCGCGCAGCGTCTCGGGGCGCAGCGGTCCGGCCGGCAGGGTGCGCCGGAACCGGGCGGACGGGCCGTCCGGCAGGCGGTCCGACAGCCGGGTGGGCGCCGGCCGGTCGGCGAACCGTCCGGTCCAGTAGGCACGGTCGGCGAGGTACTGCTCCGAGTCGCGGTAGGCCGCGTCGCCGGCCACCAGCTCGTCCAACGAGCCGAACGGCGACGGCGGCACCGGCCGCCCCTCGGCGAGCGCCGTGTACGCCTCGGCCACGCGACGCCCGACGAGGGTGTACCCGAACCCGTCCATCACCAGGTGGTGGTAGCTCTGGTAGAAGACGGTCCGGTCCGGTGCCAGGGTGATCAGCGCGTAGCGGAAGAGCGGGTCGCGGGCGAGGTCCAGCGGCCGGAGCCGGTCCCGGTCCATCCACTCCCGGGCCGCCGCGAGCGGCGTGGCCTCCGCGCTGACGTCGACCTGCGCGGGCTGCCACCGGGTGTGCGCGCGGACGACCTGGTGCGGGCCCTCGGCGCCGTCGACGAAGCCCACGTGCAGGGCGTCGACCTCGTCGACGACGCGGCGCAGCGCGGTCTCGAACAGGTCCGGGTCGACCGGCCCGTGGATCTCCAGGCACTCGCCGATGCGGTAGGCCGGGATCGCCGTGCGGGCCCGTTGTTCGGCCAGCCAGATCTCGCGCTGGGCGGCTGTCAGGGGAAGCGCGTCACCGTCGCGACGGGACATGGGGGTACCTCCAGGAATGTGGGCAGGCGTGAGGACGCGCCGGGGCGCGCCGACCGCGGTGGCGTCACGCGGTCGGCGGGCGGGTGGCGGGTGGCGCGGCTTTCTGCGGTCAGGCGGCGAGTTCGCCGGCCTGG
>NZ_JBIWAP010000087.1:0-14874 GCF_044760075.1 Kitasatospora sp. NPDC098663 | reverse complement strand
CCAGGCCGGCGAACTCGCCGCCTGACCGCAGAAAGCCGCGCCACCCGCCACCCGCCCGCCGACCGCGTGACGCCACCGCGGTCGGCGCGCCCCGGTGTGCCCCGCCACCACGCCTGCCCACACTTTCGGAGGTACCCCCATGTCCCGTCGCGACGGCGACGCGCTTCCCCTGACAGCCGCCCAGCGCGAGATCTGGCTCGCCGAGCAGAGCTCCCGGACGCCGATCCCGGGCTACCGCGTCGGCGAGTGCCTGGAGATCCACGGGCCGGTGGACCGGGAGCTGTTCGAGACCGCGCTGCGCCGGGTCGTCGACGAGGTCGACGCCCTGCACGTGACCTTCGTCGACGACGGCGAGGGCCCGCGCCAGGTCCTCCGGGAGAGTTGGGACTGGGCGCCCGCGCACCTCGACCTCAGCGGGGAGCCCGACCCCCGCGCGGCCGCCGAGGAGTGGATGGAACGGGACCTGCTGCGCCCGCTGGACCTCGCCCGCGACCCGCTGTTCGGCCATGCGCTGATCAAGGCGTCGCCGACGGAATTCCTCTGGTACCTGAACTACCACCACGTGGTGCTCGACGCGATCAGCAGCGCCATGCTCCGGCAGCGGGTCGGCGAGGTGTACTCGGCGCTCGCCGAGGGCGACGCCGTACCGCCGTGCCCGTTCGGCTCGCTGCGGGACCTGGTCGACAGCGACGCCGCCTACCGCGCGTCCACCGACTTCGCCGCCGACCGCGCCTACTGGACCGAGCGCTTCGCCGACCTGCCCGCCCCGACCCGACTCACCGACACCCCCGCGACCGACCCGCACCGAGCCCTCCGCCTGGCCGAGGAGCGGGAACTGCACCGCCCGGACGCCCTGCGGGCGGCGGCGGGACGTTCCGGCGTCCGGTGGTCCCGGCTGCTGATCGCGGCGACGGCGCTCTACGCTCACCGGCTGACCGGCGACCAGGACGTGGTGCTCGCCATGCCCGTCACCGCCCGTCGGGGCGCCGACCGCGACCTGACGGCGGTGCCGGGCACCATGTCCAACGTGGTGCCGCTGCGCCTGACGGTGCGCCCGGACATGCCGTGGCGCGAACTCGTCGCCCAGGCGGCGCGGGAGGTCGGGACGGCCGTCGCCCACGAGCGCTACCGCAGCGAGGACCTGCTGCGCGACCTCGGCGCGCCCGGCGGCATCGGAACGGCGTTCCCGCTGATCGTCAACATCATGGCCTTCAACTCCAGGCCGAGCTTCGCCGGGCACCCCGCCGACGTGCACCACTTCGTGTCCGGGTCGACCACCGACCTCGCCGTCTGGGTCTTCGACTACCGGGACGGGAACCCGCCGCTGCTCCGGCTGCACGGCTCGCCGGAGGCGTACGGCGACGACGACCTCGCCGCCCACCAGCAGCGACTGCTCGCGCTGCTGGACACCCTCGCGGACTGCGACCAGGACGAGCCGGTGGGCCGGATCGAACTGCTCACCGCCGAGGAGCGACGCGAGCTGGCGGTGCTCGGCGCCGGGCCGGTGGCGCCGGCCCCGGCCGCGAGCCTGCCGGAGCTGTTCCGCGAGCACGTCCGGGCGACCCCGGAGCTGGTCGCGCTGGTGTGCGGCGACGTTTCTCTGACCTATGCGGAGCTGGACGCGCGGGCCAACCGGCTGGCGCACACCCTGATCGCCCGGGGCGCGGGCCCGGAGCGGCTGGTGGCGGTCGCCCTGCCGCGCTCGGCCGAGCTGGTGGTGGCGGTCCTCGCGGTGCTCAAGACCGGCGCGGCGTACGTTCCGGTGGACCCCGAGTACCCGACCGCCCGGATCGCCTACCTGCTGGACGACGCCCGCCCGGACCTGGTGGTCACGGACTCCCGCGGCGAGGGGCGGCTGCCCGGGGCCGGGCCCGTCGAACGGCTGGTGCTCGACCACCCGCGGACGGCTGCCCTGGTGGCGGGTCGTCCGGCGGCGGACCCGGCAGTGGACATCGATCCGGGCCACCCGGCGTACGTCGTCTACACCTCCGGTTCCACCGGACGGCCCAAGGGCGTGGCGCCGACCCACGGCGGCCTGCTCAACCTGCTCACCGACCTGCGGCAGGTGCACTTCGCGCCGGTGCTGGAGGAGCGGCGGCGGCTGCGGGTGGCGTTGACCACGTCGGTGTCGTTCGACGCCTCCTGGAACCAGCTGCTCGCCCTGTTCGGGGGCCACGAGCTGCACGTCCTGGACCACGCGACCTGGACCGACCCGGACGCCTTCGTCGGCTACGCCGCGCGCTGCGGGCTCGACTACGTCGAGGCCACCCCGTCCTACCTCCGGGTCCTGGTCGCGCACGGGCTGCTGAGCGACCCGCGGTGGCGGCCGGCGCTGGTCGCGGCGGGCGGCGAGGCCGTCCCGGAGCAGCTCTGGGCGGACCTGCGGAAGGCCGAGGGGGTGCGCGGCCTCAACCTCTACGGGCCGTCCGAATGCACGGTCAACTCGGTTGTCGCACAGGCTGGTTCGAGCCCGCACCCGGTGATCGGCCGACCCGTCGCGGGCGCCCGGCTGTACGTGCTCGACGGCGCTCTGCGGCCGCTGCCGGCCGGTGCGGCGGGTGAGCTGTACATCGCGGGCGCGGGCCTGGCCCGCGGCTACCTCAACCGGCCGGGGCTGACCGCCGGGCGGTTCGTGGCGGACCCGTTCGGGCCGGTCGGCTCCCGGATGTACCGCACCGGCGACCGGGTGCGCTGGGAGGAGTCCGGCAGCCTGGAGTTCCTCGGGCGCACGGACGACCAGGTGAAGATCCGCGGCTTCCGGGTGGAACCGGGCGAGGTCGAGGCCGTCCTCGCCGAGCACCCGCTGGTCGCCCGGGCCGCCGTGCTGGTGCGCACCGGGGAAGAACCCCGGCTGGTCGCCTACGCGGTGCCCGAGCCCGGCACCACCGTGACCGACACCGCCCTGCGTGACCACCTGCGGGACCGACTGCCCCGGCACATGGTGCCGACCGCGTACGTGCTGCTCGACGCGCTGCCGCTGACCCCGAACGGCAAGCTCGACCGGCGGGCCCTGCCGGCACCCGAGCGGCAGCCCGCCGCGCCGGGCCGTGCTCCGCGCACCGCGACCGAGCACCTGCTCGTGGGGCTGTTCGCCGAGGTGCTCGGGGTGTCCGAGCCCGGGCTGGACGACAGCTTCTTCGACCTCGGCGGACACTCCCTGCTGGCCACCCGGCTGGTCGCCCGGGCCCGCTCGGTCCTCGGTGTGGAGCTGAGGCTCGGCGACCTGTTCGACGCGCCGACGGTGGCGGAACTCGCCGCCGCCGTGGACGTCGCGGGTCGGGCGCGTCCGGCGCTGGAGCGGCGCGAGCGGCCGGAGACCGTTCCGCTGTCCTTCGCGCAGCGCCGGCTGTGGTTCCTGCACCGCATGGAGGGCCCGAGCGCCACCTACAACATCCCGCTGGCCCTGCGGCTGTCCGGAAGCCTGGACCAGCGGGTCCTGGAGGCCGCCCTGGCGGACCTCGTCGAGCGGCACGAGAGCCTGCGCACCGTCTTCCCCACGGTCGACGGCGCGCCGTGCCAGCGGGTGCTGGACCCCGAGGAGGCCCGGCCGCGGTTGCGGGTGACCGAACTCGACGAACGCGAGCTGCCGGAGCGGCTGGCGCAGGCGGCCCGGTACGGGTTCGACCTCGCCGAGGAGCCGCCGCTGCACGCCGAACTCTTCCGGACGGCGGCCGAGGAGCACGTGCTGCTGCTGGTGGTGCACCACATCGCCGGTGACGGCTGGTCGACGGGACCGCTCTCGCGGGACCTGACGGCCGCCTACGCGGCCCGTTCCGAGGGTGCGAAGCCGGAGTGGTCGCCGCTGCCCGTGCAGTACGCCGACTACACCCTGTGGCAGCGGGCGCTGCTCGGCGACGGCGCCGACCCGCAAAGCCTGCTGAACGGCCAACTCGCCTACTGGCAGGAACAGTTGGACGACCTCCCGGAGCAGGTCGAGCTGCCGTTCGACCGGCCCCGGCCGACCGCGATGTCCTACCGGGGCGCCCACCTGCCGGTGCGGATCGACGCCGAGCTCCACCAGGGCCTGCGCGCGCTCGCCCGGGACGGCGGGGCCAGCCTCTTCATGGTGCTCCAGGCCGGACTGGCCGCCCTGCTGGGCAAACTCGGCGCCGGCACCGACGTGCCGATCGGCACACCGATCGCCGGGCGCACCGACGAGGCCGTGGACGAGCTGGTCGGCTGCTTCGTCAACACCCTGGTGCTGCGCACCGACCTCTCCGGCGACCCGACCTTCACCGAACTCCTCGGCCGGGTACGCGCGGACGCGCTGGCCGCGTACGCCCACCAGGACGTGCCGTTCGAGCACCTGGTGGAGGCGCTGAACCCGACCCGGACGTTGGCGCACCACCCGCTGTTCCAGACCATGCTGGCCCTGCAGAACGCGCCGCTCGGCGGCTTCGAGCTGCCGGGGCTGCGGGTGACGACCGACCTGGTCCCCACGGGGACGGCCAAGTGCGACCTGACCTTCGTCCTGGCCGAACGGCCCGGCGAGGACGGCCTGTCGGGCGTGCTGGAGTACAGCACCGACCTGTTCGACGCGGCCACCGCGGCCGGGATCGTCGATCGGTGGCTGCGCCTGCTCCGGGCCGTGGTCGCCGACCCGGGCCGTCGGATCGGCCGGGTGGACGTGCTGTCCGCCGAGGAGCTCCGGGCGCTGCTCCCGGCTCCTGCCGACCAGGGCGAGCAGCTGCCGGAGAGCGGCCTGACCGCGCTGTTCGAGCGGCAGGCGCGGGCGAACCCGGCCGCAGCGGCCCTGACGGACGGCGAAGTCACCCTGACCTACGGTGAGTTGAACGCCCGGGCGAACCGACTCGCGCACGCCCTGATCGCGCGGGGGGTGGGCCCGGAGCAGCTGGTGGCGCTGGCCCTGCCGCGCTCGGCGGAGCAGGTCGTGGCGGTGCTCGCCGTACTGAAGGCGGGCGGCGCGTACCTCCCGGTGGACCCGCAGTACCCGGCGGCCCGGATCGCCTACCTGCTCCAGGACGGCCGACCCGCGCTGCTGGTGACGACCGGCGCGGCCGGCGAGCTGCCGGGAGCGGACGGCGTGGAGCGGTTGCTGCTGGACACCGCCGACCTGGCCGGACAGCCGGACACCGACCCGCCGGTCGCGGTCGATCCCGGGCAGGCGGCCTACGTCATCCACACCTCCGGCTCCACCGGCCACCCCAAGGGCGTCGTGGTCCCGCACCGCAACGTGGTGCGGCTGTTCGACACCACCCGGGAGCTGTTCGGCTTCTCCGCCGAGGACGTGTGGACGCTCTTCCACTCCTACGCCTTCGATTTCTCGGTCTGGGAACTGTGGGGCCCGCTGCTGCACGGCGGCCGGCTGGTGGTCGTCGACCACGAGACCAGCCGCTCGCCCGGCCGGTTCCTGGAACTCCTCGCCCGCGAGCGGGTGACGGTGCTCAACCAGACGCCGTCCGCGTTCTACCAGCTGATGCAGGCGGACCGCGAGGAGGGGCCCGAACTCGCCCTGCGCACCGTGGTGTTCGGTGGCGAGGCGTTGGAGCACGCCCGGCTGGCGAGCTGGTACCAGCGGCACCCGGACGACGCGCCGCGGCTGGTCAACATGTACGGCATCACCGAGACCACCGTGCACGTCACGCACACCGCGCTCGACGGCTCCGGCGACGCCGCCGGGCAGATCGGCACGGCCCTGCCGGACCTGCGCGCCTACGTGCTGGATCCCCACCTGCGGCCGGTGGCCCCGGGCGTGCCCGGCGAGCTGTACGTAGCGGGCCCCGGCCTGGCGCGCGGCTACCTGAACCGGCCCGGCCTGACCGCCGGGCGCTTCGTCGCCGACCCCTTCGGCCCGGCCGGCTCCCGGATGTACCGCAGCGGCGACGTGGTGCGCCGGGCTGCGGACCGCAGCCTGAGCTTCGTCGGCCGGGCCGACCAGCAGGTGAAGGTGCGCGGCTTCCGGATCGAGCTCGGCGAGATCGAGGCGGCGCTCGCCGCGCACCCCGGCATCGCCCAGACCGCCGTCCTCGCCCGGCAGGACCGCGCCGACGACACCCGGCTGGTCGCCTACCTGGTGCCGGCCGACGAGGCCGCCCCGCGCCCGGCCGAGCTGCGCGCCTACCTGGCCGAGCGGCTGCCGGAGCACCTGGTGCCCTCCGCGTTCGTGGTGCTGGACGTGCTGCCGCTGACCGCGAACGGCAAGCTGGACCACCGGGCCCTGCCCGCCCCCGACCTCGCCCCGGCGGCCACCGCCCGCGCGCCGCGCACCCCGCAGGAGCAGGTCCTCTGCGAGCTGTTCGCCGAGGTCCTGGGCGTGGCGTCGGCCGGCGTCGAGGACGGCTTCTTCGACCTCGGCGGTCACTCCCTGCTGGCCACCCGCCTGGCGGCCCGGATCCGCGCGACGCTCGGCGTCGAGATGCCGCTGCGCACCCTGTTCGGGGCGCCGACCCCGGCCGGCCTGGCCGCAGCCCTGGTGGCGGCCGGACCGGCGCAGGCCGCCCTGGCGCGGCGCGAGCGCCCCGAGGCGATCCCGCTGTCGTTCGCCCAGCGGCGGCTGTGGTTCCTGCACCAGCTGGAGGGCGCCAGCGCCAACTACCACATCTCCCTCGCGTGGCGGCTGTCCGGAGGCCTGGACCGGCGGGCCCTGGAGGCCGCCGTGGCGGACGTGGTGGCCCGGCACGAGAGCCTGCGCACCGTGTTCCCGGCGGTGGACGGCGTGCCGCACCAGCAGGTGCTGGACGTCGTGGCGGCCCGCCCCCGCCTGCAGCTGAGCCGCACCACCGAGGCCGGGCTGCCGACCGTCATGGCGGAAGCGAAGGCCCGCCGCTTCGACCTGGCGGTCGACGTGCCGCTGCGGGCCGAGCTGTTCGAGCTGGCACCGGACGAGCACGTGTTCCAGCTGGTGCTCCACCACATCGCGGGCGACGGCTGGTCGCTGGGCCCGCTCGCGCAGGGCCTGACCGCCGCCTACACGGCGCGCTGCCGGGGCGAGGAGCCCCGGTGGGAGGAACTGCCGGTCCAGTACGCCGACTACACCCTGTGGCAGCACGAACTGCTGGGCGAATCCACCGACCAGGACAGCCTGTTCGCCCGCCAGGCGGCCTACTGGACCCGGCAGTTGGCGGATCTGCCGGAGCGGATCCAGCTGCCCACCGACCGGCCCCGCCCGGCCGTCGCCTCGCACCGGGGCGGTTCCGTGCACGCCGGACTGGACGCCGAGCTGCACCGCGGCCTGCGCGAGCTCGCCCGCGCGCACGGCACCAGCCTCTTCATGGTGCTCCAGGCGGGGCTGGCGGCGCTGCTGAGCAAGCTCGGCGCGGGCGACGACATCCCGGTCGCCAGCCCGGTCGCGGGCCGGACCGACCAGGCACAGGACGAGCTGGTCGGCTACTTCGTCAACACCCTGGTGTTCCGCACCGACACCTCGGGCGATCCGACCTTCGCCGAGCTGCTGGGCAGGGTCCGGGACACCGCGCTGGCCGGGTACGCCCACCAGGACCTTCCGTTCGAATACCTGGTCGAGGTCCTGAACCCGTCCCGGTCGCTGTCGCACCACCCGCTGTTCCAGGTCATGCTGGTGCTGCAGAACGCACCCCGCGCCGACTTCGCGCCGCCCGGACTGCGCGTCGAGGACGTGCCGTCGACCTCGACCACCGCCAAGCTCGACCTGATCTTCACCATGTCCGAGCGGCACGCGCAGGACGGTCCCACCGGGCCCGGCGGCCCGGGAGGCGCCCCCGCCCCGGAGGGGCTCGACGTCTTCGTCGAGTACGCCGACGACCTGTACGACCCGGCGGCCGTCGAGACGATGATCGGGCGGTGGGAGCGGCTGCTCCGCGCCGCGGTCGCCGACCCGGGGCGGCGGCTCAGCCGGTTCGGCCTGCTCACCGCCGAGGAGCGCGGCGACCTGACGGCGCTCGGGTCCGGCCCGGCGGCCCGGGCCTTCACCGCGAGCATGCCGGAGCTGTTCCGGGCCCAGGTGCGGGCGACTCCGGACGCCGTCGCGGTGGTGGGGCCGGAAGCGTCCCTGACGTACGCGGAGCTGGACGCGCGGGCGAACCGGCTGGCGCACGCGCTGATCGCGCGCGGGGCGGGCCCGGAGCGGCTGGTCGCGGTGGCGCTGCCGCGCTCGGCCGGGCTGGTGGTGGCGATCCTCGCGGTGCTCAAGACCGGCGCGGCGTACCTCCCGGTCGACCCGGAGTACCCGGCCGCGCGGATCGGGTACATGCTCGACGACGCCCGGCCGGTCCTGGTGGTGACCGACTCCCGCACCCGGGACCGGCTGCCGGACGGCCCGGCCGGCCGGCTGGTGGCCGACGACCCGGAGACGGCCGCCCTGGTGGCGGATCGCCCGGCGACGGACCCGGCGGTGGCCGTCGATCCGGGCCACCCGGCCTACGTCATCTACACCTCCGGTTCCACCGGCAGGCCCAAGGGCGTGGTGGCGACGCACGGCGGCCTGTTCAACCTGTTCGCCAACCAGCGTCCGCTGATGTTCCGGACGGGGGAGCGGGTGCGGATGGGGCTGACCACGTCGGTGTCCTTCGACGCCTCCTGCGACCAGCTGCTCGGCCTGTACGCCGGCCACGAGCTGCACGTCGTGGACGAGGCGACCTGGTCCGACCCGGACGCGTTCGTCGCGTACGCCGCGCGGGCCGGGCTGGACCTCGTCGGCGGCACCCCGTCCTATCTGGAAGTCCTCGTCGCACACGGCTTGTTGGACCACCCGCAGTGGCGTCCGTCGCTGATCGGGTTGGGCGGGGAGGCCGTGACGGAGCAGCTGTGGGAGCGGCTGCGGGCAGCGGACGGGGTGACCTGCCTGAACTACTACGGGCCGTCCGAGTGCACGGTGGACTCGGTCGTCGCGCCGCTGGGGTCGAGCCCGCGCCCGGTGATCGGCCGCCCGCTCGGCGGCGTCCGGCTGTACGTGCTCGACGGCAGGCTGCAGCCGGTGCCCCCGGGCGTGCCGGGCGAGCTGTACATCGCGGGCGCGGGCCTGGCGCGCGGCTATCTGAACCGGCCGGGGCTGACCGCCGGGCGGTTCGTCGCGGACCCGTTCGAGCCGAGCGGATCCGGGCCCCTCGCCCCCGGCCTGGAGGCTGGGAGGCGCCCCCGGCCCGATGGCGGGCGAGGAGGGCGGATGTACCGCACCGGGGACCTGGTGCGCTGGGACGCGTCCGGCAACCTGGACTTCCTCGGCCGGACCGACGACCAGGTCAAGGTCCGGGGCTTCCGGATCGAACTCGGCGAGATCGAGGCGGCACTGGCGGAACACCCGCAGGTCGCCCGGGCCGCCGTGATCGTCCGGCAGGCCCGGGCGCAGGACCGGCGCCTGGTCGCCTACCCGGTGCCCGTCGCCGGGGCGGAACTCCGGCCGGAGGCGCTGCGGGCGTACCTGCGCGAGCGGCTGCCGGACTACATGGTCCCGGCCGCGTTCGTGCCCCTGGAGAACCTGCCGCTGACGGTCAACGGCAAGCTGGACCGGCGGGCCCTGCCCGAGCCCGTGTACACCGCGGCACGGGCCGGCCAGGCCCCGCGCACTGCGCAGGAGCACATCCTCGCCGGGCTGTTCGCCGAGGTGCTCGGCGTGGCCGGGGTCGGGGTCGACGACGACTTCTTCGACCTCGGCGGGCACTCGCTGCTCGCGACCAGGCTGGTCGCCCGGGCACGCGCGGCCCTCGGGGTGGAGCTGGAACTGCGCACCCTGTTCGAGACGCCGACGGTGGCCGGGCTCGCCGCCGGGCTCGGCGGGGCCGGCCGGGCACGGCTCGCGCTGCGCCGCGCGGAGCGGCCCGGCACCGTGCCGCTGTCCTTCGCGCAGCAGCGGCTGTGGTTCCTGCACCAGCTGGAGGACGCCGGCCCGGTCTACAACATGCCGTTGGCGTGGCGGCTGACGGGCGAGCTCGACCGGGCCGCCCTGCACGCGGCTCTCGGTGACGTCGTCGCCCGGCACGAGAGCCTGCGCACGATCTACCCCCAGGTCGACGGGGTGCCCCACCAGGACGTGCTGGACGCCGGGACCGCCCCGCCGCGGCTGCCCGTCACCCGGGTCCGCGAGGCGGACCTGCCGGGGCTGCTGGCGACGACGGCGGCGCGCGGATTCGACCTCGCGGCCGAACCGCCGCTGCGCGCCGAGCTGTTCGAGACGGCGCCGGACGAGCACGTGCTGCTGCTGGTGATCCACCACATCGCCGGTGACGGCTGGTCGCTGGGCCCGCTGGCCGCCGACCTGGCCACCGCGTACGCGGCCCGCCGCCGGGGCGAGGAACCGCGGTGGGCGCCGCTGCCCGTGCAGTACGCCGACTACGCCCTGTGGCAGCACGAACTGCTCGGCGAATCCACCGACCAGGACAGCCTGTTCGGCCGTCAGACGGCCTACTGGAAGCGGACGCTGGCGGACCTGCCGGAGCAGATCCGGCTCCCCGCCGACCGCCACCGCCCCGCGACCCCCTCCCACTCCGGCGGCCACCTCGCGGTCGAACTGGACGCGGAACTGCACGCCGGGCTGGTCCGGTTGGGCCGGGAGCACGGCGCCAGTGTGTACATGGTGCTGCAGGCCGCCCTGGCATCGCTGCTGGACAAGCTCGGCGCGGGCACGGACATCCCGGTCGGCAGCCTGATCGCGGGCCGGACCGACCAGGCGCTGGACGATCTGGTCGGGTTCTTCGTCAACACCCTGGTGCTCCGTACGGACACCTCGGGCGATCCGACCTTCGCCGAGCTGCTGGGCCGGGTCCGGGAGGGCGCGCTCGGCGCGTACGCGCACCAGGACCTGCCCTTCGAGCAGGTCGTCGAGGCCGTCAACCCGGCCCGGTCGCTCGCCCGTCAGCCGCTGTTCCAGGTGCTGCTCGCGCTGCAGAACACGCCTCGCACGGACTTCACGCTGAGCGGCCTGGCCGCCGAGATCGTCCTGGTGCGGACGCCGACGACGATGTTCGACCTCGGCTTCCACCTGCTGGAGCGCGGCGGCGGGACCGCCGAGGGCATCGTCGGGCGGGTCGAGTACCGCGCCGACCTGTTCGACCACGCCACGGTGGAGGCCCTGGTCGGCCGGTGGCTGCGGCTGCTGGCGGCGGTGGTCGCTGAGCCGGACCGGCCGCTCAGCCGGATCGACGTGCTCACCGCCGAGGAGCGGCACGAGCTGCTGGTCGCGCGCAACGACACCGCGCGTACGGTTCCCGCCGCCACGCTGCCGGCGCTGTTCGAGGCGCAGGTCCGGGCGACCCCGGAGGCCCCGGCGGTGCTGTTCGAGTCCACCGAGCTGACCTACCGCGAGCTGAACCGCCGGGCCAACCGCCTGGCGCACGCGCTGATCGCCCGCGGGGTGGGGCCGGAGCAGGTCGTCGCCCTGCGGCTGCCGCGCTCCGCCGAACTGGTGGTGGCCGTCCTCGCGGTGCTCAAGACCGGCGCCGCGTACCTGCCGGTCGACCCGGACTACCCGGCCGCTCGCATCGCGTACATGCTGGAGGACGCCCGGCCGGTCGTGGTGCTCGACGACCTCGCGGCCGTCACACCGTGTGAGGAGCAGCCGGAGCACGATCCGGCCGTCGCCGTGGACGCCCGGCACCCGGCCTACGTCATCTACACGTCCGGCTCGACCGGCCGGCCCAAGGCCGTGGTGATGCCCGCCGCCGGACTGCTGAACCTGCTGGCGTGGCACCACCGGGCCGTCGGCGGCGAACCAGGCGCGCGTGTCGCCCAGTTCACCGCGATCAGCTTCGACGTCTCGGTGCAGGAGGTGCTCTCCGCGCTGCTGTACGGCAAGACGCTGGTGGTGCCGACCGAGGAGCAGCGGCGCAGCGCCGAGCTGTTCGCGCACTGGCTGGACCGGCACCAGGTCGCCGAGCTGTTCGCACCCAACCTGGTGGTCGAGGCGCTGGCCGAGGCCGCGGAGGAGGCCGGACTGGAGCTGCCGAGTCTGCGGCTGGTCGCGCAGGCCGGTGAGGCGATGCGGCTCGGCGGCGCGGTGCGTCGCTTCCAGGCCCGTCGCCCGGGCCTGACGCTGCACAACCACTACGGGCCCGCCGAGACCCATGTGATCACCGCGTACCCGCTGCCGGCCGACCCCGCCGACTGCCCGCTGCCGGTGCCGATCGGCCGTCCGATCGCCAACTGCCGGGTGTACGTGCTGGATGCGGCCCTGCGGCCGGTCGCCCCCGGGGTGCTCGGCGAGCTGTACCTCGCCGGGGCGGGGCTCGCCCGGGGCTACCTGAACCGGCCCGGGCTGACCGCCGGGCGCTTCGTCGCCGACCCGTACGGCCCGGCGGGCTCGCTGATGTACCGCACCGGCGATGTGGTGCGCTGGCGGGCATGCGGGTCCCCCCGGCCGGAGGCTGGGGAAGGCGAGCTGGAGTTCGCCGGTCGGGTGGACCACCAGGTGAAGGTGCGCGGCTTCCGGGTCGAGCCCGGCGAGATCGAGGCGGTGCTGGCCGCGCACCCGGGCGTGGCCCAGGTGGCGGTGCTCGCCCGCGAGGACCGGGACGAGGCCAGGGTCGTCGCGTACGTGGTGCCCACCGGGGGCGGGGTGACGGCGGCGGCGTTGGCGGCGTACCTGCGGGAGCGGCTGCCGGACTACCTGGTGCCGTCCGCCTTCGTGCTGCTCGACGCGCTGCCGCTGACCCCGAACGGCAAGCTGGACCGGGCGGCGCTGCCCGCGCCCGAGGCGGTGAGCCCGGCCGCCGGCGGCCGCGCGCCGCGCACCCCGCAGGAGCAGATCCTGTGCGAGCTGTTCGCGGAGGTGCTGGGCCGGGGCCAGGTCGGTGTCGACGAGGACTTCTTCGAGCTGGGCGGGCACTCGCTGCTGGCGACCCGGCTGGTCTCCCGGGTCCGGGCAACGCTCGGGGTCGAACTGGAGCTGCGAAGCCTGTTCCGGGCCCCGACACCCGCCGGACTGGCGGCCGGGCTGCACGGTGCCGGCGCCGCGCGGCAGGCCCTGGCGCCCCGGCCCCGCCGCGAGCCGATGCCGCTGTCGTTCGCCCAGCGCCGGCTCTGGTTCCTCCAGCAGTTCGGCGCGCCGAGCGCCACCTACCACATGCCGCTGGCACTGCGGCTGACCGGCGACCTCGACCGGGAGGCGCTGGGCGCCGCGCTCGCGGACGTGGTGGCCCGGCACGAGACCCTGCGCACGGTCTTCCCGCACCTCGCCGGAGTCCCGTACCAGCGGGTGCTGGACGCAGCCGAGGCGGCTGTCCCGCTGACCGTGCGCGCGGCCGGCCGGGCGGAGCTGGCCGCCCTGCTGCGCGAGGCGGCGGTGCGCGGCTTCGACCTCACCTCGGAAGTACCGCTGCGGGCGGAGCTGTTCGCGGTGGCACCGGACGAGCACGTGCTGCTGCTGGTCATGCACCACATCGTCGGGGACGGCTGGTCCATGGGCCCGCTGGCCCGTGACCTGGCGACCGCCTACACGGCCCGGCACGGTGGCGGGGCGCCGGCCTGGCCGCCGCTGCCGGTGACGTACGGCGACTACACCCTGTGGCAGCACGAGATCCTGGGCGACGAGCAGGACGCCGACAGCGTGTTCGCCCGCCAGGTCACCTACTGGACGGAGGCGCTGGCCGGGCTGCCCGAGCAGCTGCAGCTGCCTGCCGACCGGCCGCGCCCGGCCACCATGTCGTACGGCGGCGACCTGCTGGAACTCCGGATCGATGCCGAACTGCACGCCGCGCTGGTGGGGTTGGCGCGACGCTCGGGTGCGACCCTGTTCATGGTGCTGCAGGCCGCGCTCGCCGCGCTGTACACCCGGCTGGGCGCGGGGACGGACATCCCGATCGGCAGCCCGATCGCGGGCCGGACCGACGAGGCGCTGGACGACCTCGTCGGGTTCTTCATCAACACCCTGGTGCTGCGCACCGACACGAGCGGCGATCCGACTTTCGCCGAGCTGCTGCGGCGGGTGCGGGAGACGGCGCTGGAGGCGTACGCGCACCAGGACGTGCCGTTCGAACACCTGGTGGAGGCGCTGAACCCCGCCCGCTCGCTGTCCCACCACCCGCTGTTCCAGACCGGGCTGGTCGTGCAGAACGCGCCGGGTGGTGACTTCGAGCTGCCGGGTCTCCTGGTCTCCGGGGTGACCGTGCTCACCGGGACCGCGCGGCTCGACCTCACCTTCGGGTTCGCGGAGGAGTACGGACCGGACGGCGAGCCGGTCGGGCTCAGCGGTGCGGTCGAGTACGGCAGCGACCTGTTCGACCGCTCGACGGTCGAGGCGCTGGTCGCGCGGTGGGCCCGGCTGCTGGCGGCGGTCGCCGCCGATCCGGACCGGCCGATCGGCGGGATCGACCTGCTGTCCGCCGAGGAGCGGCGCGAGCTGCTGCCCGCCGTCGACGGTGCGGCGACCACGGCGAGCCTGCCGGAGCTGTTCGCGGTGCAGGTGGCGGCGACGCCGGACGCGGTCGCCCTCGTCCATGGCGACGTCTCGCTGACGTACCGTCAGGTGAGTGCGCGGGCGAACCGGTTCGCGCATGCGCTGATCGCCCGTGGGGTCGGTCCGGAGCAGGTCGTGGCGGTGGCGCTGCCGCGTTCGGTGGAGTCGGTGGTGGCCGTCCTGGGTGTGCTGAAGGCCGGTGCCGCGTATCTGCCGGTGGACCCGTCGTACCCGGCGTCGCGGATCGCGTACATGCTGGCGGACGCCTGCCCGGCGCTGCTGGTCGACGATCCGACGATGGTGACCGGAGGAGACTGGCCGGAGGCCGATCCGGGTGTCGTGGTGGACGCCCGGCACCCGGCGTACGTGATCTACACCTCGGGTTCGACGGGTCGTCCCAAGGGTGTGGTGGTGAGCCACAGCGGGGTGTCGGGTCTGGTGGCGGCGCAGGTCGAGCGGCTCGGCGTGGCGCCGGGCAGCCGGGTGTTGCAGTTCGCCTCGCCCAGTTTCGACGCGTCGTTCTGGGACCTGTGCAGCGCCCTGTTGACCGG
>NZ_JBIWAP010000086.1:0-15339 GCF_044760075.1 Kitasatospora sp. NPDC098663 | reverse complement strand
CTCCCCTTCGTCGTCGCCCTCAACGGCTTCGACGGACACCAGCCCCACACCGCCGACGAGGTCCGCGAAGCGCTCCAGCTCAGCGCCGAGACCCCCGTCATCACGCTCGACGCCCGCCGCCGCGACAGCGCCAAGAGCGCCCTCATCACCCTCGTCGAGCACGCCCTCCTCGCCCGACTCCGATGACGGACACGGCCGCGGCGGGTCGCCCGGCGGTTTGCCCGGTGAGCTGCCCGGTGGGTTACTCGGTGGGCTCCAGGCCGGCCCGGATCAGCCCGTAGGTGTAGGCGTCCTCCAGCGCCAGCCAGGAGGCGGCCACCACGTTGTCGGCCACCCCGACGGTCGACCAGGTGGACGTGCCGTCGGTGGACTCGATCAGCACCCGGGTCTTGGAGCCGGTGCCGTGCTGCCCCTCCAGGATGCGGACCTTGTAGTCCACCAGCTCGAACCGGGCCAGCGGCGGGTAGATCCCCTCCAGCGCGGTGCGCAGCGCCTGGTCCAGCGCGTTCACCGGGCCGTTGCCCTCGCCGGTGGCGATCCGGCGCTCCCCCTTCGCCCACAGCTTCACCGTCGCCTCGTTGCCGGTGAAGCCGTTCGGGCCCTGCTCGCTGATGGTCCGCCAGGACTCCAGGGTGTAGAAGCGCTCCCGGCCGCCGCGCACCTCGTCGCGCAGCAGCAGCTCGAAGGAGGCGTCGGCGGACTCGTAGGTGTAGCCGAGGTTCTCCTGCTCCTTCACCCTGGCCACCACCCGGCCGGCCAGGTCCCGGTCGCTGGACAGGTCGTAGCCGAGCTCCTTGCCCTTGAGCTCGACCGAGGCGCGGCCCGCCATGTCGGAGACCAGCATCCGCATGGTGTTGCCGACCCGCTCCGGGTCGATGTGCTGGTACAGGTCCGGATCGACCTTGATCGCGGAGGCGTGCAGGCCCGCCTTGTGCGCGAAGGCCGAGTAGCCGACGTACGGCTGGTGGGTGGAGGGGGTCAGGTTGACCACCTCGGCGATCGCGTGCGACAGCCTGGTCATCTCGGCGAGCCGGCCCTCGGGGAGCACCCGCCGGTCGTACTTGATCTCCAGCGCGCCGACCACCGGGAACAGGTTCGCGTTGCCGACCCGCTCGCCGTAGCCGTTGGCGGTGCACTGGACGTGGGTGGCGCCGGCGTCCACCGCGGCCAGCGTGTTGGCCACCGCGCAGCCGGTGTCGTCCTGGGCGTGGATGCCCAGCCGGGCGCCGGTGACGGCCAGGACGTCGGCGACGGTCTCCCGCACGCCGGCCGGCAGCATCCCGCCGTTGGTGTCGCACAGCACCACCACGTCCGCGCCCGCCTGGTGCGCGGTGCGGACCACGGCCAGCGCGTACTCGCGGTTCGCCCGGTAGCCGTCGAAGAAGTGCTCGCAGTCGATGAACACCCGCCGCCCCTGCGCGCGCAGGAACTCGACGCTGTCCCGGACCATCTCCAGGTTCTCGTCCAGGGTGGTGCGCAGCGCCAGCTCCACGTGCCGGTCGTGCGCCTTGGCGACGAGGGTGACGACCGGGGCGCCCGAGGCGACCAGCGCGGCCAGCTGCGGGTCCTCGGCGGCCTTGCCGCCGGCCCGGCGGGTGGCGCCGAAGGCGACCAGCCGGGCGTGCCGGAGGTCCAGTTCGGCGGCGGCCCGGGCGAAGAACTCGGTGTCGCGCGGGTTGGCCCCCGGCCAGCCGCCCTCGATGAAGCCCACCCCGAACTCGTCCAGGTACCGCGCGATGGCCAGCTTGTCCGCCACCGTCAGGTTGATGCCCTCCCGCTGCGCGCCGTCGCGCAGGGTGGTGTCGAACACGTGGAAACTGTCGTCGGTACGGCTGACCTCGGTCATGACCCCTGGTTCTCCGTTCGGGGAGGTTCGTACTGCTCTGCCGGATTGCGAGTCCCGGCTCCACTGTCCAGCATCCCGCGCGCGGCTCCGGTGTCCCCGAGCCCCTTGTGGGGGCTCCCGGCCGGTCCGGAGGCTGTGTTCATCGGGGCGATGCCCGAAAAACGAAAAAACCCCTCGCGAGTGCGAGAGGTCTGCGCGCGGGTCTGGACGCTGGTGGTCGCTCCGCATCGGGTCCTGCGGGAGCGGTCACTGCGGACCGGCGCGCCTGCTGTTAATAATCAGCGACAGCGAGGACACGTTCGCAGTCTGGCACACGTCCCGGCACCCGGCCCGCCCCGTCTCGCGATGCGAAACGGGGCGGGCCGGAGCGGGCAGCGGCGGGCGCCGCCTCAGACGATCTTGTGCAGCCAGCCGTGGGTGTCGGGGGTCTGGCCTCCCTGGATGGCCAGCAGGGCCCGGCGCAGCTCCATGGTGGTCGGGCCGGGCTCGCCGGCGCCGACCGTCCAGTCGGCGGCGGCCGACTTGACCGAGCCGACCGGGGTGATGACGGCGGCGGTGCCGCAGGCGAACACCTCGGTGAGGGTGCCGTCCGCGTTGGCCTGCTGCCACTCGTCGGTGGAGATCCTCCGCTCCTCGACGGCGTAGCCGAGGTCGGTGGCGAGCTGGAGCAGCGAGTCACGGGTGATGCCGGGCAGCAGGGCGCCGGACAGCTCGGGGGTGACGATCTTCGCGTCCTTGCCCTCGCCGAAGACGAAGTACAGGTTCATGCCGCCCATCTCCTCGATCCACCGGTGCTCGGCGGCGTCGAGCCAGACGACCTGGTCGCAGCCCTTCTCGGCGGCCTGGGCCTGGGCGATCAGCGAAGCGGCGTAGTTGCCGGCGCACTTGGCGGCGCCGGTGCCGCCGGGCGCGGCCCGGACGTACTCCTTGGACAGCCACACCGAGACCGGCTTGACGCCGCCCGGGAAGTAGGCGCCGGCCGGCGAGGCGATGATCATGAACAGGTAGGAGTTCGCCGGGCGGACACCCAGACCGACCTCGGTGGCGAACATGAACGGACGCAGGTACAGGCTCTGCTCGGGCTCGTTCGGCACCCACGCCTGGTCCTGCTGGACCAGCAGCTCGACGGCCTCGACGAAGGTCTCCACCGGCAGCTCCGGCATCGCCAGCCGGCGGGCCGAGGCCTGGAAACGGGCCGCGTTGGCCTCCGGACGGAAGGTCGCGATGGAGCCGTCGGCCTGGCGGTAGGCCTTGAGGCCCTCGAAGATCGACTGGCCGTAGTGCAGGGTCATGTTCGCCGGGTCGACCTCCAGCGGCGCGTACGGCGCCAGCTGGGCGTCGTGCCAGCCCACGCCCTCGGTCCAGCGGATGGTGACCATGTGGTCGGTGAAGACCCGGCCGAAGCCGGGGTTGGTCAGCCGGGCCTCGCGCTCCGCGGTGGGCAGCGGGTGGGCGGAAGGCTTGAGGTCGAACGTGATGGGCGCCTGGGTGGGCGTGCTCATGGCTGTTTCCTTCACCGTGGGGTAGGTCCGGGTCGCCACCGCCGGGTGCCCGCAGCGGCCAACCAGCACCGGAACGAACGCACAACGGCACGACCCACTGTCGATACTCGCATCCAGAGGGCCGTGCCGAACAGCCGCCCGCTCCTTGGGGAGCTGCAAGCTGCGGTTATGTGGTGCGGCCCGCCGGGCCGCGACCGTTGTCGGCCCCGGCCCGTGGGCCGGAGTCCGTCAAGCGGATCCGGCCCGTCAGCCGGCTACTCGGGTGACCAGCGCGTCGCCGACCTCGGAGGTGCTGCGGGTGCCGGTGCGCTCGGCCAGGTCCGCCGCGACGGCGGCCTCCACCCGGGCGGCCTCGGCGGCGAAGCCCAGGTGCTCCAGCAGCATGGCGACCGACAGCACGGTGGCCGTCGGGTCGGCCTTGCCCTGGCCCGCGATGTCCGGCGCCGAACCGTGCACCGGCTCGAACATCGACGGGAACTCGCCGCCCGGGTTGATGTTGCCGCTCGCGGCCAGGCCGATCCCGCCGGTGACGGCGGCGGCCAGGTCGGTCAGGATGTCGCCGAACAGGTTGTCGGTGACGATGACGTCGAAACGCTCCGGCTGGGTGACGAAGAAGATCGTCGCCGCGTCGACGTGCAGGTAGTCGGTGGTGACCTCCGGGAACTCCCGGCCGACCTCCGCGAAGATCCGCGACCACAGGTGCCCGGCGTGCACCAGCACGTTGTTCTTGTGCACCAGCGTCAGCTTCTTGCGCGGACGCGCCTGGGCCCGGCGGTAGGCGTCGCGCACCACGCGCTCGATGCCGAACGCGGTGTTCAGGCTGACCTCGGTGGCCACCTCCTGCGGCGTCCCGGTGCGCAGCGAGCCGCCGTTGCCGACGTACGGGCCCTCGGTGCCCTCGCGGACCACCACGAAG
Source organism: Kitasatospora sp. NPDC098663 (assembly GCF_044760075.1). Taxonomy (NCBI): domain Bacteria; kingdom Bacillati; phylum Actinomycetota; class Actinomycetes; order Kitasatosporales; family Streptomycetaceae; genus Kitasatospora; species Kitasatospora sp. NPDC098663. The sequence goes on along the minus strand of NZ_JBIWAP010000086.1, from coordinate 11,075 downwards.
TCGATGGCCGGCTCACCGGCCAGCGGGGACTTCACCCCGGGGAACAGGCGGCCCGGACGCAGGTTGATGTGGTGGTCGAAGGCGAACCGCAGCTTCAGCAGCAGCCCCCGCTCCAGCACGCCCGACGGCACGCTCGGGTCGCCGATGGCGCCCAGCAGGATCGCGTCGTGCGACTTCAGCTCGGCCAGCACGCCGTCCGGCAGGGTCTCCCCGGTCCGGTGGTAGCGCCGGGCGCCGAGGTCGTACTCGGTGGTCTCCAGCTTCACGTCGGCGGGAAGCACGGAACCCAGGACCTTGAGACCTTCGGCCACCACTTCCTGGCCGATGCCGTCACCCGGGACAACTGCGAGACGAATCGTGCGAGACATGCTCGGACCCTACTCCGGTGTCCCAGGGGCTGACACCAGGCGTCCACCATCCGGACGGGTCAGGTCAGGTCATCAGGTCAGGTCGATCTCGACGGGGAACGGCCGATCGACCTTCAACTGCTTGTGGTGGATCCCGGTCAGGGCGTAACCGGAGTCGGCCGGATCCAGCTCGTAGACGTACACCACCGGGCGACCCTCGTCGCACTCGACGCGCCAGAAGTGACGGATACCGGCGGCCGCGTACTTTCGCGGCTCGATCTCGCGGTCACGTTCCTCGGACTCATCCGACACGACCTCGACCGCCAAGGGAGCGCGGGGGCCGGGTCCGCGCGGGGGGCGCGCTTAGGGTGACGGGGTCCGGCAATCCCTCGCGGAAACGGGGTCGAGCAGCAATGGGCGTGCGGCGGCGGGAGGTGCTGGTCTGCGGGAGCGCGGCCGGGCTGGCGGTGGGCGGGTACGCGCTCGCGGTGGGGCTGCGCGGGGCGTGGCCGACGGGGACGGGCGAGGCCGCCCTGCCGTACCACGCCCACCTGTGGGACCTGATGCACGGGCGAGCGGCCGGGGACCTCCTGTTCAACTGGAACAGCGGCTACGGCGTCCCGTTCCTCGCCGACTTCTTCGCCTACCTGATGAACCCGTTCTCCTGGGCGACCGCCCTCCTCCCCCGCGACCAGGGCCGGTTCGCGCTCCTCCTGGTCACCCTCGCCACCATCGGCCTCGGCACCGCCCTGATGGCCCACCTGCTCGGCCGGCTGCACGCCGGCCCGCACTGGCTGCGGGCGCTCGCCGCCGTCGGGTACGGGCTCTGCGCCTGGGTGCTCGACGTCGGCGGGGCGGCGCCGATGTGGCTCTGGGGCCTGGTCGCGCTGCCGCTGCTCGGCCTGGCCGCCGACTGGTGCCTGCGCGAGCGGCGCTGGGTGGCCGGCTCGCTGTGCGTCACCCTCGCCTGGGCCGGCAACCTGTACACCGCCGCGCTGGCCACCCTGATGGCCGGGCTGCTGCTGGCCGTCCGCCTGTTCGCCACCCCCCGGCCGTTGCGCCACCGGGTCCGGGTCACCGGGCGGGCCTTCACCATGGCCACCACCGGCGTCCTGCTCGCCTCACCCGTGCTGTTCGTCGCCGTCCGGGCCGCGCACGGCGCCCAGCCGGAGTCCCCGGTGCAGCCGCTCGGCCCGTCCGGGCTCGGCGGGCACCTCGCGCAGCTGCTGCCCGCCACCCACGGCGGGCGGCCGCTGCCGGACGTCGCGATCGGTCTGCTGGGGCTGCTGCTGGTGTGCGGGCTGCCGTTCAACCGGCGGGTGCGGGAGCGGGAGCGGGCGGTCTGGTGCGGGGCGCTGGTGCTGGTGGTGCTCAGCTTCGTCTGGACCCCGACCGTGGTGGTCTGGCACGGTCTGGCGATCCCGGCCGGCGGGCCGTACCGGGTCGCGTTCGTGCTCAGCGGCCTGCTGGTGCTGGCCGGCTGGGTGTCGCTGGCGCACCGGCCGGACCGGCTCACCCTGCTGGGCGGCGCCGCCGTGGTCGCGGTGATCGCCGCGCTGGCGGCGGGCCGGCACTCGGTCCGTGCCTCCACCTGGGCACTGCTGGCCGTCGGCGGGGTCGTCCTGCTCGCCGCGCTCTGGACCCTCGACCGCCGGCACACCGACCGCCGGGCCACCGCCCTGGCGACCTGGGTGCTGGCCGGCGCGGTGCTCGGCAACACCGTCTGGTCCGGGTACGCGGCGCTCGCCGCCGCCCCGGCCGACACCGCCTCCGCCGGAGCCGTCCGGGCCGGGTACGCGGCGGTGCGCGACGGCGCCGCGTGGCCCCGGGGCCGCAGCGACCCCGGCCCGCACGCCTTCACCACCAACGATCCGCTGCTGCTCGACGGCCAGGGCGGCGGCTACTTCAGCGGCTACCTGCCGACCGTCGCCGCCCTGCTGCTGCACGACCTCGGCGCGGGCTGGACGGCGGGCGGGCGGCAGACCGCCAGCGTCACCGATCCGGTCGGGCAGGCCCTGTTCGCCGTCCGCTCCCACCTCGACGACGGGCCGCCCCCGACCGGCTTCACCCCCGGGCGGGCCGCCGCGCCGCCGCTGGTCACCGTCCTGCCGCCCGGCGCCCGGCCGGACACCTCCTCGGTCTGGTCCCGGCAGGAGTCACTGCTCGGCAGCCGGGTGTACGAGGCCCCGCTGCCCGTCCCGGCCGGCGGCCCTGTGCCCACCCTGCACGGCACCAGCGGCTGGTCGCTGCCCGGCGGCGCCGAGGGCACCGTCCTCACCGCGGCCTGCACCCCCGGCGGCACGGCCTACTTCCACGGCGTCTGGTACCGGGGCACGGTCAGCGGGCTCGGCACCAGCTACCGCAGCGACGGCGAACAGCCCACCACCGCCGTCGCGATCCACCGGCTGGGGCCGGTCCCCGCCGACGGGACGGTCCGGGTGACCCTGCGCTCCGACACCGCCGGCCAGATCCCGGCCCGCCCGATCGGCTGCCTGCGGCCCGGCGCCCTCGACGACGCCGTCGCCCGTCTCACCGCCACCGGCGCGACCGGCGTGGCGGCCGGCGGGCACACCCTCACCGCGACCCTCCCGGCCGGCTCCACCGGCACCGCGCTGCTGTCCGTCCCGGCCGCCGAGGGCTGGACCTGCGCGGCGGGCGGCGGCCGGTACGTCCCGCCGACGCCCGTCCTGGGCATGATCGGCGTACCGCTCGGCGCCGGCGCCGACCGCATCGCCTGCTCCTTCCGTCCGCCCGGTCTCACCGAGGGCCTCACCGTCAGCTCCGCCATCGCCGCCGCTCTCGCCCTGGTCGCCGTCTTCACCCGCTTCTCCCGCCGCCCGACCCGCGCCCCCCGCCGCACCCGTCGGCTCGCCGCCCAGGCCGCCCGGACCACTGACCGGGGCTGAGGCGACCAGGCCTGGGACGACCAGGGCGGACCCTGCCGGGCACGGCCGACGGCCGTCGGCACCACGGCGAGGCGTGGCGCACACGCACGGGGGCGGCCCGCCAGGTCGGCGGGCCGCCCCTCGGACGGGTGCGCTCAGGGCAGGGTGATCAGCTGGCTCCGGTGGGCAGCGGGGTTGAGGTGGTGGAGCAGGAGCAGGCGGGAGGTGTCACCGGGGGTGCGGTGGACGTCGAGGACGGTGCCGGGCCGGACCGGGGTGGCGAGGGCCGCGGGGCCGCCGAGGCCGGCGCGGATGTCGACGGCGGGGTGCAGGACGTCGAGGGCCAGGACGGGGCGGGTGCCGCGCAGGCCGATGGCGGAGTAGGACTCGGCCGGGTCGGGTGTGCCGGGGGCGACGGTGGCGGTCCAGACGCCGTAGTGGACGGTGCTGTGGCCTTCCCGGACACCCGGCAGGGCGCTCAGCCGGACGGGGAGGACGAGGGCGTCGCCGTCCAGCAGGGCGGTGTCGGTGTCGCCCCAGTGGCCGTTGAGCGGCTGGACGTCGAGTTCGGCGCCGGTTCGGGCGTCGAGGGCGCGGGAGACGAGGACGTCGCTGCCGCGCAGCCGGTCGGCTTCGAGGATGACGTCGGTGGTGCCGTCGCCGTCGGTGTCCAGGGAGACCCGGACGCCGTAGAGCCCGACCGGGGTGGCGGCCGGGGCCCAGAGCTGGGCGCCCACGTAGAGCAGGTCGGAGCTGGTGGCGGCACCGACGACCCGCAGGTTGGCGGCCCGGTCGCCGGGCTGCTGGACGCAGACGTCCTGCGCGGGGTCGGCCGGCTCGGTGCCGTCGTCGGGCCGGATGCCGGCCCCGGGCCCGACGGCGGCTTCGCTGTCGGGCGGGCAGTCGGCCCAGCGGGTGCCTTCGCCGCCGAGGGTGAGGGCGGTGACGAGTCCGGGCCGGTTGCCGGGGGCGGCGCTGCCGCCGAGCATCAGGACGGTGCCGTCCCGGGTGGTGCGGGCGGCGGCGGTGGCGGTGAGGTCGGTGGCCGGGCGCGGGGCGGCGAGGACGGGGACGCGCAGCTGGGGCAGGGCCGGGTCGGTGACGGGGGTGAGCAGGACGCGGCCGGAGAGTTCGGCGCGGTAGCTGCGGGCCTTGCCGTCCTGCACGGTGTCGATGGTGGGGTCGGGGGCGCGGCCCAGCTCCCCGGGGACCGCGAGGGTGACGTGCACCCGCGCGGTGCCGCCGGCCGGGACGTCGACCTGGTCCGGTGTCACCTCGAAGGTGGCGCCGGGCAGTTCGGTGGCGGCCGCGTAGCCGGTGCGGTAGCTCAGCGGCCGGTCCGCGTGGTTGCGCACCTCGATGTCGCGGCCGAGGGCGGTCGGCCCGGCGATCTCGACCGGCCCGTAGGAGACGCCGACGCTGCCTTCGGCCGCTCCGTCGCCGGCCGCGTAGGCGACGACGGGGGTGTGGACGGCCCGGTCGACCTGGGCGCGGCCGGCGCCGGTGCGCTCGGGGCCGTAGACCGGTCCGCCGTGGTCGTCGCCGAGCCAGGTGTCGACGGCGGTGTTCATCAGCGCGGCCTTGAGCTGTTCGACCGGCCAGTCGCGGTGGGCGGCGCGGACGAGGGCGGCGAGGCCGGTGATGTGCGGGGTGGCCATCGAGGTGCCGTCCTCGCGCTGGCCGCCGCTGCCGCTGCCGACGAGGGCGGACCAGATGGTCTCGCCGGGGGCGGCGAGGTCGGGTTTGACGATGCCGGGGACGCCGATGCCGCGGGAGGAGAAGTCGGTGAGGGTGTCGGTGCGGGCGGGCTGGTTCTGGGAGACGGAGCCGTGCAGCGGGTTGCCGGGGGCGGCGAGGCGGACCTCGACCGGCCCGGCCGCGGCGGCCTGCCGGAGCCGTTCGCCGTCGGCGTGGGCGAGCAGGGCGGCCGGGATGCGGTCGTTGCCGGAGATCTCGGCGAGGTGGTCGGTGTCGGCGGCGTAGAGGGCGCCGATCGCACCGGCGTCGGCGGCGTGGTCGGCGCGGGGGCCGGAGTTGCAGGCCCGTTCGGAGTCGCGGGTGCGCCAGGTGAGGACGGCGATCTTTCCGGCGAGCCGCTGCCGGTCGGCTTCGCTGTAGGCGGCGCAGCCGTCGGACTGGTCGGCGGGCAGGGCGAGTTGGCCGCTGACGTCGGCACTGGACCAGCCCTTGTAGCGCTCGCTCCAGTGGGCCGGGACGACGCCGGCCAGGTCGGCGGGGGCGAGCACGGTGAGGCCGTCGGTGTCGCTGTGCTGGTCGACGGAGGCGGCGACGGCGATGGCCCGGGCGGCGGTGCCGGGGCTGCCTCCGATGCCGTAGACGTCGCCGTCGTTGCCGGCGGCGGCGACCACGACGGTGCCGAGGGCGGCGAGCCGGTCGACGGCGAGGGCGTCGGTGTCGTCGGGGCTGCCGAAGCGGCTGCCGAGGGAGAGGTTGACGACGTCGAGGCGGTCGCCGAGGTCGCCGTCGCCGTTGGGGTCGGCGGCGAGGTCGAGGGCCTGGGCGAGCCGGTCGGTGGAGCCGTCGCAGCCGAAGACCCGGATCGCGTACAGCTGGGCGCCGGGGGCGGCGCCGGGGCCGACCTTGAACCCTGCGGGGTCGAGTCCGGGCCGGTAGGGGCCGGTGTACGGGTGGCCGTCGGCGGTGACGCCGTAGCCGGCGGCGGTGCCGGCGACGTGGGTGCCGTGCCCGTTGCGGTCGCAGTCGATCGGGTTGTCGCTGGGGTGCGGGACGGGCTGGTGGTGCGGGGAGGACGGGTCGGGGTTGTAGTCGTCGCCGACCAGGTCCTTGCCGCCGATCACCTTGGCGTTGGGGAACAGGTCGGGCGGGGCGGGCTTACCGCGTTCGACGGAGCGGAAGGCGGCCTCGGTGCCGGGGCCGCCGAAGTCGGCGTGGGTGTAGTCGATGCCGCTGTCGATGATCCCGATCCGCACCCCCTGGCCGGTGTTGCCGTCGCCGGTGGCACCGGCCCAGACCTGCGGGGCGCCGAGCAGCGGGACGGAGTAGGCGTTGTCCCGCTGCTTGCGGACGATCGGGTGGACGGCCCGGACGCCGGGCAGCGCGCGCAGGGCGGGCAGCCGGTCGGCGGGCGCGTCGACGGCGAGGCCGGTGATCAGGGTGCGGGTGCGGTAGAGCTCGCCGGCGGTGGGCGCCGCCCGGTGGACGGCCGCGGCGAGCCGGTCGAGGGCTTCGCCGGCCCTGGCCCGCTGGGCGGCGCCGGCGTCGGCGGCCTCCCGGCGGGCGGCCTCCGGGGAGCGCTGGGCCCGCCGGGCCCCGTCGGCGGCGCGCCGCCAGGCGGGCCCGGCCGGCTCGGTGCCGAGTTCGAGCAGGACGGAGGCCGTTCGGCCGGCCCTCGACGGCTCCGTCGGGGGCCCGCCGGAGGCGGGGGTGGCGGCGAGCGCCGCGCTCCCGGCCAGCAGGGCCAGGGTGAGGCCGATCCGGGTGACGGGTCGGCGGACGGATGGCAGACGCACTGGGCCCTCTTCCCCCGGCAGGGGGACTGATCCGCACACCGTGTCGCTGACGCCCGCCCGCGCGAACGTCGATCACCCTTCCGGGGGCCCCAAATTAGGATGATCGCGCCGGCGAGCGCGAGCAACTTCCCTCGGACGGACGCCGGTTGCACTCGACCGGGTGACCTGACGGCAGCCCGAGCGGCCTATTCGGCGGATGAACGGCCGGGCCCGCGAAGCCGCCGGAGGGCGTCGGCCGGCACCACCCGGCGGACGGGCCCGCCGGAAGCGCCCGTCAGAGGTGCCCGGTCGAGCCGCCGTTGTCGCGGCGGTCCAGCGCCCGCTGCAGGGCGGCGGCGGCGAAGGGGTTCCGCTCGGCGGCCCGGCGCCGGCGCGGGGCGCGGACGGGGGTGGCGGCGGGGGTGGGGGTGGCGTGGCGGTCGGCAGTGAGGGGCATACCGGGCTCCTTGGAAGCGGCGCCCCGAAGAGGGCGCGGGAGGGGGAGGGGTACGCGCGGGGGCAGGGATCGCCCGCCCGTGAAGGCGCACGCGGACACGGGCCGAACGCCCTGTCTACAGGGTCGGCACGCCGTATCGCCCTTCCACGGTACGACCGAGCCCGGGCCGTGTCTGCACGAATACTTGGATTTCCTAGTATCTGAGACGGAGCCGTCCCGCGGAACGCAGCGGGGCCCGGACCGCCGGCGAACGGCGGTCCGGGCCCCGGGGGCGTCGGGCTCAGGCGCCCAGGTCGACCGAGCGGGCGAAGCGGGCGCCGATCTCGGCGGCGATCGCCGACAGCACGTCCTGCGGGATCTGGCTGTCCACCGTGATGGAGGCGAGCGCGCCGCCGCCGTCGCGGGCGACCTGCATGCCGGCGATGTTGATGCCGGCGTCGCCGAGGTGGCGGCCGAGCACGCCGACCACGCCGGGGCGGTCCTCGTACTTGAAGAAGGCCATGTGGTCGGTGAGCGCGACGTCCACGTCGAAGGCGTCCACGCCGACGATCTTCTGGGTCTGCTTCGGGCCGGCCAGGGTGCCGGAGATGGCGATCTCCTCGCCGTTCGCGAGCGTGCCGCGGACGGTGATCACGTTGCGGTGCTCGGCGCTCTCGCTGGAGGTGGTCAGGCGGACCTCGACGCCGCGCTCCTGGGCGAACAGCGGGGCGTTGACGTAGGACACCGTCTCCGCCACCACGTCCTCGAACACGCCCTTCAGCGCGGACAGTTCGAGCACCTTCACGTCGTGCTGGGTGATCTCGCCGCGGACCTCGACGTCGAGCCGGACGGCGACCTCGCCGGCCAGCGCGGTGAAGATCCGGCCGAGCTTCTCGGCCAGCGGCAGGCCCGGGCGCACGTCCTCGGCGATCACGCCGCCCTGGACGTTGACGGCGTCCGGCACCAGCTCGCCGGCCAGCGCCAGGCGCACCGACTTGGCGACGGCGATGCCGGCCTTCTCCTGCGCCTCGTCGGTGGAGGCACCCAGGTGCGGGGTGGCGACCACGTTGTCGAAGCCGAACAGCGGGGAGTCGGTGCAGGGCTCCTTGGTGTACACGTCCAGGCCGGCGCCGGCCACCCGGCCGTCGCGCAGGGCGTTGGCGAGCGCCTCCTCGTCCACGATGCCGCCGCGGGCGGCGTTGACGATGCGCACGGTCGGCTTGACCTTGTGCAGCGCCTCGTCACCGATCAGGCCGATGGTCTCGGGGGTCTTGGGGAGGTGGACGGTGATGAAGTCCGAGGCCTCCAGCAGCTCCTCCAGGGTGACCAGCTTGACGCCCATCTGGGCGGCGCGGGCGGCCTGGATGTAGGGGTCGTACGCGACGATCTTCATGCCGAACGCGGACATCCGCTGGGCGACCAGGACGCCGATCCGGCCGAGGCCGACGACGCCGAGGGTCTTCTCGCTCAGCTCGACGCCGGTGTACTTGTTGCGCTTCCACTCGCCCTGCTTGAGCGCGGCGTTGGCCGGCGCGATGTTGCGGGCGACGGAGATCAGCAGGCCGCAGGCGAGTTCGGCGGCGGTGACGATGTTGGAGGTCGGCGCGTTCACGACCATCACGCCGGCCTTGGTGGCGGCGGCGACGTCCACGTTGTCCAGGCCGACCCCGGCCCGGGCGACCACCTTGAGCTTGCGGGCGACGGCCAGCGCCTCCGCGTCGACCTTGGTGGCGGAGCGGATCAGGATCGCGTCGACGTCGGCGATCGCGCCGAGCAGCTCGGTGCGGTCGGCGCCGTTGCAGTGGCGGATCTCGAAGTCGGGGCCGAGGGCGTCGACGGTGGCGGGCGACAGCTCTTCGGCGATCAGGACGACGGCGGTTTTGGATGTCACAGTGCTCACGACAGTGTGTCCTTAACTCTGCGGTTCTCCCCGGCACGTGGGTGGCGTGGACGGCGGGGGGAAGGTGGCATGCCGCGTAGGTAGACGCACGACGCTGTGGGCCTGACGCGCACTCGGAGTGTATCGACGGGCTGGGTACCAGGCTGCTCCCGTCCGGCGAAATCACCCGGACGGGAGCAGCCTACTTGTACAAGGAAGTTACAAAATCGGGCAGAGCCCGAGGCCGGTTCAGGCCTTGTCGTCGACCCAGCTCATCAGCGAGCGCAGCTTCTTGCCGGTGGTCTCCAGCAGGTGGTCCTCGTCGGCCTTCTTGTACTCGTTGTACTTGGGCAGACCGGCCTTGTACTCGGCGATCCAGGTGTTGGCGAAGGTGCCGTCCTGGATCTCGGCGAGGACCTTGCGCATCTCGGCCTTGGTGGCGTCGGTGATGATCCGCGGGCCGGTGACGTAGTCGCCCCACTCGGCGGTCTCGGAGACCGACCAGCGCATCTTCTCCAGGCCGCCCTCGTACATCAGGTCGACGATGAGCTTCAGCTCGTGCAGGCACTCGAAGTAGGCGATCTCCGGCTGGTAGCCGGCCTCGACCAGGGTCTCGAAACCGGCCTTCACCAGGGCGGCGGTGCCACCGCAGAGGACGGCCTGCTCACCGAACAGGTCGGTCTCGGTCTCCTCGGTGAAGGTGGTCTTGATGACGCCGGCCTTGGTGGCGCCCAGGCCCTTGGCGTAGGACAGCGCCAGGTCGAAGGCCTTGCCGGAGGCGTCCTGCTCGACGGCGACGATCGCGGGGACGCCGCGACCCTCCTCGTACTGGCGGCGGACCAGGTGGCCCGGGCCCTTCGGGGCGACCATGCAGACGTCGACGTCCGCCGGGGGCTTGATGAAGCCGAAGCGGATGTTCAGGCCGTGGCCGAAGAACAGGGCGTCGCCGGCCTTCAGGTGCGGGGCGATGTCGGCCTCGTACACGTCGGCCTGGATCGGGTCCGGCACCAGGATCATGATGACGTCGGCCTCGGCCGCGGCCTCGGCCGGGGTGACGACGCGCAGGCCGGCCTCCTCCGCCTTGGCACGGGACTTGGACTCCGGCTTCAGGCCGACCCGGACGTCGGCGCCGGAGTCGCGCAGGGACAGCGCGTGGGCGTGGCCCTGGCTGCCGTAGCCGATGACCGCGACCTTGCGGCCCTGGATGATGGACAGGTCGGCGTCGTCTTCGTAGAACAGCTCGGCCACGGGGGCACATCTCCTTGCGTGGTGGTTGCCGGGTACGCGTTCTCTACGGTAGGCGTACCGGCGGGGGGCGTGGGGCGGTGCTTCAGGGTGTGAGACGGCCTGCGTCTCGGGGGTGCTCAGGCGCTGCGGTCGAGGGCGCGCAACGAGCGGTCCGTGATCGAACGGGCGCCGCGCCCGATGGCGACCAGGCCGGACTGGACCAACTCCTTGATGCCGTAAGGCTCCAGCATCCGGAGCATGGCCTCCAGCTTGTCCGAGCTTCCGGTGGCCTCGATGGTCACCGCGTCCGGGGACACGTCGACGGTCTTGGCACGGAACAGCTGGACGATCTCGACGATCTGCGACCGCGTCTCGTTGTCGGCGCGGACCTTCACCAGGACCAGTTCCCGCTGGATCGCAGCGGACTGGTCGAGTTCGACGATCTTTATCACGTTCACGAGCTTGTTGAGCTGCTTGGTGACCTGTTCCAGCGGGAGGTCCTCGACGTTGACCACGATCGTCATCCGGGACACGTCCGGATGCTCGGTCGGGCCGACGGCGAGGGAGTCGATGTTGAATCCCCGACGGGAGAACAGCGCGGCGATGCGGGCGAGCACGCCGGGCTTGTTCTCGACCAGGACGGAGAGGGTGTGCTTGGACATGGGGTTCCTCAGGCGCTCTGGAGTTGGAGGGGGACGTCAGTCGAGGTCGTCGCCGAAGTCGGGGCGGACGCCCTTGGCGAACTGGATCTCGTCGTTGCTGGTGCCCGCGGCGACCATCGGCCAGACCATGGCGTCCTGGTGGACGATGAAGTCGATGACGACCGGGCGG
>NZ_JBIWAP010000085.1:0-15916 GCF_044760075.1 Kitasatospora sp. NPDC098663 | reverse complement strand
CCCGCCCGCAGTACGACCGGCCCCGGGCCGGCTGGATGGCCTGCGCCTATGGGGCCGTGGCCCTGGGCATCCTGACGCTGGTCCCGTCCCTGCCCTCCCTCCACCATGTGGCGGTGCTTGGCGGCTACTCCGGGGCCATGGCCTGGCTGTGGGCCGCGCTCCCCGTCGGCGCGGCCGCCACCGGCCTGCTCACGGTGATGTTCCTGCTCGTGCTCGGTTCCAAGGTCGGGACCTGGCCGATGGTCATGCTCGCGTTCGGGTTCGCCGCAGTGGTGGGTGCCGACGGCTACGACGGCGCTACGACGGCCATGTGGACGGGCATGGCCGCCTTCCCGCTGGCTACCCTGGCGGCTCTCTTGGCCACTGGCCGCGCTGCCCGCCTGGGGGTGTTCAGGTGAGAGCCCGCCTGCAGGCCCGCCACGGGATGATCTTGGATGGGCTGCGGCAGGGAGCGGTGGAAATTCCGTGCGAAGCCGCGCCTTGCGCTGCCAGCATCGGAGCATGACCAGCAGCAGCACCGCCACGCCCTCAGCTCAGCCGGAGCCCCGCCATGATGTTGATCTCGCTCAGGTGATGTTCCGCAGGGCCGACATCGAGAGCCAGCGGGCGGCTGCGTACGCCGCGCAGGCCGAGCAGGAGCGAGCCGTCGGCCTCAGCGGCCTGGAACGCCGGGCCCGGGAGCGCGACGCGGTGATCTCCGCCGTGGTCCTTGTCCAGGCATCCGTGGAGGCGTTCATCAACTGGACGCACATCCAGGCCGGACACGCGGTGAGCAGCATGACCTTCACGAAGCGAGCCGCGGCGGTCACCGCGTCGGCCGCGGTCCTCAACCCGGCAGCCGGGGCCTTCGCGTGGAGTGCGGCCGAGAACGACTTCTTCACCGAGCTGACCAAGTGGCGCAATTTCCTCGGCCACGCCTCGCCGACTTCCCGTGACTGGCTTCGCGAGCTGCTGGTGTCGCGCGGGGAGGTACCCGACGGCGCCAGCGATTCGCAGATGATGGAGTTGCTGACCGCACCGCTGGCGGCGAGGTTCGTGGACACCGCGCGCACGCTGATGGCCCGAGCTGCCGGGGCGAGCGGCATCGGCGCCCCGTTCAGCCACGGCGCGTGGCACGCTCCCGACGAGCTTGCCGAGCCGCTTCTGGAAGACCCCTCAGCGCTGCGTTCACTGTTGCGGGCCGTCCTGCGCCGTACCGGGACGTTGTCGCTGCCCGCCGATGAGCTGTCGCGTGAGCTCGATCAGCAGCGTGCCGGGCGAGTCGGCCTGCGGGTGCGGTGGAAGCCCGGACGGCGTCGACGGCCGGGCCGGTGGACGAGCAAACGCGGGTGACCGTCGATTCGCTCGCGGTGCTTCCGGTCACCAAGTGGCTTCGAGAGCGCGGCGGAGGCGAGGGCCGGCTCTTACCCGGGCGGCCCGGGGCGGGTATCGCGAGCCCGCCGCCGAGGGCAGTTCCTACAGTGCCGACCACCCGAACTTCGACGCGATCGGGTCCAGCGGCGTGAAGTACCCGGTAGAGAAGCAGGTCGTCGACGACGACGTGCCTAAGCAGGTGACCTTCGCTCCGTTGTCCCCGGCGATGATCACTCCGACCGGTGCCATCGCATCGCCCTGCGGGTTTGCCACCGCCGGGCCGCCGCTGTCGCCCTGCGCCACCGCGATGCCGCCGTTGCGCGCGCGCACCTCCGTCACGGCGGTGCGCCCGTCCGAGGTGCTCATCCCGACGTGCGTCACCTCCAGCTCGCAGTGAAAGCCCGACGTCGCGCCGGAGAAGCACACGCTGTGTCCCTGGTCGACGCGGGCCGGACCGTACAGCGGCCGGCTGTCCCCGGAATTCCATGCTCCGCTGTAGAACCGGGCCTCGGGCACCTGGTCGGTCGTGATGACCGCAACGTCGAGGGCCTTGTCCGAGGCGGTGACCTCGCCGACCACGCGCTGCCCGTTGTACACGTTCCCGCTCGTTTGGCAGTGCGCGGCCGTCAGCAGCACCCGCTTGCCGCTCACCCAGCCCGGCACCCCGACAGAGCACTCGCCGTTGCCCGACACCCGCAGGTTCGCCCCCGATGTCCACGGCGGCGCGTCACTCTGCCGACTGCCGCGGGTCGGCACCGGCACCGCGCCAACCTCGGGGTGCACGGGCATCCCCGCGATCTCCTCCACGCGCTTCTCGTACGCTGCGACCGGCGATCCGGCCGGGGCCAGGCGCTTCGTCGCCTTCGGCTGGTAGGTCAGTAGCAGGCCGCTGCCGTCTGCGGCCGGGCTGATCGTCGACCACTCCCTCACGTCGTTGCCCACCACCGCGACGAATCGGCCGATTGCCTGCTCCATCTCCGCCTTCGAGTACACGGCCGACCGGTACCGCACGTCGTACTCGGGGCTCACCGGCCCCACCGGGTCCTGTCTGGCCTTCGCACGGGCGCCCGGCCGCCAGGCGTCGACAGCGGCCCCTACCGGCGTGGGCACGGGCCCCTTCCAGAACAGGTCGAGGGCGTGGTCGTCCGGCCGGAATACGATCGACGTAAAGCCGGAACGGTCGACCTGCCCGCTGTCGACCAGGCGATGGATCTCGTCCGCGATCGGTTGCAGGTACCGCTCATGGTGGTCGGCGCTGAGCAGGATCGCCGGTTGCAGGCGCGTCGCGAGCTGGGGCTCCTGGCGGCTGGCCTGGCCGCGTGCGACAGCGATGGACGCGGTGCCGAGAGCCAGGACGGCCGCCGCGTACAGGAGTTTCGATCCGCGCATGGAGACACCATAGAGTGCCCGAAGCCACTACGCGGAGTTATCGGATCGTATGCATGCCGCCCGCAGGTCAGCTCTTTGACCGGGTAGCAGCGCAACGACCAACGCGACCAGCACCGCCTGCGTTCGGCCCTTGCCGTCCTTGCCAGCGCGGCGCAACCCGGCCTTGGCGTACTTCTCTACCATGCTGGTGGACTTCCAGTCGTCCGTGATAACCATCATCTTCGCTGGGCTGTAGCCCTGGGCTGCGAGATCGGCCGGCACCCCGGCCCGCAGACCGTGCTGGCAGGTCTTCAGGACTGGCCTCGACCCGGACGGCCGCACCACCACCGTGGGCGTCGTCGGCGACCTCGCCGCCGCCCGGACCTGGCTGGAGGCCCACTACCCCGGCCGTACGGCGGTGGTGCGGCAACACCCGCAGACCGGATGGGGCTGATACGCCATAACGGCCGCGCAGTCGCGGGCACTGGACTATCCTGCGAGGCAGGCACGGTCGCCCGTGCCGCCGTCATCAGCCCTGGAGGGCTCCGCCGGTGAAGCACCCCGGCCCGCACCTGGCTGCGCCCTGCGCCGGGTGATCCCGAATCCTCCGGAGGCCACCGTGAAGCAGTCCGCGCTGACCGTCATGAAGCAGCCCGAACCGATCGTCGCCCTCGACAAGCGGACCCTCACCGGCCACCGCGTCGTCGTCACCTTGCGGCCGGAGGTGGGCACTGTGTGGGGCTACTGGATGGAGGCCGTCGTCGACGGCAAGCTGGTGTACGAGCGGTACACAGCCCCGGTGCGACGCAACGCCTGCGATGTGCCCGGCCAGCCGCACCTCCTCAGCGTCGGCTGGAAAACGGCCGTGTCGCTGACCAACGAGGAAGCCGACGGCATGGACGCGGCGAAAAAGGAGTGGACGGAGCGTGTGAAGCGAGCCGCTCTGGAGGCGCGGCCCAGGGCAAGGATGCGGGTTCTGCCGGAATACTCCACCCTGGATGTCCCCGCGGGGATGATCGTGGAGGACGAGGGCCGGCCCGTCATGTCGCTGGGTGTCGCTGCGCGGCGCTGGACCGATGACGGCTGGTCGCACGGCATCGCGGCCGAGGACGGCCACCTCTACGACATCCGGGTCCGCGAACTCACCCCGCCCGAGCGGGCCGACTACGAGGCCGAGCAGGCGTCCGCCCGCGGCTAGGTGCTCGGCGAGGTGGCGGCCCCAGGTGTGGAGGCGGTCGGTGTCGAGCAGGGGCAGTGCGGCGGCGAGCGCTTGGACGTGTGCACGGCCTGACACGGTCACGGGCAACTCCTCACGGAGAAGGCGGCAAGGGGAGGAGAGGGCGAACGGGGCGCCGGCGAGATGGGCGCTGGCGCCCCGGAGTGCTCAGGAGCCGCTCGGACGGAAGCGGGCGAACAGCGGCCGGTAGACGGTTACGGCCAGGTCGCGTTCCAGCAGCGGGTATTCCAGCAGCTTCTCCACGACCCGGTGTTCGGCCAGGAGGCGCTCGGTCTGCTGGAGCAGCACCGTGTCGCCGAGCTCGCTCAGGTGCACGCCGTCGCTCCACAGGCCGGGCTCCTCGTGCCCGGGGAGCGCGGTGAGCTGGCGGGCGGCCGTGGTGAACGGGCGCCACACGTCCAGGAACAGCGCGCCGTGGTCGGCGGCGGCCTGGGCGGCGGCCTCGTTGTACCGGGCGAGGTCGGTGTTCATCGCGGCCACGGTCACGGGGTCCTCGATGGGCCCGAAGGGCGTTTCGGAGACGACGACGATCTGGCGGCTGCGGTCGCGAAGCTGCCCCAGCATGGCGGAGAGGTGGCGGGTGTACTCGTCGAGGCCGACGGCTTCGGCCAGGTGGTTCTGGTAGCCGCGCCAGACGTCGTTGAGGCCGCAGCCCAGGAACACCAGGTCGTAGTCGCCGTCGGCGGTGGCCAGGTCGGCGGCGACAATGGCGGCGAGATACCGTCGCCGGAGCTCATCGCCAACTGGCCAGAGGTCCGCAAGGAGCGCAAGGCTGAGCTCGGCCGCCTCCCGACTGGCCCCTGAGACGACACCTGGAGCACGAAAACTCCCCGGCTCACCGGGGCCTATTCGTGTGTGCGCTCAGGTCAACGCAGGCCGTCTGTGTCGTCGTGCTCTTCGCCGACCGGGAGTAGCCGACGGCTGCCCCCTTGGTCCTCGCTGTAGATGACCGCGGCGACCGCGCTGTCGTAGGCATCGTTGAGGCCGTTGCCGCTTGTGCCGAGCATGTTCTCCCAGTCGATTCCCATGCCTACGAGCCTAGCCGCACTGCTCGAGGAGCACGGAACTCCCCCTTGGGATCGGCGTACACCGTCACCGGGTTCGGGCCCGGCGCTCTCCCACTCCGAACAAAGCTGTTTGCATAGCTTCTGCACCTGCTGGCACAGGTTGGCTATCACTGTGCCCTTCTCCTGGTAGCAGCAGCTCCTCCCATGCGAGCCGGCCCAGCTCGACCTCGCGCCGGTCGGCCGTCTGGGCTGAGGCGAGCCCCACGGTGAACGGCGGACCGGCTGCCGCGCGCAGGTGTGCGGTGATCTGCCCGGGGGCTACCTGAGGCCGGACCGAGTCGATCCTGTTCAGCGAGTGCCACTGCGAGGGGTCGGGAGGCGCGGCAGTGATCGACCTGTCGGATGCGCCGACAGGTGCGGCTTCGACGCCCTTGGTGGCTCTTCGGTTATCACCAAGGGGCGGGGCAAGGTGGGCAATCTGCCGTACGGATGGCATGCCCCCTGGCTCCAGGAGCAGCACCGTGAACACGCCGGACATCAGCAGCCCGATCGATGAACTGTGGCAGGTGAAGCCCTGAGCGTTCTGGACCGGGGGTAATCAGCAAGCCGGGGTGCCGGACGGACGCCGTGGCTTGGCGGTGGAGGTGATGGTCGCCTTGAAGAACGAACGAAGCAGAGGCGCTGCTCTACGGTGGCGAAAATGGCCGAGATTGTCCGCAGGAGGAGGGGCTTGGAACCTGCCGGTCCCCACGCTGTGGGGTCGACGACCGTTGGCCGTAGCTGTGCCGCACCTGCGGCCAGCCTCGCTCGACCAGGCGTGTCCCCGGTAACTGTCTCAGCTGCGACGAGGCGGTTGCGCGGCTGCCGGCATCTGGGGGGGGACGCACCGAGGACTCTCCAGGTCCCATACGCCGTGGCGGTGGACCTGGGGCTGCGGCATAGGGGTAATCCGGACGCTGAAGGACGACCAGGCGTCGAAGTCCGCCTGCCATGGCCGCGGGATCACGCGCCGTGCCCAGATCCAATCTCATCTCCCGGCGGGCGGCCGTTCAGGAGTTCTCGGCCGCCGAGTTCAATCCGTCCGGAGACTACGTCGACGGCCACCGGGGTCGCGGACCGATGCCGGGCTTGCGGCAGAGAGTTCGACCAGAGCCGATCGGTAGCGGAAGCCCGAGACGGTGAATGTCTACGACCGGAAGTTCAACCAGACCCGCCCGGAACAGCGTCATGAGCCTGGGCATGGGGCCTCTCCGGCCGGCTTGTTGCGGGCATCATGCATCCGGGCGTCGAGAGCGGCCTGGGTCTCAGGGTCGAGTTCGTAGTCGCCGGCGGTTCCAGGGTTGACGTCCAGCGCGTGGGAGCAGAAGCCCTCCCGCTCGGCGGAGAGCTGCTGGATGGTCCAGGTGATCCGGTGGATCTTCTGGCGCAGCCTCTCCCATTCCTGCTCGGCGAGGGCGAGCTCGGCGAGCTGGTTTTGGATCTCAGCCTCGTTCTCCCGGGCGCAGCTATCGCTCACCAGTGTGATCAGAGGAACCCCGAGAGCCTTGGCGGCGGTGACCGCCTCATCGAGCCTCACCGCGCGGGTCTGCTGCTCGATGCGCGTGATGGCGGTGGAGTCAAGGTTCGCGCCAAGCAGTGCGGCCATACGGCGCGCCAGCTCAGCCTGGCTGATGCCGAGGCGTTCGCGTTCTTGACGGAGTCGGCGGGCGAAAAGGTCCCCGGGCAGTGGGTTCATGGCGGTATGGCACTTCCTGGTCAAGATCGCGATTGACGGGGCGTATGGGGGTGGCCCGCCTCGAAATTGAGCAGGCCAGCGTCGCAGCAGTGCTGGGGCAGCACACTACACATCTCGCACTGCGGATTCCACAGGAGTCCATCACGGCCTGCGGTCGCGCGTTGCGGCGTCGATTCACCTCGCTTCCGAGCGCCTTTCAACTGCTTGTCGACAGCCTTTCATGAACCTCTGCTATCCGCAGTTCGAATGAGGTACATTGGCCATCACAGACGCGCACGTACATGAGCCGACAGGCGGGTCGGCGGCATGAAACCGGTCACTCAAGCTCTATTGGCGCCCGCCCGGGTGGGCGATCTGCGCTTGTCGCCTTGTGACTCACTGCCATGTCACCGAATGATTCGAAAGGCGAGAGGAAAGAACTATGACGAAGATCTACGAGGCAGCCGTCCTCACACAGGCCTCCCTGCCGAGCGCAGCCTGGGACCTGACGAGCTTCCTGCAGAACGCCAAGTCCCAGATCCAGCTCTGGGGCGGTCTTCTGCTCATGCTGCTCGGCGCTACCGGCTTGGTATGGGGCGGTGTGCTTCTGATCAAGAAGCTGATGGCCAACCCGCAGTCCGCAGGCAACCAGCAGGGCTGGGGCACGATCGCGCTCCTCATCCTCGTCGGCGGAGCCCTGGGTACCGGCGGGTGGTCGCTGATCTCGACGATCGGCTCCGGCGGCCAGCAGACCATCACGGACCTCGGTGGCGGCACGGTGATCGTCCAGACCGCCGATCAGGTCAGCGGGTTCCTGAGCGGCCCTTCCAAGTAGGAGGCCGTCACAGACCGTGCACACGACCGGGAACAGAGGCGTCGAGCGGACCGGGTCGGTTGAGGTACAAGGCCTCCTCCGGCCCGGTTCGGCATTTCCGGGGCGTAGCGCAGCGCAGGCACGAAGGAGAGCAGAACATGGGGATCAAGGACAAGGCACTGGCCTTCAACAGGAAGTTCAAGCTCGACTCGCACCACGCGATCGAGCGCTTTGGGGTGTTCTTCGGCATCTTCGCGGTCACGGGTGCGATCGCGATCAGCGCATCGGGGGCCTTGGCGTACCAGGCGGAGCGTGACTCGCTTTCGCAGACGGCGCTGTACACCAGCGACTTCAAGACGTCGAAGACGAATCTCGACGGCACCGTCGACGGGGTCTACACCAACAAGAGCGGCGACAAGGCGCTCGTGATGATGCACTTCAGCCCGACCGCTCAGATCTCGTACACCGCCGCGGACTACAAGGCGTTCCTGCTCGGGTCGGACACCTCGCTGAACAGCGAGCCGGTCAGCACCAGCGGGATCAAGGGATCCTTCTACGCCTTCGGCTCGACCGGCTACGTCGGGGTCCTCCTGAACGCCGACCGGCCCTTCGACCGCCAGGTGCTGAACCTGACGGTCCGTGCGAACGCCGAACTCACCACTCCCGGAGCGAAGCAGGCACAGAGCAGTGGCAAGCTGGCCGGCGACGAGACCTTCTCCAAGTACGACCAGTGGCGGGTCTTCTTCAACCCCGGCGCGTCCGGCGTCCAGAAGATCGCGGCGCTCGACGCCCTGGCCTTCGACCCTTCGCAGGCCTACTACGAGGTCGTGCTCAAGGCGAAGGAGGCCGAAGCCAGGGGCGCCCTGGACCGGAAGCTCGTCGAGATGCGCACGAATCTGACGCAGATTCAGTCCTACACGTCCGACCTGCAGACGACGAAGCTCGACGGCCTGTTCCTGCGCCCGCCGACCGTCCCGGTCTCGATTGCCACCGACAAGATCACGGGCGTCTCCGCAGCCGAAGCAAAGGACGGCGTATCGACGCTGGCGCTGCAGACCGAGCACGTCCTCCCGGGCGGCTTCGACCTCAACTGGCGTCCAGGCAACGTCTACGACGGCTACCTCCACGCCCTGGTGCCGACCGGACAGAGCTACGCCCAGTTCTTCACCAAGAAGCGTGACGGGGGCTCGGATTCGACCAGCCGTCAGACCTCGGACATGCAGTGGATTCTCTCGGACGGCACCAACCTCGCCAGGGACTACCAGTCCTCTGACGTGACGATGCGCCCGCTCATGAACATCATGAACAACCTTTCACAGGCGTATCAAAACTACTCCAGGAACAAGTCCCAGTACGAGTCGGACCTCTCGCTCGACCTGCTCCGACTGGACGCGAGCTTGAGGGATGTGCAATCCAACAGCACCATTCGCGACGACAAGGACTTCCTCACCACGCTCTATTGAGTGCGGTGAGGAAGTGACGCAGCCCACCATCTGTCATTGAGCAGGAAGGGAAGACGACATGGCAACCGGCAAGCCGAATCGGAGTCCCAAGAAGGGGACGGCGAAGGACGAGCCGAGCACGACGGTGAGTCAGGGGATGCCCCGGCAGGGTCGTGGGACCAAGAGCCTCGGCCCTGAGGAGGGCACCGAGGGCCCACCCGAAAGCAAGGCCTGCGTGCCCAAGCAGTTCCCGGGGCCGGGAGCTCATTCTTCCGGTCCTTCTGGCGCGGCGAACACTGCGCCGAAGATGCCGGACGCGGCGAACACCGCAGGCACCACAGATGGTGCAGCGACCGCAGGCAAGGCGGCTGGCGCCGCGAATGCCGGGTCGAAGATCAAGCAGGGCATGAACGGCGTCGCCGGGAACATGGCCGGAGGTGCGGCCCAGAAGGCGATCGAGGGAGACGGCAACAGCGCGACCCGCCGTAACGCCGGGCGCTACGCGGGGGCCGCCGTGTCCGGTGCCGTGACCGGCGCACAGGCCGGCGGGCTTCCGGGAGCTGCCATTGGTGCAGCGAAGAACGCCGGAGTCGAGGGGGCCCAGGACGCGGTCAAGGGCGTGTCCAAGGTCACCGGCGGCGGCCCGGACGCCAAGCCTGCCGACGAGCGTGGACTGGGTGCCGGCGGCACGGGCTACGAGCGCGGCGCGCCGAAGGGCGACGAGGGCCTGGGCTCGAAGGCGGCCAAGGGCGTCGCCGTCGGCGGTGGCGCGGCCGCCGCCCCGCCGGCCACGGGGGTGGTCATGGCCATGGCCTTCCTGAACTGGCTGAAGGCCATGTTCTTCGCGGCCATGGCGATGGCTATCAACGCCGGGAAGCTGCTGTGGACGCTCTTCGTCAACATCCTCAAGGCGGTCGGCCACGCGATCGCTGCACCGTTCATGGCGATCGGCAGCTTCATAGCCAACACGGCCGGCGCGGTCTTGGGTGTCACGGTGACGGCCACGGTGGCCCCTGTCGCCGCCGCGATGACGGGCATAGCCGCGGTGACGGCCACCGTGGCCCTGCTGGGTACGGTCCTCACGGGCGTCCTCAACTCGACGGCGCAGACCGAGGGCAGCATCAACGCGAACGGGGCAGCGTGCGCCGTCAACGCAGGCAGCGTCGGCAAGGGCTCCGGGGCTGCCGTACCGGCGGACGTGGAGAAGAACGCCAAGGAGATCTACTCGGTGCTCAGCAGCTGGGGGATGCCGAAGGAGAACATCGCGGGCATCCTCGGCAACTGGTCACAGGAGTCCGGGATCGACCCGACGAGCGTGCAGAACTTCCCCACGGGGACGTACGCCATGACCGCTGCGAAGGCCAGCGCCGCACAGAACACGGACAGCGGCATAGGTCTCGGGCAGTGGACGGGCGGCCGTAACACGTTGCTGCGCCAGTACGCGAAGAGCAAGGGCGTCGACTGGTTCACGCTCAAGGCTCAGGTGGCCTTCATGGTCGATGGTGACAACCCTGGCGATGCCGGGGTCCTCAAGGACATGCTCAAGAGATCGCAGGGCTCACCGCGTGCGGCGGCACTGCACTTCCACGAGAACTGGGAGCGCTCTGCCGACGGCGCGGCCGGGATTACCGCACGAGGCGACAAGGCCGAGATGTGGTTCGGCAAGATGAGCGGTTGGTCGGTCGACAGCTCGATCGTGGGCGGCGTCGAGAACATCGTCGGCGGGATCATCGAGAACATCGTGGACGGAATCAACACGATCCTGGGCAACTGCACCTCCAAGGGTGGCAGTTCCGTATCGCTGAAGAACGGCGGGATGACACAGGAGGAGGCCCAGGGCCTCGTCGACCTCTTCAACAAGGAGGGCGGCAAGTTCCTCGACGATCGGTACGGTCGGGGCGGAGGCCCTGGCTCCTGCGGCGACAACCACGCGATGAACTGTGTGAGCTTCTCCACCTACTTCGTGAACAAGTACACGACGTTCCAGACCTACCCGGCGGGCGATGGCAAGGAGACGGCGTACACGATTGCGAGGGAGGCCGACAAGCAGATGTCCTCGACTCCGACGGCGTACTCGGTGGGCTCCGGCCCGGGCTCGGCCCCCGCCGGCCACACTCTCGTGGTGCTGGGCGTCCAGGGCGACAAGGTCATCCTCGGCGAGGCCGGCTACTGCGCCTTCATGGGTCGGGTTCGCGTCGACAGTGCGGCGCGGATGGCGGCCGAGGGCTGGAAGTTCGTGGACATGTCGGATTCCATGCTCCCCTCCGGGGGGATCAAGACGGTCTGATGCGCTGCATCTGACCTGGGAGCGAGAGGCCGGTGCTGGGCGACCTGGGCACCGGCCTCTCCATGTCCGGCGCAGGCACTGCGCGCCGACTCCACTTTTCGACACTCTCATTGAATAGGTTCAGACTCGGCTGCTAATACCTTTCCGTATAGACTTGAGTCGCCTATGAGGGCAACTTGGAATGAGGAGTGCGTTCGGTGACGACAGCCCATGACGAGTCCGATAGCCCGGGACCCGACCAGGAGACCGGATCGATGCCCGAGGAGAAGCCCGCGGCACCGAAGACGCGCAAGAAGGTCACCGGAGCCGAGCTCGAAGAGCACTTCGCGGGCTGGGCGAAGCGCCAACGAGAACGGGGCCAGGTACCCAGTCGGGAGGACAACGCGCGTCTGGTCCGACGCAGTGTGACCGCGGCGATGGGGGTCGGGATCCTTGCCCTGGTCGTCGCCACGGGCGTGGCCGGCGAGAGCTTCAAGGCGAGCACGGCGGACAACGAGGTCCAGCTCGTCCAGCTCAAGGGACGTCTGGACGATGCCCAGTCCACGCCCGTGACGGCGGACGCCGGCGCTCAGCTGTCCAAGCTCACCGAGGCGGCAGCCGCCGACGCGAAAGAGGTCGCGTCCGGGG
The DNA here is from genome assembly GCF_044760075.1 of Kitasatospora sp. NPDC098663. Classification (NCBI taxonomy): domain Bacteria; kingdom Bacillati; phylum Actinomycetota; class Actinomycetes; order Kitasatosporales; family Streptomycetaceae; genus Kitasatospora; species Kitasatospora sp. NPDC098663. The sequence goes on along the minus strand of NZ_JBIWAP010000085.1, from coordinate 4,067 downwards.
AGCAGACCTTCGCCACGCTATACCACCAGGCCGGCGTCCAGCCCAGCCCGAACAACGGGGTTCCGAACCAGGCCACGCTGGGGATCATCGAGCACCGCAGGGACATGGCCCCGCTGTTCAGCAGGGACTCCTTCCTGGTCAGTGACGAGGAGGCATACGGCACCTCGTCGCTGACACCGTTCGACGCGACCGTCGAGATCGATCCACGCTACGCCTGGTACATCCGCTACGACGGCCAGAACGCAGCTGCACCGAGCACGTACGCATGGAAGGTCGAGACGGTGATGCCCGATCTGAGCGCGAAGGACGGCCCGGTGGCGACAAGCCAGGCAAAGGCCGTCTGGCTGTGCCGGGACACGAAGAGCGGTGAGGTGCTCGCCTGGGCGAGTGCACGCTACCTGCACAACGGGACGACGGGGGCCTTCGACCACTTGGCGCTCGTGGTGACCGCCACCGGGGCTCGGTACGGAAACCCCGCGATCAAAACAACAACCGGGTCCGGAGTCCCCGAACTCGGCGACACGGGACCGCAGGAAGAGGGTGGGAAGCGATGACGGAGCAGTCGGCAGCGCCCACGCGGCGGAGACCCCTCCGGCGCAACCTCGCGGCCCTGGCCACGGCACTGGTCCTCGCGGTCGTCGCGACGGTTGCCGGCGTGACCTGGAGCAGCCAGCGCACGGCCCTGGCCGAGCAGGAAGCCCAGATCAAGGATGTCGAGGGTCATCTGGCAGGCATCCAGAAGAAGAACGCCGAGCAAGTGAACGCGGCCGTCATGGAGGCCCTGGGTGTCAGCCGGAACCGGCTGAACACCGACGGTGAGCGCATCATGTCACTGCTCTCGATGGCCTTCACCTGGGACTCGGGACAGACCTATGAAGCGGCGCGCGAGAGCCTGAAGAACCGGTTCGGCCTCACCGAGAACGAGACGTTCCTGAAGTCGTTCATGCCTCCGTCGAGGTTCAACGAGGACGCCCAGCGGCGGCGTTACTACTACATCGACACAGTCGGCCTGAACTCGGCCCTCGGCGCGGATCCGGGCATCGCGGTCGTCGACGCTAAGGCGGGCGTCTACACCTACGCCGTGCTGGCCGACGTCGAGGTCACCACCGACGCGGTGTCCCAGAACAAGTCGAGCAAAGCCAGTGTCACGGCGCACCGGCGCGCACTGCTCTTCGTCACGGTCGATGCCCAGGACAAGGTCTCCAATCTCTCCGGCACCCCAGCGAGTGGCGAGACACGCTATTCCAAATGAACAACACCCCCTTTCGACTCACCTTGTTGATAGAGTTGCATTGATACTTGAGTGGAACAGCGAGTTGGGGAGCAATGGCATCAACACAGCCCGGTGAGTCGAGTGGGGGCGCGGTGCGCAAGACGCGCTTCGTTGCGCCGTCCGCGTCCTTGGCCGATTCGTGGTCTTCACCTACTCCACCTCTCAGGACGGCGCGGTGATGTCGCTGGACGTCTATCTGGCCTCCAGCAAAACCCGCGATGCCCTCGCTGCCGCTGGCGAGGAACAGCCCTCCCCAAACCGACCGGTTGAGCGGAGCGCCCGCCGCTTCAGCACACATCCCGGAAGACCCCGACGAGACGTAAGGACGCGAACATGTCGACCCAGGCCCTGGAGAAGACCGGGACGATCGCCCCGACCAGCACGGCCACGACGGCGAAGCAGACCACGGCGAAGGCCGTGAAGGAGCAGAAGGACTCGAAGCTGCGCACCGGATGGCGGCGTCTGACCCCGAAGAAGGAGGCCAGCGGGTTCTCCGTCGTGGTGTGGGCGGGGTTCTTCCGGGCCATCGTCCTTCTCGCCGACTACCTGCTGGCGTTCATCGCGGCCGTGGTCGTCATCCCGATGCTGGGCGCATGGCTGCACCAGCAGTCGGGAGCATCCCGGGGTGCGCTCAGTGCGGACGGAACCATCGCCATGTGGCTGATGCCGCTCCTCTTCCTGGTCGCACTGCTCACCGCGGGCGAGATCGTCGTGATGCGCGGCATGTGGCGCTGGGCAACGCGGATGATCGCGAAGATCCGGGACGCCCGGGGCGAGGCGACCGGGGCCGACGTCACACCGAAGTCCACGACGAGGACCACCAACCAGAGCAAGACCAACGGCAAGAGGAGCAAGTGATGCGCACCGCAGGACTGACGATGACCGACGTATGGGCCCACCGTGTCCTGCGTGAACGGGGAGTGGAAACGTACCGGCTGGAGGGGGTGACCGCCGAGCTCGGCGTCATGGTCGAATCGCTCGACCTCAGGCACCGGGGCAAGGAGGAGAACTACCGTCCGTATCTGCACATGACGGGCGAGCTCCGCTCGGTCACCCCGGCCAGGGCACTGCCGTTCGGCATCTCCCAGGTGACCTACTCCCCCGGCCAGGGCGAGAAGGTCGATGCTTTCTACGAGTTCGATGACCAGCAGCTGGTCGTGCTCGCCGGCAAGGGCTACTTCACGAGCGGCTTCGCAGTGCCCGAGCAGGTCACTGGGATCGAGTGGGAGCTGCCAGCCACGGCGGACATGCTCGTGCTCGCTCCGTCGGAGGTACAGACCGAAGACGACACGCCCGTGGTCTTCACCCAGATCCACGGCATCGGGGGCTTGGAGATCGATCTCGAGTCCAGCGGCTACGACCTCGCCGGCTACTTCGCCGACCGCTCCAAGAACGGCGTCCCGCGGACTGAGGCTGTGGTCGATGCACGCGGGCTGAAGGCGCGCTCGGACGCGATCAGCTCCCTGTTCACCGAAGCCGAGCTGGGCCTGGACACCGACGTCGAGCAGATCGTCGGAGCGCCCGTGCCCGAGGCAGCGCCGGTTGTCGACGGCATGAACGCTCGCCTGCGGCAGATCGAGGCGGAGATCGCCGCCGAACGGGAGCAGTACCAGACCGAGCGGGCGAGCACCGAGGGCACCACGGAGAACCTCTACCGGGAGCGTGTGGCCGCACCACTGCACAGAGCCGAAGAGCAGAAGGTGCCGTTCGCCCCCCCCGGTCCCGACCCGTGAGGCGCAGCGCGACCTGAGCCCGGATCTCGGCCTGGAGCTGGAGGAGCGGGAGCGAGAGGCCCGTCGACGTGAGGCCGGGCCCGTCCCGAGCCTGGACGAGCGCAAGCGCCAGGTGATCCAGCGTGCGGCCGATCTGGACTTCGGCGAGGACGGCGAGCAGAGCCTGGGTTCCTGAGGACGGATCAGGCACGACGAGCAAGGTCCCGGTTGCTGGCGTACGGCAGCCGGGGCCTTAGTGCACCGGTAGTGAGACAGCGGGGAGAGCGGCGATGAGCCTGAAGCAGGGCATCGTGATCGTCAACGAGTTCAGCGTGCCGCTGCCCGGCGGCAAGGGATCGCGCGGCGCGACGCCGGGCGACTACGTCATCCGGTACATGGCCCGCGAGCAGGCGACGGAGTCACTGGCTCCGATCCAGCGCCTGCGCACCGACGACTTCATCCTGCGCTACATGGCGCGGGAGTCAGCCGTCGAGCGCGCCGGTATCTCGCGGGGCGCGGCGAAGCGTGAGATGCGCCAGGCCCAGGGCAAAGGCGGCGTGGCTTTCGGCTACGGCTCGGTCTCGCTCTCCGACGAACAGCTCAAGGCGGCCAGCAAGGACATCCAGCACTACTTCGACGCCGGGCACACCGTGCTGAAGACCGTGCTGTCCTTCGACGAGGAGTACCTGCGGAAGCACAAGATCGTCGACGTCGACTTCCACTGCGAAGCCCGCGGTGACTACCGCGGGCATATCGACCAGATGAAGCTGCGCATGGCGATCATGCACGGCCTGGAGCGGATGAGCTCGGGCACCAGCGGCTTCGACGACCTGCGCTACGTCGGGGTCATCCAGATCGACACCGAGCACGTGCACTGCCATCTGGCCATGGTCGACGGCGGCCGGGGCCAGGTGACTAAGAACGGCACACAGCGCGGCAAGCTGCTGGACCGGCACAAGTCCCGGCTGCGCCGCGGCGTCGACGCCTGGCTAGATGATTGATGCCAAGGGCTCGTTGGCGCGCATGACATGAAGCGAGGGAGTCCAAAGGTCGGTTGTGACGCCTGACCTGGACTCCCTCGC
>NZ_JBIWAP010000084.1:0-16213 GCF_044760075.1 Kitasatospora sp. NPDC098663 | reverse complement strand
GTCGGCTTCTTCGTCAACACGCTGGTGCTGCGCACCGACACCGCAGGCGACCCGGGCTTCGCCGAACTCGTCGGCCGGGTGCGGCAGAAGGCGCTGGCCGCCTACGCCCACCAGGACGTGCCGTTCGAGTACCTGGTCGAGGCCGTCAACCCCACCCGGTCGCTGGCCCACCACCCGCTGTTCCAGGTCATGCTCGGCCTGCAGAACGCCCCGGCCGGGGCGTTCACCTTGCCGGGCCTGGAGACCGCCCACCTGGAGGCCCCCACCGGCACCGCGCGGGTCGACCTGACCGTCAGCCTGGCCGAGCAGTACGGCCCGGACGGCGGCCCGGCGGGCGTGCTCGGCGCGGTCGAGTTCGCGACCGACCTGTTCGACCCGGCCACGGTGGAGCTGCTGTTCGCCCGCTGGGTACGGCTGCTGCGCGCGGCCGCCGCCGAGCCGGACCAGCCGATCGGCCGGCTCGACCTGCTGTCCGGCGAGGAACGCGGCGAACTGCTGGTCGAGTTCAACCGGACCGGCGCCGAACTGCCGCGCGCCGAACTGCCGCGCGCCGAACTGCCCGGCGCGGAACTGCCTGGCGCCGGAAGGCCCGAGGCCGCCCTGCCGGAGCTGTTCGCCCGCCGGGTGCGGGCGGTGCCGGACGCGGTCGCGGTCGTCGCGGACGGCGCCGAACTGACCTACCGGGAGCTCGACGGCCGGGCCAACCGCCTCGCCCGGGCGCTGATCGGCCAGGGCGTGCGGCCGGAGACCCCGGTCGCGGTCATGCTGGAGCGTTCCGCGGACCTCGTCGTCGCGATCCTGGCGATCGTCAAGGCCGGCGGCGTGTACGTCCCACTCGATCCGCGGTTCCCGTCCTCCCGGATCGACCTGATCCTCCGGGAGACCGGCGCGGCCCTGGTGCTCACCGAGGACGTGCTGACCGCGCTGAGCCAGGCCGAACCCGACGGGTCCGATCCACAGATCCCCTGTGATCCCCGGCAGTTGGCGTACGTGATGTACACCTCCGGTTCGACCGGCCGGCCGAAGGGCGTCGGTGTCACCCAGCGTGACGTGGTGGCGCTCGCGCTCGCCCCGTGCTGGCGCGAGGGCGGCCACGACCGGGTGCTGCTGCACTCGCCCACGGCCTTCGACGCCGCGACGTACGAGCTCTGGGCGCCGCTGCTCGGCGGCGGCACGATCGTCGTCGCACCGCCCGGCCGGCTCGACCTCGACCTGCTCGCGGGCGCGGTCGCCGAGCACGGGGTGACCGGGCTGTGGCTGACGGCCGGCCTGTTCCGGCTGGTGGCCGAGGAGCGGCCGCAGCTGCTCGCCACGGTCCGCGAGGTGTGGACCGGTGGCGACGTGGTGCCGCCGTCGGCCGTCGCCCGGGTGCTGGCGGCCTGCCCGCGCACAGCCGTGGTCAACGGCTACGGCCCGACCGAGGCCACCACCTTCGCCGCCCACCACCGGGTCCGCGCGCTCCCCGGGACCGCCGCGAGCGTGCCGATCGGCCGGCCGATGGCGAACATGCGGGCGTACGTGCTCGACGACGGGCTGCGCGCGGTGCCGGTGGGCGTGGAGGGCGAGCTGTACCTCGCCGGGGCGGGCGTGGCCCGGGGCTACCCGGGCCGGCCGGGCCTGACCGCCGAGCGGTTCGTCGCCTGCCCGTTCGAGCGGGGGGAGCGCATGTACCGCACCGGGGACCTCGTCCGCTGGCTGCCCGGCGGCGTCCTGGAGTTCGTCGGCCGCGCCGACGAGCAGGTCAAGCTGCGCGGGTTCCGGATCGAGCCCGGCGAGGTCGAGGCCCTCCTCGCCGCCTGCCCGGGCGTGGCCCAGGCGGCCGTCGTCGCCCGCGAGGACCGGCCGGGCGACAAGCGCCTGGTCGCCTACCTGGTGCCCGCCGCCGAGGGCGCGCCCGCGCCGGACGGCCTCGCCCGCCGGCTCGGTCGCGAACTGCCCGAGTACATGGTGCCGTCGGCCTTCGTCACCCTCGACGCGCTGCCGCTGACCGCCAACGGCAAGCTGGACCGGGCCGCGCTGCCCGCACCCGAGTCCGAGGCGACGGGCGCGGGCCGCGGCCCGCGCACCCCCCAGGAGCAGCTGCTGTGCTCCCTGTTCGCCGAGATCCTCGGCCGGGAGCAGGTCCACCTCGACGACAGCTTCTTCGACCTCGGGGGGCACTCGCTGCTGGCCGCCCGCCTGGTCTCGCGCATCCGCGGGACGCTGGGCGTCCCGGTGGGCCTGCGCACTCTGTTCGAGGCCCCCACCGTGGCCGGTCTGACCAGCCGGCTGGCCATGGACGACGCCGAGGACGCCTTCGACGTGGTGCTGCCGCTGCGGTCCACCGGCACCCGCCCGCCGCTGTTCTGCATTCACCCCGGCGGCGGCATCAGCTGGTCCTACTCCGGTCTGCTGAACCACATCGGCCCGGAGTACCCGGTGTACGCGATCCAGGCACGTGGTCTCGCGCACGCCGAGGCCCTGCCGACGTCGTACGAGGAGATGGCGGCCGACTACGCCGACCAGATCCGCAAGGTCCAGGCCGACGGCCCCTACCGGCTGCTCGGCTGGTCCGCCGGCGGGCTGATCGCCCACGCGATCGCCTGCGAGCTCCAGGCCCGCGGCGAGCGCACCGAACTGCTGGCGGCCCTCGACGCCTACCCGGTCAAGGACGTGGTGCTCGACGACTCCGCCGTGCCCACCGAGCGGGACGTGCTCGTCGGCATCCTGGACTGCGACCCCGCCGAACTGGGCGAGGGGCCGCTGTCCTACGCCGAGGTCGCCGAGATCCTGCGCCGTCGGGGCAGCGCCCTGGCGCACCTGGACGAGCGGCGCATCGAGGCCGTCGTCCGGATCATGATCAACAACGCCGAGCTGGCGGTCGCCCACGCCCCCGGCCGGTTCGAGGGGGACCTGCTGCTGTTCAACTCCACGATCGACCGCACCGAGGACTCGGCCGGCGCCGGCACCTGGCGCCCGTACGTCACCGGCCGGATCGACTCCCACGACATCACCACCCGCCACGACCGGATGACCCAGCCGGGCTCGCTGGCCCAGATCGGACCGATCGTGGCCGCCCGCCTCGCCGAGGTCACCGGCGACACCGCCCTTTCCCACCAGGAGGACTGACCCATGACCAACCCGTTCGACGATCAGGACGCGACCTTCCTCGTGCTCGTCAACCACGAGAACCAGCACTCGCTGTGGCCGCAGTTCGCCGACGTCCCCGAGGGCTGGACCGTCGCCCACGGCCCCGACGGCCACACCGCCTGCCTGGAGTACGTCGAGCAGTCCTGGACCGACATGCGGCCCAGGAGCCTCGCCGACGCCATGGACGCCCGGAAGTAGCGCGGCCGACGTGACCTCCACCGAAACCCTCGGAGCCGAAACGTTCGGAGCCGACACCCCGTCCGACACCCCGTCCGGCACCCCGGCCGAGGCCCGTGCCACCGCGGGCCCGGCCGGGCCCGGCGACCTCGCCGCGGCCCTGTACACGCCCGAGGCCCGCCGCGACCCGTACCCGTTCTACGCCCGCATGCGGCACGAGAGCCCGGTCCACCGCAGCGACCAGGGCATCTGGCACCTCACCCGGTACGCCCACGTCGACGCCGCCCTGAGCGACCTGCGCCTGTCGAACGACCGGGACCGGATGACCCGGGCCCTCGGCGGCCTCGGCGGCGACCTGAAGGCCCTGAGCCGGCTCACCGACCGGCTCGGCCGGGTGATGACCAACACCGACCCGCCGGACCACGCCCGGCTGCGCAAGCTGGTCAACCGGGCGTTCACCGCCCGGCGGGTCGAGGCCCTGCGGGACGGCATCCAGGCGGTCGTCGACGACCTGATCGACCGGGCCGTGGCCCAGGGCCCCGCCATGGACTTCATCGAGGCGGTCGCCTCCCCGCTGCCCCTGGCCGTCGCCTGCGAGCTGTTCGGCATCCCGCCCGAGGACCGCCCCCAGGTCAAGACCTGGTTCCGCCGGCTCGGAAACCTCACCGCCGACATCGAGCAGGCCGAGGCCGCCGTCGACCAGTACGAGGAGTACCTGTCCCGGCTCATCCGGCAGCGCCGCGACGATCCGGGCGACGACCTGATCAGCGCCCTGGTCACCACCCAGGCCACGGACGACCGGCTCACCGACTCCGAACTGCTGTCCACCTGCTTCGTCCTGATCACCGCCGGGGACGAGACCACCGCCAACCTGATCGGCAACGGCACCCTCGCCCTGCTGCGCCACCCCGACCAGCTGGCCCGGCTGCGCGAGGACCCGGGGCTGATCCGCACCGCCGTCGAGGAGCTGGCCCGCTACGACACGCCGACCCAGGCGATCGTCCGGGTCGTCGCGCAGGACGTCGAGATCGGCGGGCGGACGCTGCGCGAGGGCGAGCTGGTGTACCTGTTCCTCGGCGCCGCCAACCGCGACCAGTACCGCTTCGAGGACCCCGACCGGCTCGACCTGACGCGCGCCCGCAACCGGCACCTGACCTTCGGCACGGGCCCGCACTTCTGCCTCGGCGGACCGCTCGCCAAGCTCCAGACCGAACTGGCGATCGGCACCCTGGTCCGCAGGCTCCCCGGCCTCGCACTCGCCGACGAGACGGCCCTCGACTGGCGGCCCAACCCGTTGCAACGGCGGCTGTGCGCACTGCCGCTCACCTACTGAACGACAAGCCCGTCGAGTGACAACCCCATCGAACGACAAGCCCATCGACTGTGAAGGAGAACCGATCGTGGCCCGAGAGTTCCAGGTGCGCCGGGAACAGGACCTGCCCGCCGTACCCGACAAGGTCTGGCAGGCGATCGCCACCGGCGCCGGCAACCTCAGCTGGCTGTACCCCATGGAGGTCGAGCCGCACGTCGGCGGGACGGTCTCCCGCGGCGGCGGCACCGTCGTGGCCTGGGAACCGCCGCACCACTTCGCCGTCCGGGCGACCAGGGAGGGCGGCTTCTCGAACACCCTCAGCTACCACATCGAGCCGGCCGACGGCACGTCGAGCCACCTGCGGATGGGGATCCACTGGGTGCACGAGGGCGTCGTCGACGACGGCTGGGACACCAGGGCGGACGCGGCCGAGAAGCACGTCGACCTCTACCAGCACAGCCTCGCCCAGTACCTGGCGCACTTCGCCGACCGCACCGCCGTCTACGTCAAGGCCACCCGGCCCGGACCGACCGCCGAACCCGCCGACTTCGCCACGCTGCGCCGGCGCCTCGGCCTCGCCGACGACACGGCCGTCGGCGACCGGCTGTCACTCGACCTCCCGGGCGCGGACGGCGGCCGGGAGGAGGTGGTCGTGGACTACCTGAGCCCCGACTTCATCGGCCTGCGCGGGCCGGACACGCTGTACCGGTTCTACAACGGCAGCTCCTGGAACTGGCCGATCTGGCTGGGCCACCACCTGTTCGCCCAGGGAGCGGACGAGGAGCAGGCGACCAAGGCGTGGAACGCCTGGCTCAACGGCTCCTGACCCGCCGTACGACAGACGACCGGAGGGACCCCTGGTGGAAGAAACCCTGCTCTACGCCGCCGAACTCGTCGAGGAGGGCGGCACCTACAAGCTCGTCGTGCAGGACGTGGTCCGGGACACCGTCCAGGTCACCCCCGTCCCCAAGACCGCGGTGGACAGGCTCCCGACCTTCCTGTCGGTGCTCAGTGCCAAGCTCAACCCCGCACCGGCCCGCGGCCGCCGGTAGCACACCCCGCACCCGAGGAGGCCGGCGCCGCGCCCAGGCGCCGGCCTCCTCGGCGTTCAGCCGCTGATGCTCGGCCGGCCGTTCTCGACGTGGCCCATGAGGCGGCGGCGGAAGGACGCGTCCTCGGTGATCGCGAGGTCCAGGTCGTACCAGCCGTCGGCGGCCTCGGTGTCCCAGACGAGGGTGAGGGGTTTGCCCGTGACGACGGCGCCGGTCAGCGCTTTCGCGGTGCTGTAGTGCCGGGGCGCCACGGTGACGGTCTGGGGCGTGGCACTGGGTGACGTGATCGTCAGGGTGAGGGTGCGCTTCGGGGCGGTGGCGACGGCGCTGGCGACGGAGGTTTCGGCGGCGGCTCCGGCGGCCTTTCCGGCGAACTCGCGGCGGAATCCGTTGGGGCCGGTGAGGTAGAAGTCGTAACGTCCGTCGACCAGCGGCACGTTGGTGGCGGGCGCGGTGGTGCCGAGCACGTCGAAGTGCCGAGGAGTGCCGTAGGTGCCGGACGTGCCGACGTTGTCGTACAGGGTCAGGTGCACGGAGGCGGCGCCGGTGTTGACCGGTTGCAGGACGAACACACCCTGCCCCTGGTCCAGGGCGCCGTGGGAGTCCGGCTGGTACGGCAGCGGGCGGGCCAGACGCCGGGTGGGGTCGGTGGGTTGCGGTGGCGGGTCGCCGGTGCGGTCGAAGTCGAAGACCGAGGTGAGGTTGCCGGCCACGGTGCGTCGCCAGCGGCTGATGGCGGGCTGCCGTACGCCCAACCACTCCTCCAGGAAGCGGACTTGTGAGGTGTGGTCGAAGACCTGGGAGTTGACGTAGCCGCCCACGGTCCACGGGGAGACGACGATCATCGGTACGCGCATGCCCAGGCCGATGGGCTCCTTGCCGACGTACTCGTCGTCGACGCCCTGCGGGGGCACCGGCGGCGGCACGTGGTCGAAGAAGCCGTCGTTCTCGTCGTAGCTGATGAACAGCACGGTGGAGTCCCACATGTCCTCGTCGGAGGCGATGACGTCCAGGACCTGGCAGACGACCTCCTCACCGGTCATGGGGGCCGAACCGCCCTGGCCCGGGTGCTCCGAGTCCGCGTCCGAGGGCACCAGGTACGAGACCCGGGGGACCCTCTTCGCCGCCACGTCCTGGGCGAACGCGTAGACGAAGTCGCGGTGGTTCTTCGGGTTCTGCTTCGAGTCCGGCGGGGGCGGGCATCGGAAGAGCCCTCGGTCGTAGAGGCTCCGCTCGGCCGGCGGCAGGTAGGCGACCGCCTTGGCGAGCGCCTCCACGTCCTCCGGGCGTACGCGCTTCGGATCCCGGTAGAAGTCGTACAGGCTCAGGTAGTCGAGCTCGGCGATCTTCAGCACGGTCTGGAAGACCCGCTTGAACTCGGCGTGGAACTCCAGGTTGTTGTCGTAGTAGTTGTCCCAGCCCTGGTAGACGCGCCAGCTGATCCTGTCGGACCCGAAGGGGTCGTTGTTGACCTCCAGGATCTCGGGGTAGCTGGACCAGTTGTACCCCAGCGTCCGGTCTCCCGCGTAGGCCGCGTCGGGGTTCTCGCGGTCGTGCGCGACCGACCCGGTGACCCGCGACCCGTCGGGCTCCCAGCCGCCGAATCCGCTGAAGAGGTAGTTGCGGTTCGAGGTGGTCTCGCCCATCACCGAGCAGTGGTAGGCGTCGCAGATGGTGAACTGATCGGCCAGCGCCCGGTAGGTCCCGACGACCTCCGGCTGGTCGAAGTAGCCCATGGCGGGGGTCTTCTCGGCATCGATCCACTGGTCGTAGCGGCCGTTGTTCCACGCCTCGTGGCCGGTGGGCCAGTTGTGGGCCGCAGGCTCGGTCGTCACGTCGCCCGGGCCGAACCGGTAGGGCCTGTGGGGCCTGGAGGAGTCGTCCGGGTCGGGCTGGTCGAGGACGGTGCGGCCGCCGGTCCCGGGGAACGTGACGAGGTTGCGGTCGTCGTACCCGCGCACTCCTCGGAAGTCGCTGCCGAAGTAGTGGTCGAAGGAGCGGTTCTCCTGCATCAGGAAGACCACGTGTCGGATGGCCTTCAGGCCGCCGGGGCGGGGCTTGCGCTTGAGGGCCTTCAGCAGCGAGTCCGGCAGCGACGGAGCGCTCTGCGGGGAGTGGGGAGTGTTCACGCGTTCTCCTGGTCCGGCGTGGCGGGCGAACCGGAGGGTGCGTTCTCGGTGGCCCGGAGGTAGTCGAGGTAGACGAAGTCGCCCGTCGCGCCCTCGTTGAGGTTCGTTTCGACGCGGGTGTAGCCCGTTTCGGGAGGGATCTCCTGCGACCCGTCCTTCCAGTGCGCGACGGTGAGGTCGACGATGGGCCGGGCTGCGCCTTCCTGACGGGTGACGGCCAGGAACAGGGCCTTGTCGTGGACGTGGGTTCCCCTGTTGAGGTCGACCGGCAGCTTCTGGTAGCCGGCGGGCGGCTTCTCGTCGTCCGTCAGGACGCGGATGCCGGTGACGGGCCGGTCGTCGGCGGACCGTTCGAAGACGAGGTACAGGTAGGCGCCGCGTGCGCCCGTGTTCAGATCGACGTCGATCCACTCCCACCCGGTGGGCGTGTGGAACGGCGGATGTCGTACCGGGTCGTCGTAGGCGACCAGGACATCGACGTCTGTGACGAACCGACCCATGGGCGGGTCTCCGATCGGAGCAGGTGTACATGAGCGGGGGAGACGGGGCCGACGAACGGTTCGACGGCCCGGGGCACGTACGGGTACGTGCGACGCCCGGCCGGGGTCGGCCCGGTCGGGCGTCCAGTGCTGGGGTGCGGTGGGTCCGGTCCGGTCCGGTCCGGTGCGGTCCGGTGCGGTCCGGTGCGGTGCGGTCCGGGCACCCGAGGCGACTGTCAGCCCTTGGTGAGGCGCTCCCACTCGCTGATTTCCACGCGCCGGTGGTTGGTGCCGGAGAACACCCGGAACCGGTTCGGCTTGTCGGGTACCGCGATCACCGAGCCGACGTGGTTGAAGCCCATGGCTGAGCCTTTCCGAATTCATCTGTTCGTGTGCCGCCGAAGCCTTGCCCGGGCGGATCCGCGGCTCGGTCCCATGGCTTGCCTGCGGCGAGGAGTGCCGAGGAGGAGCACCGCGAACCACGCTAGGTCGGCCGGTCCTGGGGCGCGATGCGAAAAGTCCCGGCGACCTGCATTCCAGTGACAGGTAATTTTGCTGCGAACCTTTGGCGCGAGAAGCGCGAGAAGTCGGTCCGGCGCTTCGGGAGCCCTTGACGGCCTGCTCCGAGGCTGTCCGGGAGCGAGGACGAGCAGCCCCTCGCAGGCCGGTTCCGGGAGGCTCGACGACGGCGTTCCTTCGAGTGGACCGGTGACCGGTCGCGGCTGGGGAGGGCGGCTGACACCCCGCCCGGCCGGCTGCGGCGACGCGGCCGTCGAGGCGCGGGGGCGCGTGGGCGCGGGGCGCGGGGGCACGGGATGGGGTGTGGGGCGGGGATGGCTTGAGTCGAACGTGATTCATATGATGGAAAGCCAGTAATTGTTTTGCCGGTGTCATGATCCTCGGAGGGCGCCCCGGACCAAGGTGCGCCCATGGAACCGGGCCGGTCTCCGGATTCGCTCCGGTCCTCGGGCTTGATTCAGGGAGTATCATGCGCGGCACCGTGCTCGCCGACCGCTACCGGCTGGTGGACCTGCTGGGCGGCGGGTCGATGGGCGACGTGTGGCTCGCCGAGGACGAGGTCCTGGGCCGCCGGGTCGCGGTCAAGGTGGTGAAGCCGGCCCTGCTGGACGAATCCGGCTTCGCCGAACGCTTCCACGCCGAGGCCCGCGTCATGGCACAGCTGCGCCACCCGGGCATCGTCGGGGTGTACGACTACGGGCACAGCGCCGTGGACGGGCGGCCCTCGGTCGGCTACCTGGTCATGGAGCTGATCGACGGGCAACCGCTGAGCGCCGTGCTGGAACGCCGCGGCGCGCTGCCGGTGGAGGAGACCCTCCGGATGGCACTCCAGGTGCTGGAGGCGTTGGAGGCCGCGCACGAGTCCGAGGTGGTCCACCGGGACATCAAACCGGCCAACCTGATGGTCCGCGGCGACCGGACGGTGATCGCGGACTTCGGCATCGCCCGGCCCGGCTGCGACGCCCGGCTGACCGTACCGGGCATGGTGCTCGGCACCGCCGCCTACCAGGCGCCGGAACAGGCCTCCACCGGGACGGTCACCGCCTCGGCGGACCTCTACGCACTCGGCGTCGTCCTCTACGAATGCCTCGCCGGCAAGCTCCCCTTCGACGGGGAGACCGCCCTCGAACTGATCCTCAAGCACCTGACGGAGCCCGTGCCGCCGCTTCCGGAGGACGTGCCCGCGCCGGTGTGGGCGCTGGTCGAGCGGGCGATGGCCAAGGATCCCGGCGAGCGCTGGCCCGACGCGGCGACGATGGCCGCGGCGGTACGGGACGCCCTCGCACCGGCCGAGGAGACGGCGCCGCCGGCTCCGGTCGGGCCCCGGCCGGTCGCCGGACGCGCACCGTGGGCCAGGTTCCGCCTGCGCGGGCTGATCGGGGTGACGGCGCTGTCGCTGCTCTGCGTGGTCGGGGCCTCCGGAGCGACGGTGATCCGGTCCGACGAGGACGACGCTCCGGACGCCGCCGCCGTCGCGGGCCCGGTGGCCGGCCTCTCGGGCCCGGCCGTTTCCGCTGCGGTGGCAGCCGACCGCCAACCCGCCGGACAGCAGCCCGCCGAGCCGACGACCCCGGTGCCGTCGGCCGGCCCGGAAGCGGGCGGGAGCCCCACGCCCGGCGCCGAGCCCGAGCCGGTCGCCGGGCGGACCACCGCCGGGCCCGTCCCGCCCGGTGTGCCGGCTCCGGCCTCCGGCGCGCCCACCGCCGGCCAGAACCCCGCCCCGTCCGCGCCGACCTCCGCCTCCCCGTCCCAGCCCGGTGTGCCGGCTCCGGCCTCCACGGCGCCCACCGCCGGCCAGAACCCGGCCCCGCCCGCGCCGACCTCCGCCGTCCCGTCCCCGCCCGCCTCCCACGAACCGCCCACGCCGACGCCGTCCGCGACGTCGGCGCCGCCCACGCCGCCGACGCCGTCCACGCCGGAGCCGAAACCGCAGCCGCAGCTGCCCTCCCAGGCACAGATCACCAGCGTCGGCGTCGCGCTGGACAACTCCTACTCCGGGGACAGGAACGGCAACCAGGTCGGCACCTTCATCATCAACGGCACGCCGGCCCAGCAGTGGCGGCTGGAAAAGGTCTTCGAGGGGAAGTACTTCCTGCGCAACGCCTCCAGCAACTACACCAAGGTGCTGGATCTGGACACGGGCGACGGGCGCGTGCAGATCTGGACGAGCCCGCCGTACAACGACAACCAGCTCTGGTCCTTCACGCCGGTTCCGGGCGGCTACCAGATCGTCAACGGCGCCACCAAGGGTTGCCTGACGTCGGACGGAGCCGGTTACTACGTCAGGGTGGCGGACTGCTCGAAAGCGGAGAACCAGGTGTGGGCGCTGTCCTGAGCCGTCGGACCGGTAGCCGAACACCCCCGGGGCGAGGGGAGGATCAGGCCGGCAGCCAGGACGGCCACTGCCGGCGGGGCCGGTCGGCGGCCCCGCCGAGGCCGATCAGGGCGCGCAGCCGGTCGGCTTCGGGGGAGCCGATGGAGGCCAGGATGCCGTAGGCCTCCGATCGGCACGCCCGGGCCGCGTCCGCTGCGGCGCCGCGGTCGGCGAGCGCGTCACCGAGCGCCGCCAGGGCCAGCCCCCGCCCCCGGCGGTCGCCGTCGAGCGTCAGCACCTCGACCGCCCGGTCGGCCGCCTCCACCGCCTCGTCGCCGCGGCCGACGGCTCGCAGCGACTCGGTGAGCCGCAGGAGCGTGCGGCCCGTCCGGCGCCGGTCGTCCGGCCGCAGCAGGGCGAGGGCGCCGCGGTGGTGGCGCAGGGCCTGCTCGAACTCGCCGCGATCGTGGGCGATCGTCCCCAACGAGTCGAGGGCGAGCGCCTGGAGCTCGTGGTCGGCGAGCTGGTGGCAGATCAGCAGGGACTGGTCGACGACGCGGACCGCCGCCTCGGGCCGGCCGAGCTCGGTGAACGCACCGGCCAGGTTCAGCAGTTCGCCCGCCACCGAGCGCCGGTCGCCGAGCCGCTCCCAGACCGCGATCGCCGCCGCGAAGCCGTCGACCGCGTCGCCCGGCCGGCCGACCTGGACGAACAGGGCGGCCAGGGAGGCGTGGGCCAGGGCGAGCAGCGGCCCCGGCAGGCCGTGGGCGATGCACAGGTCGCGGGACCTGATCAGCTCGCCGAGGGCCGCGGGTTCGGAGCCGACCTCGGTCAGCAGCCGGCCGAGCACCAGCCGGGCCCTGACCTCGGCCGTTCGGTCGCCCTGCCGGACGGCTGCCTGGAGCAGGACCTTGGCCGCGTGCCCCAGCGGCCGGGCGGCCTGGCCGGTCTCGCACAACAGGCTTCCCCCGAGCAGCAGTTCGGCCACCAGATCGAGCCGGGGCGGCTGGGGGAGCCCGGCGTACTGGCCGACCAGGGCGCCGATGCCCTGGTACTCGCCGCGGCCGCGGGCCACCGCGCGGCAGTCGGGGGCGTACGGTGCACCGGCGCCGGTCAGGGCCGCGCGGGTGGCGGTCGGGCCGAGGGCCGCGACGGTCTCGGCGTGCTGGCGGATCACCAGGCGGGTGAGGACGGCGGCCGGGTGGTCCGCCTCCGGGGCCGAGCCCGCGCCGGCCTCGACGTCGGCCGCTGTCTCTGGGACGAGCCGCTGGGCGAAGGCGCGCAGCAGGTCGTGGTAGCGGTAGCGGTCCGGCGGCGCGGTCTCCAGCATCGAGCAGTCGACCAGCGACTCGGCCAGCTCCTCGGCCTCGTGCTCGGGCAGGTCGAGCACCGCCGCGACCGCGCCCGGCGACAGGTCGGGCACGTCCGGCACGGCCAGCAGGCAGAAGGCCCGGGCCTGGTCGGGCGTCAGCTGGTCGTAGCCGAAGCGGAACGCCGACTCGACGGCGAGGTCCTCCGTGCGCAGCACATCCAGCCGGCGGCGGTTCTCGGACAGCTTGTCGAGCAGCCGGGCCATGGTCCAGCCCGGTCGGCAGGAGAGGCGGGCGGCGAGGATGCGCACGGCCAACGGGAGGTGGCCGCAGAGCCGCACGAGCTCCCTGGCCGTGTCCGCCTCGGCCCGCAGCCGCTGCCCGCCGACCACCTGGCCGAGCAGGTCGAGGGCCTCCTCCGGGGCGAAGGCCGGCAGCTCGACGACGTGCGCGTTGGGAAGCGAACCGAGCCGGGCCCGGCTGGTGACGAGCACGGCGCAGCCGGGCCGGCCGGGCAGCAGCGGCCTGATCTGCTCGGCGTCCCGGGCGTTGTCGAGGACCGTCAGCACGCGTCGGCCGGAGAGCAGCGAGCGGAACTGGGCGGAGCGTTCGGGGAGCCCGGCGGGCAGCGCCTCCGCCGGCACGCCGAGGGCGCGGAGGAAGGCGCCCAGCACCTCCTCGGGCGGAGTCGGGCGGCCGTCGGCCCCGTGCAGGTCGACGTAGAGCTGGCCGTCGGGGAAGTCGGCGGCCAGCCCGTGCGCGACATGGACGGCCAGGGCCGTCTTGCCCATGCCGCCCAGGCCCGACACCGTCGCCACGGGCACGGTGCGGGGCGCGAGCAGGACGGCCCGCACCGCTTCCGTCTGCGCCTCGCGGCCGGTGAAGTCGGCGAGGTCGGCCGGTACCTGGGTCGGCCGGATCGGCGCGTGGTACGGCGGGCGGGCCGTGGTGGTGCTGTCGGGCCGGGGCGGCGCGGGCGCCACGAGGGCGGCGTCGGCCACCAGGATCCGGCGCTGCAACTCGCGCAGACCGGGCCCGGCGGCGACGCCGAGCTGAGCCCGCAACCGCCGGTCCGTCTCGCGGTAGACGCTCAGGGCCTCGGCCTGCCGTCCGGCCCGGTAGAGGGCGAGCATCAGCAGCTCGGAGAACCGTTCCCTGAGCGGGTGTTCGGCCGCGACCGCGGTCAGTTCGGCGACGGCCTCGCCGGACGGTCCGGCCTCGATCTCGGCCTCCAGACACGACTCCAGGACGGTCACCCGGCGTTCGGTCCACTCGCCGCGCTGCCGCTCGGCATAGGGGCCGGAGAGTCCGGACATCGGCTCGCCCTGCCAGAGGGCCAGCGCCAGGCGCAGCGCGGCGGCGGCGCGAGCGTGCTCCCCGGCGCCGCTGAGCTCCTTCGCCGTGCCGACGAGCTCCTCGCAGCGGTGGGTGTCCAGCTCCCCGGGATCCACGGTGAGCAGGTAGCCCCCGCTGAGCGAGGTCAGCGGGGCGGGCCCGAGGACGCGGCGCAGGCGGTGGACGTACGTCCGGATCACGGCCATGGGCTTGGCGGGCGGCTCCTCGCCCCACAGGTCGTCGACGAGTTGACCGGTCGACACGGGGTGGTTGGCCCTCAGCAGCAGCGAGAGCAGCAGGTTCCGCTGCTGCGGCGACCCGAGTGCGAGCTCGCCGCCGTCCCGCCACCCCCGTATCGGTCCCAGCACCGTGAACCGCAACCCACCCACCGACCGTTCCCCTCTGCCTGCAAACGAACCCCCGGGCGCATGATACCGACCGCATCACCGCTGGCCGGGGCTGCTTCTCACGGGGTCGGCCGCGGGCAGACGCGGGTGTCCGCAGGGGGCAGCCGACGCGGCAGCGGTGAAAAGAAAAAGAAGGTGCCCCGCCCGCGCGACATGCTGACGCCTTACGTAGTCATGAGGGGTATGCACGGGGATCACAGGACAAGGGAACAGGCGGGAACCGAGTGAAATCAGCACAGGAGGATGAGTACCTGGCGTTCGTGGCGGCGAGGGCGAAGGCGCTGTACCGCTCCGCGTACGTCCTCGCGGCCGGCGACGCACATCTTGCCGAGGACCTGGTCCAGGAGACCCTCAGCCGGGTGTACGTGCACTGGAAGCGGGTGGCCAAGGCGGACAACCCGGCCGCCTACGCCCAGACGGTCCTGGTCCGCACCTTCCTCAGCCTGCGGCGTCGACGGAGCAGCGGCGAGCGTCCCACCGGGACCATGCCCGACAGCGCGGCGGCCGGCCCGGACACCGCGCTGCGGCTCACCCTGCTGGACGCGCTCGGCCAACTGCCGCCCCGCGACCGGGCGGTGCTGCTGCTGCGCTACTGGGAGGACCGCAGCATCGAGGAGACCGCCCGGATGCTCAAGCTGAGCAGCAGCGCGGTCCGCTCCCAGGGCACCCGGGCGCTCGGCAGGGTGCGTGCCCTGCTCGGCGACAGCCTGTCCGACCTGGTTCCGCACTGAGCACCGTTGCGCGCAGGTCGAAACCGCCACGAAGCCCCCATCAGCGACAGAAACAGGTGACGCCAGCATGCCGTTCGAAGCAGACCTCGCACACGCCCTGGACCGCACGACCGACTCCCTCGAACCAGACCTCACCACGCTCATGCGCGGAGCCGTCCAGCGCGGGCGGATCCGCCGGCGTCGGCGCACGGCCGGCGTCATCGCCGGGGTCGGTGCCTGCACCGCGATCGCGGCCGTCGGCCTGGTGATCCCCGAGGTGTTCGCCGGGATGCACTCCGGAGGATCCGACATCAGGGTGTCGGCGATGGCGATGCCGCGTTCCGCGATCACCGACACCCAGATGATCCAGGCCCTGGAGGCGACGTTCCCCGGGGGCCGGTTCAGCGCGGAGAGCGGGCAGAGCAACAACCCCTCGGATCCGTCCGCCGGGCGCGTCGCCAACGGCGAACTGGTCCTCGACGACGGTCACGGCGCCGCCTTCGTCGGCGTCTCCGCCCTGCGGCTCCCGCTGCCGCTCAAGGATGGCGACGGGCTGAGCTGCGAGTGGCAGCCCAAGAAGGACGGCGACACCTGCAAGATGACCGAGCTGCCGAGCAGCGCCGAGGTTCCCGGCGGGGCCCTGGTGATGTTCCAGCAGAACGCGGACGCGCACCCGGTCCGTCCCGACACCGCCCGCCGCTGGACGGTGACGGTGACCCTGAAGTCGACCGGCGCGCAGCTTCGGATGGTGCAGTGGAACAGCACCGGCGGCGGCACTGGCGCCGAGACGCCGAAGCCGACCCGTCCCGCTCCTCCGCTGACCGAGCAGCAGGCGGTGGCCGCACTCACCGGTGCCGCCTGGGCGCCGATCCTCGGCGCCGTCGGCTGACCCCGCGCGTCGCGTTCGCAGGGGTTGCGCCGGCCGAGGTCGAGCACGGTCTGTCCGTGCTCGCCTTGGCGGGCGCGTCCCGGGCTGGGCATTTGTTTCGGGCGCCGAGTAGGGGTACTGTCAGCCAGTCGCTCGGCAGGGAGCACCGGACACGCATCGGCGCGGACGGTCCCGGGGCGGCCAATCCTTTCGAAACACCACGTCCCGGTTCGGGCCGGGTCGGCTCGCCATATGCGGGCGAGGCTCGGTGTGTATATCGGTGTGTTCGTTTTATTGGATTGCGGCCGATTCGCTTTTCGGAGTGGGGATCGGCTAGAGTTTGGAACGTCGGACGGGGCGTCAAGCCGCAGAAGACACCAGCGAGTTGGATGAACGAAGCGCCGGAAACGGGGCGGAAAACATCTGGTAAGCTGGGAACACGAAAGAACGAAGCGCCCGGAGGGCCCGCTGG
>NZ_JBIWAP010000083.1:0-17329 GCF_044760075.1 Kitasatospora sp. NPDC098663 | reverse complement strand
TTTGTTTTCTTTTTGTGGACGCGCGCTCGGGGGTCGTTGTTTCAGGGGACGTTGGCGCGCTGCACGCCCGCGACAACCGACAGCCCGGACAGACGAGCGAGAACGAGCCCATGACCCAGCAGCACACCCATCCCCACTCGCACGCCCACCCGGCGCTGCCCGCCCCCTCCCGCGAGGGCAGCGTCGTCCTGGAGATCGGCGGCACCCTCGGCGCCCTGATCATCCACGCGAGCCCGGCCGACGACGGCCTGGAGATCGAGGTCAGCCCCAGCGACGACGACAGCGTCCGCACCCACGCCGCCGTCCGGCCTCGCCACCTCGCCGACCGCACCACCTACTGCGCCGTCATCTCCCCCCTTCCCGAAGGCGACTACACGATCTGGCGCACCCTCGACAGTCCGGAGGCCGCCTGCACGATCCGCGGTGGTCAGGTCAGCGAGCACCACTGGCTCATCTGACGCATCATGTCCGGCAACCGGCACGGGCCGTAAGCGTCGTTCGGCACGACACGTCGGTCGGCCCGAGCCGGCCGACGAGCCCGCCGTAGGTGCGAGCGGTGGGTGACGGCGGATCCGGCGCTGCACCCGGCGGGTGATCAGGTTGCGCGCCCAAGTGCTGGCACCCGTGGCACGCCGGCCGTGTCCACTCGCCGGGATCCGCAGAATGTCGCCGCGATGACCAAGGCCGCAGGACCTGGCCCAGTTCGGGCACGCACCGGCGATGGCGCGCATCCACGGCGCGATCGGCATGGGCGGCGACCAGCTGCTAGACCACCTCCTGCCCAGCGGCCGCGACCGGGGCCAGGACGGGGCGATCGACCAGGCGCACCAGGTGCTGTTCGCCCGCTACTGGCCCCCCTGCGGGCCTTCGACGCGGCGGCCGGCCTGCTGCGCGATCTCGCCGGGCGTGGCTGGACGATCGTGCTCGCCTCCTCCGCCTCCGGACGCGACCTCGAGGTGATGCGCCGCGTCCTGGACGCCGACGACGTGATCGACGCCGCCACGCGCGCCGACGACGTGGATGCCAGCAAACCGGCCCCGGACCTCGTGCGGTCCGCACTCACGAAGGTCGGCGCGGGGCCCGGCGAGGCGGTGTTCGTCGGCGACACCCCCTGGGACGTGAAGGCCGCCGCCCGCGTCGGTGTCCCGTGTGTCGCGGTGCTCTCCGGCGGCTTCGGCGAGGCCGTCCTGCGCTCCGCGGGCGCCGTCGAAGTCCACGCCGACGCAGCCCGTCTCCTCAGCGGCCTCGATCGGAGCATCCTCGCCGCCCCGGCCGCCCCCGGCCGGCGCCGGGTAGGGCCTGGCCAGGTCGAGGTCGCGCCATGAGCGAGTCCTCGGGCGCCGGGTACACGGTGTCCGCGGAGTTCTATGACCTGTTGCAGGCCGAGACCGACCGCCGCCAGGCCAAGCGGCGCTTCGCCGAGGCGGCCGCCCGCTCCCGTACCGCGATCCTGGACGTCGGCGCGGGCACCGGGATCGTCACCGAGATCCTGCTGGCCGCCTCCACCGCGCCCGTCCACGCCGTCGAACCGTGCGCGGCGATGCGCGCCTCCCTGCTGACCCGCCTGGCCGCCATCGGCGCCGACCGGCGGGCCCGCGTCACCGTGCACCCCGAGCCGCTCGAGCAGGCCGACCTGCGCGAGATCGCCGACCTCGCCATCGCCTCCAACGTCATCGGCTGCCTCCCACCGCCCACCCGCCGCGCCTGCTGGCAGGCCGTCAGCACGGCCTGGTCCCCGGCGGCCTGCTGCTCTTCGACCCGCCGCCTGCCGAACTGCCCACCGGCCCACCGGCCGTGACGCGCCTGGGACCGGTGCGGGTCGGCCCGGACCTTCTACAGCGCGCTCGTGCGGCGCGAGGCCGACCGCGGCATCGTGCGCACGGTCGTCACCTACCGCGTCGAACGCGACGGAGCCGTCCTGTGCGAGGCGAGCGAGGGCTTCGACATGTGGCCCGCCGACCCGGCCCTGCTGCTCAGCGAACTCGAGGAGGCGGGACTGCAACCGGTACAGGCCCCCCGGACCGATCTCATCGCCGCCCACCGCCCCGGGCTCTGAAATCGCGGGCCCACCTGCGGCGAGCCGTCTCCCGGGCGGCCGCCCGGGGCCCGGAGCGGCGCGGCACCGGTACTCCGCGTGCCTGGCCGGGCAGCACGACTGCTGACACGCCGGCGGCCGGGCTCGACGTGCCACGCCGGGGCGCCACTGTAGAGCGCGTTCGCCGCTGGGGGGCATCATTCAACGAACCCCTCTCTGGCCGGCCGTGCCCACACAGCAGCGGCCGCCCGGTCTCGTCTTCGTGGAAGGATCGCCATTTGGACTCGCAACCCGCCCCTGCCGTCGGCTTCCTCGGCCCCCAGGAGCGGCCTGTGCGCCTGCTGGTGGTCTGGGGGCCGCACCGCGCGGTCAGCGCCGACCTCGATCCCGATCAGGCCCGTGCCGTCGCCGAGCGTTTGCCAGGCCACCTGGTCGCTGCCCACGCCGGCCAGGAACCCGCGCAGCTGGTGCACTTGGCTCCAGCCGGCGCTGGACGTCACCCTCGATCTGGACCGCGACGGCCCGCCGCACCTCGCCCACTTCGACCATCCCTGATCCCGCCCTCGGGCCCCGCACGCGCGTCGCCCGGCAAGGCGGCGGCCTCGGCGTGGATACTGGGGGTGGGGCGCCGCAGGCGGATCTTTCGGGCGCGGGGCCCGTTACGCGTTGGCGAACGCGGTGACCAGTGCCTCGCCGAAGGCGGGCAGGTCGTCGGGTTTGCGGCTGGTGATCAGGGCGCTGGGTCCCGCGGTGCACACCACGACGGGCTCATCCGCCCATTTGGCCCCGGCGTTGGCCAGGTCGGTGCGAAGGCTGGGCCAGGAGGTGAGGGTGCGCCCGCGGACCACGCCGGCCTCGATCAGCGTCCACGCAGCGTGGCAGATGGCGGCGACCGGTTTCCCGGCGTCGAAGAACGCCCTGGCGAACGCCACGGCGGCGGCGTCCAGCCGCAGGGCGTCGGGGTTGGCCACGCCGCCCGGCAGCACCAGGGCGTCGTAGGAGGCGGCCGAGACGGCGTTGACGGCGGCGTCGGCATGGAAGGTGTCGCCGCGATCCAGGTGGTGGAACGCCTGCACCTTCCCACCACTCGTCGATACCAGGCGGGCGACGCCGCCCGCTTCGAGGACGGCCTGCCACGGATCGGTCAGCTCTACCTGTTCCACCCCCTCGTCCGCCACCAGGAACGCGACGGTCTTGCCCTGCAACGTCACCATGTGACATCCCTTCGTCATGCGGGAGCGCCCGGGCGCGGGCGCCGTCCTCGACACTTTCACCGGCCCGTGGCGCCCGCGCGCCGAACCACCGTGTCCTGGCCGGCCGAGGCCGACGGCACCGCGCGGCACCGGTGCGCTGGCCGGGCGCCCGCGCGGGCGCGTTTCAGCCGTTCTCGGCCCGTTGCCGGCCGGCCGGCCGGCGATCGGGTCGGCTCGCCGCCTGGGGCCGTGCAGTGCTTGGCCGCGTCCTTGAGTTTCTTCCCGGCCTGCTTGAGGTCGTTCTTGACCTGGGTGCCCTTGCCCTCGGCCTCCACGACGCGATCACCGGTGGCCCGCCCGGCGGCTTCCTTCGCCTTGCCCCGGGCCTTCTCGGCCGCGTTGCGCAGCTTGTCTTTGGTACCCGCTCACCACATCCTCTCGACGGGCGCGTCGGCCCCCACCGGGGCGCGCCTGCCCCGATCAGCCGCTCCCACACCTGTCGGCGTGCGAGCGGGGGATCAGGCGCGAGGTCACCGTCACGCGCGCAGGGCCGGCAGGACGTGCTGGCGGTAGGCGTCGAAGAATGCCTCCTGGTCGGGGCCGATCTGGCCGACGTAGACCTCGTCGAAGCCCGCCTCGGTGTAGGCGCGCACGGTCTTCGCGTGCTCGTCCACGTCGTCGCCGCAGGTGACGGCATCGGCGACCAACTCGCGGGTGACGAGCTGGCTGGCCTGCTCGAAGTGCGCTGGGGTGGGCAGGATCTGGGCGAGTTCGCCGGGCAGCAACTCGGCCGGCCGCAGCCGGTGGACAGTGTCGACGGCCTGTCCCGGTCCGGACCCCAGCACACCTTGACCCCGCCGATCACCGGCTTGCCGGCACCGCCGCCCTCCCGGAAGGCCCGCACGAGGCCGGCGTCCGGGGTCATGGTGACGAAGCCGTCCCCGATCCGTCCGGCGAGCTCGGCCGCGTTCGGCCCGAACCCGGACACATAGATGGGCAGCGGCCCGGCCGGTGGGGTGTAGAGGCGGGCGTCGACCGTGTAGTGCCGGCCCCGGTGGCTGACCAGCGGCCGGTGAACAGCTCGCGCGTGACCTCGACCGCTTCTTCGAGCATGGCGGCGCGGTCCTCGAACGAGGGCCACCGCTCGCCGTGGACGTGCTCGTTCAACGCCTCGCCGGTCCCCACCCCGAAGGCGAAGTGGCCCCAGTAGGACGGAGGAGGTGACGGCGGCCTGCGCGGTGACCGTGGGGTGCAGCCGCACCGTGGGGCAGGTGACCAGGGTGGTGACGGGCAGGTCGACGGCCTGGGAGAGGGCGCCGATCATCGACCAGACGAACGGGCTGTTGCCCTGGGCGCGTCGTTCCACGGGTGGAAGTGGTCGGAGATCGCCAGGCGGGTGAACCCGGCCTGCTCGGCGCGCTGGGTCTGCTCCAGGAGCTCGGCGGGGCTGAACTCCTCGCAGGAGAGGAAGTAGCCGTACTCGGTCATCGGTCTCGTGCTCCCTTGTTCATCCTGTGCCGGGGCCCTCGAGTGCGGCTACCCGTCCACCGCTGCGGAACACCAGCCTCGCCCGCCCCGCCCGACACGCCGCGGCGGCACGGCGGGAGGCCGGGTGCGCCGCCGCCCGCCCGGCCCACCGGCACACGCCGCGGGCGGCCAGGCGGTGTCAGGCCGTCAGGAACCTGGCGATGGCGGCGTCCCAGTCGACGTGCTGCCCCTCGGCGCCGAGCGGGACCAGGAGCAGCGTGGCGGTGAGGAAGCGCGCCAGGGGCCGGGTCGCGGTGTGCAGGAGGGCCACGCCGCCCGGGCCGCCCAACGCGATCACCGTCCCACCGTCCTCGGTGGGGGCGATGTGGACGTCGCCGTCACCGGCCGGGCCTTCCAAGCCGGCCAGGAGCAGGTCCCGGGACAGCAGCCAGCGTGCCTCGCCGCAGGCGTCGTCGAAGTCCATCGTGACGGCGAACGGGTCGGCGAGGCTGTAGCGGCAGAGGGTGGGTACGTGCCGGCACTGGGTGGGGCCGGTGATCAGCCGCAGCGGCAACTGGGCGGTGGCTTCCTGCATAGGGTGCTGCCTCCCGTAGGGGTCGTGGAGCGGGCGAGATGTCCGGCCTTCGTGTGCCCCGTTCCGGTGGGTCAACTCCCTTTCGGCGGGGCCGGATTGTCAGGATGTTCCTTCACTGTGTCGCTGTCGCTACCGGCGGCGGGGTCATCGGGTCAACGAGATGGCTCATCGTCGGTTGCGGCCGCCGATGGGGTGCCGGGGTCGAGGAGACGGCCGGCGGCGGCGCCCGCGTAGAGGGTGAAGCCGACGCCGACCAGCCAGGACTGGACGACCAGGACGGGGCCTACCGCCCCGTGGGACAGGGCGTTGGAGATGACCAGGGGCGCGAACACCAGCCGGGAGAAGAAGCGCGGCCGTGGTGGCCACCGCGCCGGGCAGCAGCCGCCGCCACGGGATACGCCCGGCCAGCAGCAGCCTGGGCAGCCACCAGAACAGCAGCACCCCGCCCAGCACGGTGGCCGTGATCCGCAGCGCGGGCTGGGCCGTGCTGCGGGGCGCCAGGCAACGCCGCTCCAGGCGGCCGCCACGGCGTAGCTGATCAGACCGACAAGGCCCAGCGCCGGGCGCCACAGGCCGTGCCACGATGCGGGCGGAAGGTCCCAGATTCGCTCGTACGCCTTCTGGATCGAGGTCATCAGGTGATGCCGAAGACCTCGAGCGCGGCCAGGTCGACGCCGGTGGTGGTGCTCAGGTCAGGACCTGCCCCGGGGAGACGAACAGCTCGCGCACTGGCTTCTGGGCGCGGCGGGTCAGACCGAGGCTGTCGGTGATCCAGTACCGAGGCCGATGCCGTTGCCGCGGGTGGCGGAGGCGGCGGCGATCACGATCAGCAGCGGCACCAGGGTCACGAAGCACAGCGCGGCGAACGCCATGGAGCGTTCCATCAGCTCCGCCCGCCGCCCTACCTGCCAGATCCCGTCGGCGACCAGCCGGCCACGGCGTGGGCACCCCCTCGGAGTTCGCTCGGGCGGGCTGTCAGTCGAGCCCGTAGGCGAGGGTGGGGTGGGTCTCGGCGATCTGCAGGAGGCGGTTGTACTTCGCGGTGCGCTCCCCTCGGGCCGGCGCGCCGGACTTGAGCTGCCCGCAGCCGGAGCCGACCGCGAGGTCGGCGATGAAGCTGTCGTCGGTCTCCCCGGAGCGGTGGGAGACCATCGCCGTGTAGCCGGCCTGCCGGCACAGCCGCATCGCCTCCAGGGTCTCGCTGATGGTGCCGATCTGGTTCGGTTTGATCAGGACGCCGTTCGCGATGCCCGCCGTGATGGCGTCGGTGATCAGCGCGGGGTTTGTGGTCAGGTTGTCGTCGCCCACCAGCTGCACCCGGTGGCTCAGGTCGGCCGTCAGCTTCACCCAGCCGTCCCGGTCGTCCTGCCCGAGGCCGTCCTCGATGCTCCAGATCGGGAAGTCCTCCACCAGCTGCTGGTACCAAACGATCATGTCGGTGCTCGACAGTGACTGCCGGTCGACGAGGTAGGTGCCGTCCTGCTGGCGGAACTCGCTGGCCGCCGGGTCCAGGGCGATGGCCACCCCGTCGCGGCCCGGCGTGTAGCCGGCGTCCTTGATCGCCTCGACGATCAGCGACAGCGCCTCCTCCGGGCGGCGCAGCCCAGGGGCGAAGCCGCCCTCGTCCCCGAGACCGGTGGCGTAGCCCTTCCAGGCGAGGCGGGTGCGCAGCGCGGCGTAGACCTCGGAGCCGGCGCGCACGGCCTCGGCCATCGACGGCGCCCCAAGCGGGGCGATCATGAACTCCTGGAAGTCGAGCGGGTT
This sequence comes from Kitasatospora sp. NPDC098663, assembly GCF_044760075.1. Lineage (NCBI taxonomy): Bacteria > Bacillati > Actinomycetota > Actinomycetes > Kitasatosporales > Streptomycetaceae > Kitasatospora > Kitasatospora sp. NPDC098663. The sequence goes on along the minus strand of NZ_JBIWAP010000083.1, from coordinate 10,275 downwards.
GGGGGCGTGAACGCCGCCGTTGATCACGTTGAAGTGTGGCACCGGCAGCCGGGCGTCGACCTGCTCGGGGTTCAGGTGCTGCCACAGCGGCACCGCGCTGCGCAGCGCGTCGGCGCGGGCGGCGGCCATCGACACGCCGATCAGTGCGTTGGCGCCCAGGCGGGACTTGTCCGATGTGCCGTCCAGGTCGCGCAGCACCTGGTCGAGGGCCTGCTGGTCGTGGTGGGTGGTGTTGCGCAGCGCGTCGGCGATCTCCTCGTTGACGCCTGCGACGGCCTTGAGCACGCCGTGGCCCTGGTAACGGTGGGGGTCGTTGTCGCGCAGTTCGACGGCTTCGGTGGCGCCGGTGGAGGCACCGGAGGGGACGCCGGCGCGGCCGCGGCTGCCGTCGCTGAGGCCGACGACGACCTCCAGGGTGGGGCGGGAGCGGGAGTCGAGGATCTCCGTGGCGTGGACGTACACGATGTGGATCGCCATCGGGTGCGGGTCCTTCTGCAGTGGGTTGAAGGGGGCGGGGGTGCTCGGCGGTCAGTGTGCGGGGGTGGTGGCGCGGGCCCGGGAGGCGGTGATCTCGGCTTCGGCGGCGGCGCGGCCGGCCCAGTCGGTGCCCTCGACGGACTTGCCGGGTTCCAGGTTCTTGTAGACCTCGAAGAAGTGCTGGATCTCGCGCAGGTCGTGCTCGGGCACATCCGCGAGGTCCTTCAGGTGCGCGTCGCGGGGATCGGAGGCGGGCACGCACAGGACCTTGTCGTCCTCGCCGTGCTCGTCGCTCATCCGGAACATGCCGATCGCCCGGGCGCGGACCCAGGTGCCGGGGAAGAGCGGTTCGCCGGTCAGCAGCAGCGCGTCCAGCGGGTCGCCGTCGCGCCCGAGCGTGCCATCGATGTAGCCGTAGTCCGCGGGGTAGCGGGCGGAGGTGAACAGCATCCGGTCCCGGCGGATGCGGCCCAGCTCGTGGTCCATCTCGTACTTGTTGCGTGATCCCTGTGGGATCTCCACGACGATGTCGAATTCCATGCTCTCGTCCCTGCCATGCCGGTGCTGTTCTGACAGACCTTCCGGCAGACCGACGATGCGCGTGGCCGAGAAAATGGGGGCACAGCTCTCCTACCGGGAAGGGTAGGGACTGTTGGCGGCCCACGGCCGCGGTTACGGCGAGCCCCACCGCCGTGCAACACCGCCAGAATACGCCGAGCCCATGGGTGCTGTCGCAGCCGTCCCGCGTGCTGGACCGCTGCGGCGCACTGCGCGGGCCAAGGCGGCGCCGATCAACCAGTCGGCGGCCACGTCGGTGGGCCAGTGCACGCCCAACCGGATCCGGGCCACCCCCACCAGCGCCACCACGCAGCGCCCTGCCGGGCCACAGCCGGCGGTGGCTGCCGAGGCCAGCGCGGGGTGCCGCGAGGGGAAGCTGCTGCCGTGCGGCCGGGCGCGCCACCCGGATCGGGGCGGCCGGGGCCGGCGGGCGAGGTACTTGAGGGCTTCCTGGCAGACGTCGGTGGTAGCCACCGCCACGAGCGGCCACCACCGCGCCCGCCCGCGCCCGCGGATGGTCCGGGCGGCTGCGAGGGCGTAGGCGCAGGTCCGGTCGCCGAGGGGGCTGACTGCCCGCCCGCCAGCACGGCGCGTCCCAGCCGTTGCTGGCCAGTGCCGTGAACAGCCGCTGCTCGCGGGCCCTGGCCGTCACCGGTGCTCCGGGGCAGGGTTCTCGCCCAGGTCGACCGCCATGTCCCAGGGCTGGAACCCTTCGGCGATGATCTCGGGCACCGAGTCCCGCAGCCGGTGCAGCGCCGCGATCCGGTGGGCGATCGGCGGCCGGAAGCGGATCGTCTCCAGCTGGTGCAGGTCCACCAGCTGTGGGCGCAGGCCCTGCTCGCACGGCGCCAGGGTGCGCGCGGTGGGCTCGTCCACGTCCGGGAAGAGGAAGACGATGTCCAGCATCCGCCGGGCGACCGACCGGTTGACGGCGTCCAGGACCAGCACCGCCCGCCCGCCGGAGCTGGCCAGGCCGGTCTCCTCCGCGAGTTCGCGGCGCGCGCACTCCTCCAGCGCCTCGACGGGGCCCGGCACCCCGCCGGGCAGACTCCAGTCGCCTGGCGAGGTGCGGCGCACCAGCAGCACCGACGACCCGCAGAACACCAGTGCGCTGCAGCGCACATCGACATCCGGCATGGCGTACTCCCGAGCGGCTCGGGCCCGCACCCGTCAGGGTCGGGCGGTCCGGCCAGGAGCCATCAGCGCCAGCGGCGGCGCGGTTGAAGGCGGGCCCCATCGCCTGCAGTCTCATGGCAGCACGCCCAGCCTTCTGCCACAACCGGAGACGTTCGAGACCGAGCTGGCAACCGGGCTCCGGCCGTTATCCGCCGCGGGGGACGGCGAAGTCGGCCAGGTGTGCCGAGCCCGCTGCCAGGTCGGCCCACGGCCCGGCCACCTCCAGCACGGCGATGCCGCTGGTGGGGAACTTCTCCCGCAGCCGCTCCAGCCCCGCGCCTGCTTCGCGGGCCGCCACGTGCAGGACCAGGTCCTGAACGGCGGGCTGGTGTCCGACCAGCAGCACCGTCGACAGCCACGGGGCCAGCTGGCGCACCACCGACACCAGACCTTGCCCCTCGGCCCCGTACACCCGGGCGTCGAAGTCCACCGGCGGCACCCGGTCCCACTGCGCGGCCACCAGCTCCCACGTCTGGCGGGTACGGCGGGCCGGCGAGCACACCACCAGCTCCGGCAGCACGCCGTGCTCGAGCAACCAGCGGCCCGCCGCCGGCGCATCACGCAGGCCCCGCTTGGCCAGCGGCCGCTCCGCGTCCGCGACATCCGGCCACGCCGCCTTCGCGTGCCGCAGCACCACCAGCCGCCGTCCCACCCCGCCTGCCCTGTCCGTCACCGTGTCCATCCCTCCACTGTGCCTCTGCCGGGCGGCCCCGTCTTCGTGGTCGCCACCGCGGCGGTCGGGGGCGACAATGGCAGTGAACGGTGATGAGGCTCACCGACAACCGCACCACCCGGTGCTGATGGCCTCTGCGACACCACGCGTCGTCGCGGGAGGACACCATGCCCAGCACCAGTACCAGCACCGTCGTTGTCGTCGAAGCCACCACCTGCTCCGCCTTCACCCACGCACCCCGACCCGAGCGCGCCGCCGCTCGCTGGACCGACCTCCCGCTCCTCGGCTGCCCCGTCGGCGAGGGCTACATCTCCGACACCCTCGACGACGACGGCCACGCCGCCCGCGCCCTGGTCCTGCTCCCCGACGACGCCCGGCCCGGCCGCCCGGTCAACGCCCGGCCCGTCGCCCTCCTGCGAGCTGAGCGCGAGGGACAGCCGGCCGAGGAGACTGTGTGCGTGGACGCCGACGACCACGACTTCGACCAGATCACGGGCCCCGACGACCTCGCCGCCTGGCACGCCGGTCCCGACGCCCTCGCACAGGTCTGGGACCACCTCACCCACCACGCCACCACCCGGCAGGCCACCAGCGACGGCCCCTTCGCCGCCCGCGCCCACCTCGACCACACCCGTCACGCCTACCAGCGGCTGACCGGCTGCCTCGACTGGGCCTGACCGCGGTTCACGCCATGACCACCCGCCGTCCGCACCTGGTGGCCGCCGTCAGCGGCCTGCTCCGCCGCACCCACCCACCCGCACTGCCGCCGCGGGATGTCCAGCTGGCGCGGCTGCTGGCCATCCTCGACGAAGCCGTCGCCGCCCAAGGCGAATCCGACCGGATCGTCGCCGCCTGCGGCGCCAGCGGAGCCGTCTCCGGCTCGGTCGGCCGCAGCGGCGGCGTGCAGCTCAACATCTACCAGCGCCTGGGCACCCGCCTGGTCCACCTGGACGTCGACGACACCCTCGCGCCCTACCACGAACACGCCATGCGCCTGATCGCCTATCACCGGTGGATCCTCCACGAGGCGATGAACCTCGCCTTCACCCCCCACCCCGATCCCCGTGCCGAGGCCATGCGCAGCCGCCTGGCCGGTCTGGGCCGACCCGCCGCCGACCTGCGCACCCTGCGCCACGACCTCCACACCCTGGCCTCTCGCACCACCACACCGGCAGCACCCCGGTGAAGGCGGGATGCGTACCGCCCGCCAGCGCTGCTCGCGGCCTGCCGACGGACCGGCGAGCGCGGGGTGGGGCCACAGGCGCGGTGGTCACGCCGCGCCGGGACGGTCATTGGCGCAGTGGTGGCCGGCGCCTACGCTGGCAGGGCGAGACGGCGGTGGGGCCCGCCGTGAACCGCGGTGCGCCGCCAACGGTCCCTACCCGCCGAGGTAGGAGAGCCATGTCCCCGCGCCGCGCACGCCGCTCTCCAGCGTCCACCTCCCACCAGCCTGTTTCCCCGGGGGCACTGGCACAGGAGGGTCGACGGAGGCGGATGGCATGGCAGGCGATGTGGGAGCTCAGGCCCGGCAGGGATCCGGAGCCGAGGGCGGGAGTGTCGGCCGGGCGGGCCGGAGCCGGTTGGAGTGCGGGCCGCTCGCCCCGGCCGGGGCGCGTCGTCTGGCCGGGGGTGCCGGGTGAGCGGGGTGCTGGTGCTGCTGCGGCACGGGCAGAGGAGCGCGAACGCGGGCGGGGTGTTCTCCGGCTGGCTGGACGTGCCGCTGACGGACAAGGGCTTCGCGCAGGCCAGGGCGGCGGGGCGCCTCCTCGCGTAGGCGGGCCAGGAGCAGTACGCGCTGTGGCGCCGATCGCTGAACGCCGCGCCCCCGCCCGCCGAGCCCAATACGGTGCCGCCCTTCGGTGACGCGCGGTACGCACAGCTGCCGCCGCAGGCGTGGCCGTTGACGGAGTCGCTGGCGGATGTGCAGCGCAGGCTGCTGCCGTACTGGGTGGATCGGATCGCGCCGTCGCTCGCCCGGGGGCGTACGGTGCTGGTGGCCGCGCACGGGAACTCGCTGCGGGCGCTGGTGGCGCACCTGGACGGCCTGGACGCGCGCCAGGTGGCCGAGGTGAACGTGCCGACCGGGATTCCGCTGCTCTACCGCTTCATTCCCGGGCTGCGGGTCGAGCCCGGGAGTGGACGCTACCTGGACCCGGTGGCGGCCGAGCACCAGGCCACCGCCGTCGCCCGCGAATAGAGCAACCGCGGTGGCCCCGGCCCCGCGGCCGGGGCCACCGCGGCTCGCCCTGCCGGGCGGGTGCCCGCTCCGGTCGCCGACGGACCCGGGAGTCGGGCCGGGGCGTTGGAGACCCGGTCGCGTGTGCCCCAAGCACGGGCGCTGCCCGGCGCGACGGGCGCCGAGCAGCCGCGGGTTTCACGCCGCGAGCAGGAGGGGGCGCAGCGGCCCGCCGCGCAGCCGGGCGACGACGGGGGTGGCCAGGCGGCGGCCGGTCAGCACGACGGGGACGGCGATCAGGGTGCCGATCAGGGCCGCGGCGGCCACGTCGTGGGGGTAATGCGCGCCAGCGTAGACCCGGGAGAAGGCCATCAGGACGGCGGCGATCACCGCCGGCACCCCGAGGCGCCGGTTGACCACCAGTAGCGCGGTGGCGGCGGCGAACGCGACGGTGGTGTGGTTGCTGGGGAAGGCGTAGTCGCTGGGCGCGGGGCAGGCCTCCAGCAGGAAGTCGTGGATCACGGCGCGGCAGGGCCGCGGCTCCTGGAAGTAGCCCCTGATGCCGGAGTTGGCCACACAGGCGATCGCGGCGGCGGCGAAGGAAGCGATCGCCCCGGCCATCGCGGCGGCGTCCTTGCGGCGGGCGCTCCACCAGGTGGCGACCAGCAGGGCGATGAACAGCACGGCGCCGTAGCTGGTCCACCACACCATCGCGGTGTTCAGCCAGGGGGTGTGGCGGGCGAAGTCGGTGACAGCGGTGTACAGCCCGTCGTCGATGCGGGAGCCGTCCAGGGAAGCCAGCGCGGTTGTTGCTGTGGTGGTCATGGAAATGAGGGCCGACCTGGGCAGGAGTGTGGGCGCGCATGGCCGATGATCGCTCGACGCGGCGTCGCCCACGGCTCAGGGCTCGGCAAAGTCCGTTGGGTGGTGGAACGGGCCTTCGCCTGGCTTCACCAGTTCAAACGACTCCGGATCCGCTACGAACGACGCGCCGACCTCCATCAGGGCCTGCTCGAACTGGCATGCAGCCTCATCTGCCTCCGCCGTTTGCGGACCTCACGATGAAACGAGCGGTCAGTTGAGGATGATCGGATTGGTGAGTGCGGCGACGTGCCCGTTGGGGTGGCGGACCTCGATGCGGACGAACGCCGACTGCTCCGCCGTCGTGTCCCACTGCACCGCTCGCGCCCCGTCGCCGAGGACAGAGGCCCGGTGGACCTTTCCTCGATCGGTGTGGAAGCTGACGGTCCCCACCGGCACACCGCGTACTGCCGCGTGGATTTCCACCTGACCACCATGAGTCACGAGTCGTTCTCCCACCCCCGCAACGCGACCATCGGCAGTGGCGGTGAACGACATGTCCACGTCCGCCGACTCGGCGATCCAGCTGCGGCCGGCGCGGATCCCGGCCAGGACTGCCTCTGTGCTCAGTTCCTCGGCGAAGACCACGGTGTGGGGGATGCCGATCTGCCCTTCCAGGTGGGTGTCGCTGTTGCCCATCGCCGGCCGCCACGAGCCCGTGTGGATGTCGGCCGCGAGGCTCCGCCCCCACTCTGCCAGGGCCGTCTCGTTGTCGGCGTTCCAGGGCCGGTCCGAAGTCCACGGTCCGTTCCACACTTCCACCACGTCGAAGCCGAGGAAGGGGAACATGAAGTCGCCCGACGGGTAGGGCGCATGTGGGTGCGCGGCCACGCACAGGCCCCCGGCTCGATGGACCTGGTCCAGGCACTTGTCCACCAATCCGTCCCTGACCTGGTGGTTCCAGTCGACGACCTCGCCGGGTTTGAGGCCGAGCGCGAGCCAGTGCCCGGTCTTCGTGGTCACCTCTTCACCGAGAAGGATCAAGAAGTCATCGGCGGCCAGATGCCCCCAGGCCTCCGGGACGGCGGCCGAGTTGTGCTCCGTCGTCGCGATGAAGTCGAGCCTGGCCGCGCGCGCCCGAACGGCCAACTCTTCGGGGGTGAGCTCCCCGTCCGAGTGGACGGAGTGGATATGGCAGTCCCCGCGGTACCAGGCCGCCCCGCGTCCGACCGCCCGCGCCGGCGGGAAGCTCAAACTCGACAAGGTTCTCCCCCCAAAGTCCTGTCGAGCCAACGCGCGGGCAGGGCAACCCGTTCCCTGTGATGGAGCGTTCTAGGTTGCGAGTGGAGCAAGCTACCTTGCGAGTGCACCCGTGCGGAGTGGTCAGACCACGGTGGGTTACGAACAACTTCGGTGATCCGGTACGGCGGGCCGAGGGCCGGTGCTGTCCTGGGAGCATGGGCGACCCGGTGACGCCGAAGGCGTTGATCCGATCCGATGCGTGCGGCCTGCTGGAGCTGGCCTGTGCGTACGACGACTCGCCGTCCCGGGGCCGGCTGCGGGCGCCTGGCCCCCGCCATGCGGCCCCCGCTCTCACCCCTCGGCCTCCCCGACCCCGTCGGACCGGAACACCGCGTGATCAATGCCCTGACCACCCGCGCGCCCACAGTGCAGAGAGCATTCCGCTGCCAGCGATAGCCGCGATGACCCCGACTGAGTTCGAACTCACCGTCGCGGCCCTGCTGCACCACGACGGCTTCGAGGTGGTACGGGAACGCGGCGGATCCGGGGACCTCGGCGCCGATGTCATCGCCCTCTCCCCGGCCGGGAAGCGCTTCGTCTTCCAGTGCAAGCACGGCAGCGGCAGCCGGCGGCTCGCCAGGGTCGATTCCCCGGACATCCAGCGGCTCAACGGCACCGCCCGACCCGTCCACTGTGCGGACGTGGTTGTGATGGTGACGAACGGTACGGTGACCGGGCCCGCACTGGCCTTCGCCCGTTCGCAGCACATCCACTGCCTCGACCGGGACCGTCTGGAGCAGTGGGCCCGGTGGGGCAGCCCCTGCTGGAACTGCTGCCGGATCTCGGCCAGGCCTGACTGTCGCCGACCGGACCGGCCGCCTGGGAGCCGATCCCCTGCGTCCTGTCTCGCGGCGTGGGGCTTGAGGCCGCCCAGGGGAGCGAGCCGGATCTACGGGCCGACGATGAGCCAGAGGACCAGGCAGGCGTCGAGGTCCCCCGAGTACCGATACACGACGGAGATGCCGCGGCCGCCGGTGGCCGCAGGCGTCACCTCGACGGCGTAGGTCTCGGAGCGGGGGTCGGCGTCTGGCAGGCCGCGGCCTTGGTCGGGCTCGGTCTCAAGGGAGACGCGGACGGTTTCGACGGCGGCCCGCTCGCCGGGGGTCAGCTCTCCGAGCAGCTTCGCGACGGCGTCGCTGTGAAAGGCGTGGGTCACTGGCCGGCCAGCTTCCGCCGGAGTTCCTCGTTGACGGCTTCGGCGGGGGCCATCACGGCCGCCATGGCCTCGGGGTTCTGCCGGAGTATGACCCGGTGGCGGAAGGCCTGGACGACCTCCCGGACGGCACCGAGGTCGTCGAGGTCTACGGCGTCGAGTTCGCGTTCGAGGGCCTGAGCGTCACCGGGCAGGCCCCAGACGGACAGAGCGGCACGCAGCTCGCGAAGCGTGCCCATCGGGGGGATATACGGCTCGGCGTGGGTGTGCGGTGCGGTGCTCACAGGGTGGGCTCCTTCCGGTCCTGCTGCGTTGCGCCGGTGGCACGAAAGCTGGGGGCGGTGAGGCAGTGGAGCGCGTTGACGGTCTCGGCGGTGGCGTCCAGGTGGGGAAGCGGCGTCTGGTCCAGGGTCCTGCGGACGTGGTGGTGGAAGGTCGCGAGCATCGGCACTCGCAGGGCCGCTTCCCGTGTCCACGCGATGACCTGGCGGTCCTGCTCCTGAGGGATGAGCACCGGCAGGTGGGCGACGTCGGCTTCCGCCAGGGTGGCCGCGATCTTCTCGGTGACCCGCTCGCGGGCCCGCCGGTGACCGTGGAGGTCGCGCAGTTCGCCGACGGTGAATGCGGCGTATCCGCCCTGCTGGGCGAGCCGACGCAGCACCTCGGCTGCGGCCGAGGCGGTGTTCGAGGGGCTCATGGGCCCTCATTCTCCTCTCGTGCGGGAGTGTCCGGTACGCCAACATCCTGCTGGGGAGATCGCCGTGGAGGAAGCGGATCGGGAAAAGAGGGCGGGCGGGACATCCCGCCGGCGTGGAGCCAATGCGCCCGTGGACTCGGGAGACGGTCCGGTGCCTCCGGCTCGTGGGGATCCAGGCGACGCCGCCTCAGGGGGCAAACCACCTCAGATCGGCTGGAATGCCGGGCTAACCGTGCTCACCACAGAGTCGAGGCCGCTGTCGAGCAGGGTTCTTACAGAGGCAAGCTGGGGAGCACGCCGTCCGGGCCGGTGCCGTCGCTGAGGTTCACCTGCCGACCGTACAACGCCCGATGGTGCAGGTCCTTCGCCGAACTTACGGTGGACAGTGGCAGTGCGCGGCGGGCGGAGGTGCGATGGCCCAGATGGCAACGATGGTGTGCGAGGGGTGCGGCCGGACCGCGCCCTGGAACCCGTGGCTGACCTGCTCACTCACCTGTTTCGACCGCGACCGCCCGTCCGCCGAGGAGCAGCAGGCCGCAGCCGAGGACGCCCCCGATGCCGTGGCCTACTTCCTCGGCATCGGGCCGGGTACCCCCGTGGACGACAGCGGGTAGCCCGGTGCCGCCGGTCGGCCGCCTCCCAACCCCAACCCCAACCCCGGCCCGGGCCGGGCCGGGAGCTGCACCCTGGAGTCATGGGGCCACGCGAAACGACGCAGGTGAGATGTGCCGGTGCCGAGGAGGCGCATCCGGTGCGTGCTTCCGCCGGGGTAGTCGGCCGGGTAGAGGAAGCGGGGCGCCGACGAGCAGAGGTGCGACGGCGAGGTGGATCTCGTCGACCAGGCCCTGGGAGAGGAACTGGGTATGGATCTGGCCGCCGTCCTCGACCATGAGCCGCTCGACGCCGCGGGCGGCGAGGTCGTCGAGCAGGGCACCGAAGTCGACGCTCTCGCCGGTGTTGACGACATCGGCCAGGCCGTTGAGCTCCTCGCGGAGCTTGGCGGCGGAGTCGGTGGTGTAGATGACCTTCTTGTCCCTGAAGTGCCAGAACTTGAGGTTCCGGCTCAGGTCACCGCTGGCGCTGATAGTCACCGCAGGGTGTTGCCGCCGATGAGGTGGCGCCGGACTCGGCCCAGACCTGATCGAAACGGTCGAAGTCGGCCGAATCCGACAGCAGAAGACGTTCGGGCGAGGCGTCGTCGATGTGGCCGTCGACGGAGGTGGCGACGCTGAGCAGGACGAAGGGGCGGGTGGCCATCGTGG
>NZ_JBIWAP010000082.1:0-17957 GCF_044760075.1 Kitasatospora sp. NPDC098663 | reverse complement strand
CGCCAGCCCAGTCTCCCTGCACCCGCAACAGTCTGGCCCCACGCGAAAGCACGTGGGGCCAGAACCTGAAAGATCTTCAGCGATCTCCTAGGCCCAGACGACGACACCCGCGCCACCGGGACGGCGGCGCGGGTGCATCAGTCCTGTTCCCCCGGCAACCGCAGGTCCCACCCCACCAGGGCCCGCAGTTGCTCCGCCGTCACGCCGTCCGGCACCGGCTGGGGCGCGTCGTGGCGCAGCGGCGGCTGCCAGCCCTCCTGGGCCGTCCACCGGCGGACCACCTTGGCCGGCGCCCCGGCCACCACGCTGTGGTCGGGCACCTCGCCGCGCACCACCGCGCCCGCCGCGACCACCACGTTGCGGCCGATCCGGGCCCCCGGCAGGATCACCGCGCCGGTGCCGATCCAGCTCCCGGCGCCGATCTCCACCGGCTCGTTGCGCGGCCACTGCTTGCCGATCGGCAGGTCGGTGGACCGGTACTCGTGCGCCTGGTCGGAGATGTAGACGCCGGGCCCGGTCCACACGTCGTCGCCGAGGACGATCGACTGGTGGCCCACGATGTGGCTGTCCCGGCCGATCACGCAGCCGCCGCCGATCCGCACGATCGGTTCGGGCCCGAGGTCGAGGCCGGGCAGGAAACCGGCGCTGATGGTGACCCGCTCGCCGATGATCGAGAACGGCCCGATGGTGATCCACTGCTCGTTGAAGACCGCGCCGAGCGGGAACGCCAGCGTCGTACCGTCGCCCAACTCGCCGAACCGGTAAGGGCCCGGGCTCTGCCGGGTGACCGCGCCGGTCCGCTGCACCCAGCGCCAGCCCCGGTGGACGAGGCGGCCGGCGGCACGGCGGCCACCGGCTCGGACCGCGGAGACCAGCGAACGGGTTATCGGCATGCCCTCACGTTACCGGCCCGTAGGGTCCGGCCGACGGCCGGGCGGTCAACATCACACCGGCCCCGCACCCGCCCTGGCCTGCGGCCTCCCACGGCCGGGCCCGGCCCTCCGCCCGGGCGGTCCGAAAACCGCGACCGACGGCGGGCTCCGGTGCCACACTCCCTCCCATGGAGATCACCGAACACATCGACGCCCTGCGCCGCGAGGGCACCCTGCTCGCCGAGGCGGCCGCCCGGACCGACCTCGCCGCCCCCGTACCGACCTGTCCGGACTGGAGCCTGAACGACCTGGTGAGGCACGTCGGGAACGTCCACCGCTGGGCCGCCGCCTACCCCTCCCAGGGGCTGCCCGCGCCCCTCGACGAGGACGGCAGGCGGACCGTCATCGGGCCGGCGCCGTCCGACGCGGCACTGCTCGACTGGTTCCGCGAGGGCCACGCCGCCCTGGTGGACGCGCTCACCCGGGCCCCGGCCGACGTCGAGTGCTGGAGCTTCCTGCCGTCGCCCAGCCCGCTCGCGTTCTGGGCCCGCCGCCAGGCGCACGAGACCGCCGTCCACCGCGCCGACGCCGACGCGGCGGCCGGCGCCGAGGGCCCCCGGGTGGACACCGCCCTCGCCCTCGACGGCATCGACGAGCTGCTGGGCGGCTTCGTGGCCAGCAGCCGCTCCCGGCTGCGCAGCGAACGGACCCGCACCATCGGGGTCCGGACCACCGACGGCCCCGGCTCCTGGCAGCTGACCATCACCCAGGAACCGCCGACCGTCGGCACGGGCGGCGCCGCCGAACCGGCCGACCTCATCCTCACCGGCCCCGCCCACGACCTGTACCTGCTGCTGTGGAACCGGCTCCCGGTCGGGCCCGCGCAGGTCGAACTCGACGGCGACGAGGCGCTGCTCGAACTCTGGCGGACCAGCGCGGTCATCGGCTGAGGCCGCGCTGCACGGAGCAGGCGGCGCGCTGGGAGCGGGAACCGGCCCGGGGGTGGAGTGGCCCGGGGTCAGCGCACCCAGCGCGCGGGCCGCTTCTCCAGGAACGCCCGCATCCCCTCCTGCGCCTGCGCCGACCCGAACAGCCGCGCCGACAGCTCCACCAGCCCCTCCGCGTCCCGCTCGAAGGACCGCACCACCTCGGCGTTGGCCAGCCGCTTGGACTCCGCCAGCCCCTGGGGGGAGCCCTGGCGCAGCGCGTCCAGCAGGCCCTTCAACGCGACCCCGGTGTCCTCGGCGGACTCGGTGGCGCGGGTGATCAGGCCGATCCGGGCGGCCTCGGCGGCGTCGAAGACCTCGCCGGTGAGGTAGTAGCGGGAGGCGGCGCGCGGGTCCAGCTTGGGGCGCAGCGGCAGCGAGATCACGGCGGGCGCGAGGCCGAGCCGGACCTCGGTGAACGCGAAGGTCGCGGCCGGCCCGGCGAGGGCGAGGTCCGCCGCGCCGATCAGGCCGAGGCCGCCGGCCCGGGCGTGCCCGTCGATCACGGCGATCACCGGCTTGGTGCAGTCGACGATCGCCCGCTGCAGCTCGACCAGGCCGCGCGGGCCGACCGTCGGGTCCGCGCCGGTCGCCTCGGAGAGGTCCGCACCCGCGCAGAACACCTTGCCGGTGTGCCCGAGCACCACGGCCCGCACCTCCGGGTCGGCCGCGGCGACCGCCAGACCGGCGTGCAGTTCGGCCATCAGCCGGGTGGAGAGTGCGTTGCGGTTGTGCGGCGAGTCGAGGGTGATCGTGGTGACGGCGTCGGCGGTGGTGACGCGGACGAGGGGCTCTGCGCTGGTCATCGGCGGGGCCTGCCTTCCGGCTGAGGGTGGGTCGGACTGCGGCGCCGCCCCGGGTGCCCGGGCGACGCCCGAACGACTCTGGCACGCCCACCCGCCCCTCGGCCAGAGCCGATCCTGCCCGAGGTGCTGATCGGCATCGAGGCCGTCGCGCCCGTCCAGGAGCGACCGCGTCACCGAGCCTCGGCGTAACCTCCCCGTCGCCCGGCCCACCGGACGGCGGGGCCCATCGCCAGGCCCGCCGCCGCCAGTACCGCGCCCAGGACGACCCAGCCGGCCAGACCGAACCCGATCACGGCGGTGCTGACCAGCGCCGGACCGGCCATCATCGCCGCCGCCGAACCCGCGTTGTACACGCCCTGGTAGGCGCCGTGGTCGCGCTCCCCCGCGAGGTCGTAGCTGAGCGCCCAGCCGCCGGCCTGGCCGAACACCTCGCCCAGCGACTGCAGTGCGATGCCGCCGAGCACCACCACGGCGGCGACGATCGCGGGCAGGCCGTGCGCGAGGCCGATGACCAGGCAGGAGGCGGCGAGCAGCAGCCCCCCGCGGCCGCAGAGCCGGGCGGCCGTCCCACGGTCCTCCGTCCCCCGGGTGGCCCGCACCTGAAGGGCGATCACCAGCAGGGTGTTGACGATCAGGGTGCCCGCGACGGTGATCCGGGGCGCCTCGGTGTCATGGATGATCCACAGCGGCACGCCGACCTCCAGGACGGCGAACTGCAGGGCGAGGACCGCGTTCAGCACCGTCACGACCAGGAACGGGCCGTCCCGCAGCGCCGGATTGCGCCGCTTGCCCCGCCCGGCACCGTCGGCCTCCGGTCCCGCGGGCGGCGCGACCGGGGCCGCAGGCGCGAGGACGGGGAGGCGGTGGAACAGCACGGCGACGACCACGAAGGAGGCGGCGTCGGCCAGAATCGCCGTCAGATAGGCCGGCCTGGTGTCCACCTGGAGCGCGATCGCGCCGACGGCCGTCCCCAGGCAGAGGCCCACGTTGGTCACCACCCGCAGGTAGGCCCGGCCCGCCACCCGGCGGTCGGGCGGCAGCACCTCGGCGTAGAGCGCGTTCCGCACGGCCGCGGAGCCGCGGTCGACGGCCGCGACCCCGCAGGCCAGCACCACGAAGGCCGGATAGCTGTGCACGAGCGTGTACCCGGCGGTGCCGACCGCCTGCAGCGCGACCAGCACGACCAGCACCGGCCGGGCGCCCCAGCGGTCGGCGGCCCGCCCGGCCGGCACGCTCGCGACGACCCCGCACAGGCCGGCGGCGGTCAGACCGAGCCCCAGCTGGGCGGGGCTCAGACCGAGCACCCGGGTGAAGAACAGCACCGCGACGGACAGGGACAGGCCGCTGCCCATCGTGTTGACCAGGGTGAGCCCGGCCAGCCGCCGGACCATCGGGTCGGGGTGCAGCCTCCGCCGCACGGCGCTGACGAGCCCGCCGCCGGCCTGCGGGGCTGCGGGATCTGCTGGGTCCGCGACGTCTCCTGGGTCTGCGATCGTTGCGGTGGTTGCGGTGGTTGCGGTGGTTGCGGTGGTTGCCGTGATGGCGGTGGTTGCCGTGATGGCGGGGCCTCCGGGCATGGCGGGGTCGGGTCCGGACGTCTCCGCCGGCGAGGTGGTGGTCATGTGCTGATCACACCGCCTGACGGCCCGGGTCCGGTACTCCTTTAGGCTCTGGCTAAAACCACGCGCCCCACGCGCCCCAGCCCGGCGCCCATGCGCCGCGTCGCAGGAGACCACTCCCGTGCACCGCTTCACGCTCAGCCTGGCCGACCTCGCCACCACCTGGTTCGCCGTCTCCCCGATCCAGGAGGCCTCGCTCAGCCTGCGCATGTGGACCCACCCCGGCGTCTACCAGCTCCAGACCCCGTCCTTCGAACGGCTCCGGCCCGTCTTCGAACGGCTGGACTCCACGCTGCTGCTGTCACTCATCTCCGGGAACCGCTGGATCCCCGATTTCCTCACGCCCCGCCCGGCCTCGCCCGCCGCCGACTTCCGCACCGAGCTGGCCACCGTCCGCGCGCTGCCACCGGAGCAGTTGCGCCCCGAACTGGAGCAGGTCTTCCTTCCGCACGGACTACCCCTGCCCGCCGGGCTCGCCGCCGGACTGTCCGACCCGGCGCGGCTGTTGCAGCGGATCGCCGACGCGCTGGAGGAGTACTGGGAGGTCTGCCTCGCGCCGTCCTGGTGGCCACAGGCCCGTGCGGTCCTGGACGCCGACCTGGTCTACCGGGCCCGGCTGCTCTCCCAGCACGGCGCGGCGGCGCTCTTCGCCGACCTGGACCACCGGCTGCACTGGGAGGACGGCGTCCTGTCGATCAACCGCCGGTGGACGGACTGGGACGCGGAGACCGCCGTGGACGGCCGCGGCCTCGTCCTCATCCCGACCTTCTTCGCCCGCGGCGCGATCACGATGATCAGCAACGAGCGTGCGCCGCAGATCAGTTATCCGGCGCGCGGCCAGGCGGGCATGGCCGGCCCGGGGACGCCGGTGCCGCCGCGCGCGCTGGAGGCGCTGGTCGGCGCGCCGAAGGCCCGACTGCTGGCCCTGCTCGCCGAACCCGCCTCCACCACCGACCTCGCCTACCGGTTGGGCGTCACCCCCGGCGCGGTCAGCCAGCACCTGTCCGTCCTCGCCGCCACCGGCCTGGTCACCCGGGCCCGGCACGGCCGCTCGGTGCTGTACCTGCGCAGCCCGCTCGGGGACGAGCTGACGGGGACGAACAGATGACGGAGTTCACCCCCGTCAGCTCCCCGACCGACCCGTACCACCCCGACTGATCCCCCAACTCCCCAGTGGTACAGACCTGTTGACGCATTGGTCCAGTCCTCCTACAGTGCCCATGCCCCGTCTCCCCACGGCGCGGGCACCCATCGCACACGCACCAAGCACTGCGGTTCTACGTCACCCTGTCCAACCCCCACAGCCACAGGGAGAACCATGTCCGCTCGATCCCGGGCCAGACGCCCGCGCGTGCGCAGCAGACTGCTGGCACTGCTCTCCGTCCTGCTCCTGCCCCTCGCCGCGCTCACCGCGCTGGCCGCCCCGGCGAACGCCGCCGGAAAACTCACCGCCTCCTTCACCACCGCCGACAACGGCTCCTGGTGGCAGGGCACTTACATCGTCCACAACGACAACGCCACCGCCGTGACCGGCTGGACCCTGGAGTTCGACCTGCCGGCCGGCGTCACCATCGGCAACAGCTACAACGGCACCGCCACCGTCAACGGCCGGCACGTCACCGCGACCAACGCGTTCTACAACGCCACCGTCAACGCCCACGGCACCACCGAGCCGTACAGCTTCTGGTTCGTCGGCAACGGTCCGGTCGCCACCCCCACCAACTGCCGCATCAACGGCGACAAGTGCGACGGCACCGCCGACGTCCCGCCAGCCGCGCCCGGCACCCCGGCGGTCACCGAGTCCACCGCGCACACGCTCGCCCTGACCTGGCCGGTCGCCACCGGCGGGGACTTCCCGGTCGCCTCCTACGACGTGCTCAACGGCGCCGTCGTGGTCGGCTCCAGCACCACCACCAGCGCCCTGCTCACCGGACTCACCCCGGCCACCACGTACACGCTGACCGTCCGGGCCAAGGACAGCCGCGGCAACACCGGACCGCTCAGCGCGCCCGTCACCGCCGCCACCTTCGACCCGTCGACCGACCCGATCCCGCCCACCGCGCCGACCAACCTACGGACCACAGCGGTCAGTTCGTCGGACGTCACGCTCGCCTGGAACGCCGCGACCGACAACGTCCGGGTCGCCGCGTACGACGTCTACCAGGGCGGCACGCTGGTGGCGACGGTCAGCGGCAGCACCCTGACCGCGACGGTCGGCAGCCTGTCCCCGTCCACCACCTACACGTTCACCGTGAAGGCCCGCGACCCCGCCGACAACGCCTCCCCCGCCTCCGCCCCGCTCACCGCCACCACCTCGGACCTGGTCGGCGCCGGAAAGTACGCCCGGGTCGGCTACTTCGTCCAGTGGGGCATCTACGGCCGCCAGTACTTCGTCAAGAACCTCGACACCTCCGGCAGCGCGGCCAAGCTCGACGTCGTCAACTACGCCTTCGAGAACATCGATCCGGTCAACCTGACCTGTCTGGCGGGCGTCACCAAGGGCACCACCGCCAACCCGCAGGACCCGGACCAGGGCACCGGCGCCGGTGACGCCGACGCCGACTACGCCCGCCCGATGAGCGCCGACCAGTCGGTGGACGGCGTGGCCGACGACGGCTGGGGCAAACTCCGAGGCAACCTCAACCAGTTGAAGAAGCTGAAGGCCAAGTACCCGAACCTGAAGGTGGTCGTCTCACTCGGCGGCTGGACGTACTCCAAGTACTTCTCGGACGTCGCCGCCACCGACGCGTCCCGCCAGAAGTTCGTCAAGTCCTGCCTCGACGTGTGGATCAAGGGCAACCTGCCGGTCTACAACGGCGCCGGCGGCGACGGCGTGGCGGCCGGGATCTTCGACGGCATCGACCTCGACTGGGAGTGGCCCGGCTCCGCCGACGGCCACGCCGGCAACCACTGGAGCGCCAACGACAAGGGCAACCTGACCCTCCTGCTGGCCGAATTCCGCAAGCAGCTCGACGCGTTGGGCGGCTCCCACAAGCTGCTCACCGCCTTCACCCCGGCTGACCCGGCGAAGGTCGCCGCGGGCTGGGACCTCACGAAGATCTTCAGCTCGCTGGACATCGCCAACGTCCAGGGCTACGACTTCCACGGCTCCGGCAGCGACAACTCCTGGGAGCCCAACCGCACCGGCCCCCAGGCCAACCTCTACGCCGACCCGAACGACCCGTACAACTTCCACTTCAGCGTGGACGCGGCGGTCCAGACCTACCTCGGCGCCGGGGTCAACCCGCGCAAGCTCACCATCGGCTTCCCGTTCTACGGGCGCGGCTGGCAGGGCGTGGCGGACGGCGGCGCCTCCGGCGTGTGGCAGTCCGCGAACGGCGCGGCCCCGGGCCAGTTCAGCGAGGAGGCCGGCACCCGCGGCTACAACAACCTCATCACCGGCGTCCCCAACCTGACCGTGTACCACGACCCCAAGTCCATCGCGACGTACGGCTACACCGGAGCCGGCGGCCAGTGGTGGACCTTCGACGACGCCTGGTCGATCGCCCAGAAGACGGCATACCTCAAGTCGAAGAACCTGCTCGGTGGCATGATCTGGGAGATGTCCGGCGACACCCCATCCGGCACGCTCATCAACGCGCTCGACTCCGGGCTCAAATAGCCGGAACGTACGGCCCGTTGGGCCGGTGGGGCAGCAAGGGCCGGCGCTCCGAGAACGACGGAGCGCCGGCCCGCGCCCCAGGGGCCTCAGGTACCTCACGTACCTGACGGGCCTGGCGCGCCTGACGGGCCAGGCGCGCCTCCCGTCACCGGGAGGCCATCGCCGCCAGCTTCCTGGCCGCCCGGTACTGCCGGAGCACCTGTGCGAAGGTGGTGTGCCCCTGGGTGGTCCGGGCGAAGGCCCGCCAGGCCGGCGCCACCAGGCAGACCGCCGCGTGGAACAGGTACGGGCGCCGCTCGAAGGCGCCCAGCAGCTGCTTGCCGGCGCGCATCTCCACGCCCAGTCCGGCCTTGATGGCGAAGGCGTAGTTCAGCGCCTCGCGCCGCACGTCCGCCGCCTTGCCCGCCTCCGCGACCTTCACCGCCCACTCGCCGGCCAGCCGGCCCGAGCGCAGCGCGTACGAGATGCCCTCGCGGGTCCACGGCTCCAGCAGTCCGGCCGCGTCCCCGGCGACCAGCACCCGGCCGCGGGCGAGCGGCGAGTCCTCGGCCCGGCAGCGGGTCAGGTGCCCGGACTCCACGCTCGGGGTGAAACCGGACAGCCCCAACCGCCGGATGTAGTCCGCGAGATACTGTTTGGTCCGCTCGCCGTCGCCGCGCGCCGAGATGACGCCGACGGTCAGGCTGCTCGACTCGGTCTTCGGGAAAACCCAGCCGTAACTGCCGGGCAGCGGGCCCCAGTCGAGGTGAATCCGGCCCGACCAGTCCGCGGCGACCTGCGGCGGAACGGGGATCTCCGCCTCCAGGCCGAGGTCGATCTGGTCGAAGGTGACGCCGACGTGCCGGGCGATCCGGCTCGCGCTGCCGTCCGCGCCGACCACCGCGCGCGCCTCGAAGGTGCGCCCGTCGGCGGCCGTCACCAGCGCCGTCCGGTGCTCGCCGCCGCGCTGCTCGACGCCCGTGACGGTCACTCCGGTGACCAGCACCGCCCCGGCCTGCTTGGCCGCCTGCACCAGGCGCAGGTCGAACTCGTCCCGGTTGACCAGGCCGAACAGCATCCGCCGGGACCGACGCGTCCGGGTGAACCGCCCGTCGTAGGCGAAGGTGACGGCGTGCACGCGGTCCTGCAACGGCAGCCGGAAGTCGGGCGGCAGGCTGTCCCGGGACGGGCCGATGATGCCGCCGCCGCAGGTCTTGTAACGGGGGTGCTCGGCCTTGTCGAGGAGCAGCACCCGCCGGCCCTGGACGGCGGCGGCGTGCGCGGCCGAGGCTCCGGCCGGTCCGGCGCCGACCACCACGACGTCCCAGACGGCGTCGAGCGGCTCGGGCGCCGACCGACCGACCTTCGGCGCGGTCTCGGTCTCGGACACCGTCTCGGACGCCTGGCCTGACGGCTGACCTGACGACCGGCCTGACGGCCGTCCGGGTACCTCGGCGTCGAGCGGCGAGGCCTCGGTGTCGAGTGGGCTGCGGGAATCGGAGCTTCCGGAGTCAGTCACGTCGAGCAATCCTATGCGTCCGCCGGACCCGCCGCTGGCCGCGCCGCCCCGAACGCCAGACCGAAACCGGACCGGACCCGGACCGGACCCGGATCGAACCCGGGCCGACCCATCGGGCCGATCCACCAGACGGTGCGCCCGGCGGGATCGCCGGGCAGAACCACCCGATCGGACTGTTCGAGTCCGCCTATGATCGGCGGTACCCAAACCGCCCCCTCCGCCCGCACCACCCCTCGGGCGAAGCCTTCCCCTCGGAGCCCCGATGTCACAGCCGCTGGCCGACGCCGTCCGGTCCCTGATGGACCGTGCCCGCACCGACCTCGCCGAACTGGTCGCCTTCCCCTCGGTCGCCGACCCGCGCCAGTTCCCGGTCGAGGAGTGCGAGAAGGCCGCCCGCTGGGTCGCCGACGCCTTCGCCGCCGAGGGCCTGACCAACGTCCAACTGCTGGACACCCCGGACGGCACCCAGTCCGTCTACGCCGAACTGCCCGGCCCCCAGGGCGCGCCGACCGTGCTGCTCTACTCGCACTACGACGTCCAGCCCCCGCTCGACGAGAACGCCTGGCTCAGCCCCGCCTTCGAGCTGACCGAGCGTGACGGCCGCTGGTACGGGCGCGGCGCCGCCGACTGCAAGGGCAACATCCTGATGCACCTGACCGCCCTGCGGGCGCTGCGGCAGGTGTACGGCGACGGATACCCGGTCGGCCTGAAGATCATCGTCGAGGGCTCGGAGGAGCAGGGCACCGGCGGCCTGGAGCGTTACGCCGAGGCCCACCCCGAACTGCTCGCCGCCGACGCCATCATCATCGGCGACACCGGCAACTTCGCCCTTGGCCTGCCCACCGTGACCGCCTCGCTGCGCGGCATGACGGTCGTCGAGGTCGCGGTCACCACCCTGGCCGGCAACCTGCACTCCGGCGCCTTCGGCGGCGCCGCCCCGGACGCGCTGCAGTCGCTGGTCCGGATGCTCGCCTCACTGCACGACGAGCACGGCGACGTCGCGGTGGCCGGACTGACCGGTGGCCAGACCTGGAGCGGTGTCCAGTACCCGGAGGAGCAGTTCCGCTCCGACGCCAAGGTGCTCGACGGCGTCGCCCTGACCGGCACCGGCACCATCGCCGACCGCCTGTGGGCCCGCCCCGCGATCACCGTCCTCGGCATCGACGCCCCGCCGGTGATCGGCGCCACCTCCTCCGTCCAGGCCGCCGCCAAGGCCCTGGTCAGCCTGCGCGTCCCGCCGGGCAGCGACCCGGGCGCCGCCCAGGACGCGCTGGTCGCCCACCTGGAGGCGCAGGTCCCGCTCGGCGCCCGCCTGACCGTCGAACGCCAGGGCAGCGGCGCCCCGTTCAACGCCGACACCACCGGCCCGGCGTACGAGGCGATGGGCGAGGCCATGGCCGAGGCCTTCGGCACCGAGATGGTCGCCTCCGGCGAGGGCGGCTCGATCCCGCTCTGCAACACGCTGCGCTCGCTCTACCCGAAGGCCGAGATCGTGCTGATCGGCGTCGAGGAGCCGACCACCCAGATCCACGCGGTCAACGAGAGCGTCGACCCGCAGGAGCTGGAGCGGATGGCCCTCTCCGAGGCCCTGTTCCTCCGCCGCTACGCCGAACTGCGCTCGGTCTGACGCACGTTGGTCCGGGGGCCGCCGTCGGCGGCCCCCGGCACCGGCCGCCCGCCCCGGAACCTGTGGGCTGCACTCGCCACCACCGCGTAACCGACCGCGCCCACCGCGAGCCCGGCCCCGGCCCCGAAGCAGAACTCCGGGATCAGGTTCCGCCGCAGCGGGACCAGCCGGTGCAGCACCCCGACCGCCGTCGCCGCGCCCAGGGCCGCGACGGCGGCGCGGCGCGCCCGGGGAGCGAGTGCCACGGTCGGGCGGACCGGCTCCACGCTCCGCGCCGCCCGCACCGCCCAGCCCGCCATCGCGGCCAGGGCCAGCGCCGAACTGCCGTACTGCAGAGCCGAGTAGAGCGGGACACCGGCCACCTCCCGGTCCAGCACCGGCAGCAACCGGACACCCAGCCGGCCCTCGTGGGTGAACGCGTCCCAGCCGACGTGGGTGGCCGCACCGACCGCCGCCGACGCCGCGAACCACGCCGCACCCGCAGCCGCCCCGCCTCCGGCGGGCCGCCGGACCGTCAGCGCCTCGGCCGCGCCCGCCCACCGGTCGGGCAGCAGCGCCACCAGCGGCGCGCGCAGCAGACCGTGCCAGCCGGCCACCAGCGCGCCCGCGATCGCCACGTCCAGCGTCGGCACGGCCCACCAGCGGTGCGTCAGACCGCCGTGGCCGTACACCCCGGGCAGCAGCGACTCGGCGAAGAACGGGACGTCGGGCGCCATCGATCCGGCGACCAGCGCCGAGGCGACCAGCGGCCCGCGCTCCCCGGCGGCGCGCAGCAGGGGCAGGACGGCGGCGGGGTGGCTCAGTGTGAACGGCATGCCCCCATCCTCCCGCCCCCGCCGGACCATCGGCCAACGACCTGGGCCATCGGCCGACGCCCGGGCCATCGGCCGACACCCGGGGCGGCGGCCTCTGGGCGGAGCGGCGGCCTCTGGGCGGCCCGGCACCCGGGCTCGTCAGGCGCCCAGGGCGGCTACGCCGCGTCCGCCGTGCTGGCCAGGCCGAGCGCGACCCGGCGGCCCGCCTCCAGGTAGCGCAACTCGCCGCTGCGGCGGGCGTCCAGGGCGGCGGCGAGTCGGCGGTAGCGGCTCGGGGGCAGCAGGTCGGCGGCCTCGTCCAGGGTGACGAAGCGCCAGTCGCGCAGCTCCTCCGCCTGGAGCAGCAGGTTCTGGCGGGCGGCGGGGTCCAGTTGGCCGCCGTCGTACATCAGGCGCAGACCGCCGCGGCGCGGGCCGGTGCGCGGCTCCCAGTCGACGGCGAGCAGGCGCAGCCCGGTCGGGTCGAGCCGCAGGCCCAGTTCCTCGGCGGTCTCGCGCAGGGCCGCGTCGGTGGGAGCCTCGCCGCGTTCGACCACGCCTCCGGGGAAGTCCCACTCGGGTTTGTAGACGGGGTCGACCAGCAGGACGCGGTCCTGTTCGTCGAAGAACAGGACGGCGGAGGCCACGGTGTCCCCGGTCGGGTCGGGGGTCTGGACGATCGGGCAGCGGGCGGCGCCGACGCGGACCAGTTCGGCGATCCGGTGGGCGGTCTCGCGGGGGGTGAGCTCGCTGGTGTCGAGCATCCGGGCGTCCTCGACCAGCCAGCGCCGGGCGGCCCGGTAGCGGGCCACGTGCTCGAAGCACCACGTGCGGACCCGCTCGCTGGCCTCCGGATCTCCCGGGCACTCGTCGCGGTGGGCGATGCGGTGACGCAGGATCGTTTCTTCTGGGTCCAGGACGAAGTGGTGCACCGCTATGCCGTGGGAGGCGAGGTCGCCGAAGATCTCGTCCCGGTAGTCCTCCCTGAGCAGGGTCATCGGGACCACCAGCGGGCCCGCGACCTCACTGAGCAGCGCGGCCGCCGTCTCGGGGACGAGCCGGCGCCAGGCCGCCAGGTCCTGGAAGTCGGACACCGTCGCCAGCCGGTCGGCCGGGAGCATCCGACGCAGGCCGAAGCCCACCAGCTCGGGATCGAAGAGCACGCTCCCGGGCAGCAGTTCCACCAGCTCGCGGCAGGCACTCGTCTTGCCCGCCCCGAATGTGCCATTGACCCAGACGATCACAACGTCCCCTGCCCTCGACTTGCCCCGATGCCGTTCGCACCGGGCAGCGCCCCCGTCGGCCGAACCAGCGCCACCCGTGGTGGTACCCGCGCCACGCCGCTCCCCATACCTCCCCACCGCGCCCGCCGTTGCGCCCCACTCCGCCCCTTGACAGGGGCATGTGCCCAGGCCAGCCCCCTTCCGGGAGAAATATGTAGACCGGTCTACATCAAAGTTGCACCCCGCTCACACCCTGCGCGCACCGGAAGTCGGCCCGTCCGACTTCGTGTGCGCCATCATCACCCCAGATCACCTCGCATCACCCCCTCCACCCGACTATGTAGACCGACCGACAGATTTCCCCCGGCAATATCTAGACCGGTCTGCATAATTCAGTAGACCGGTCGACATATTCTTCTCCGCGCCCCTCGCGCGCCCCCCGGCGCCCGCTTGCGCCGCGCGCACCCCAGCACGTACAGAGGAACGATGAAGCTGCTCCCAGCCGGCCGCGTCATCGTCATCGGCTCGGTCAACGCCGACCGCATCCTCCGCTGCCCCGTCCTCCCCGCCCCCGGCCAGACCGTCCTCGCCACCGCCGCCACCCAGGGGTTCGGCGGCAAGGGCGCCAACCAGGCGGTGGCAGCGGCGCACATGGGCGCCGCCGTCCACCTGGTCGCGAAGGTCGGGCGCGACGCCGACGGCGAAGCCGCGCTCACCGACCTGCGCGGCGCGGAGGTCGAGACGGGCTCCGTGCTCACCCACCCCGACGCGCCGACCGGGCAGGCGATCGTCATGGTCGACCCCGCCGGCGAGAACAGCATCGTCGTCGTCCCCGGCGCCAACGCCCACCTGACCGCCGCCGAGGTCACCGCCGCACTCGCCCGCCTGCGCCTGCTCCCCGTCGACGTGCTCCTCACCAGCGGCGAGGTCCCCGAGGAGTGCATCCGCGCGACCGCCGCCGCCCTGCCAGCCGACGGCGCCCACTGGGTGCACAACGCCGCGCCGGCCGGTTCGCTCCCCGACACCGGTCCGACCGGGCGCCGCCCCCTGGTCGTCGCCAACGCCGTCGAGGCCCGCCAGCTGACCGGCGCCCCCACCGTCGAGGAGGCCGCCCGGGCCCTCGCCCGCCGCGCCGACGGCGTGGTACTCACCCTCGGCGGCGAGGGCGCGCTGGTCGCCACCGAGGAACGGTCGGCCCGACTGCCCGCCCCCGCCGTCCAGGTCGTCGACACCACCGGTGCCGGCGACGTCTTCTGCGGCGCCCTCGCCGCCGGACTCGCCCGCGGCGCCTCCCTCCCCGCCGCGGCCGCCACCGCCGTGGCCGCCGGCGCGTTCGCCGTCACCGCCCTGGGCGCCCGTGGCGCCCTCCCCCGCCCGACCGACCTCTGACCAGCCGCTTCCCCACGGGGCCGGGCAGGCCGACCCCGGTGGGGGCGCCCGGACCACAACTCCCGAACGCCCCGGTCAGGCCCTGTCTACGGCCGTCCCATGTACGACGGGTAGTAGCCGCTGCTGATCCCCGAGATCCGGATCAGCGTCCCCGGCCGCGCCGCCTCGACGTACTGGTTGTTGCCCAGGTAGATCGCCACGTGCTGGATGCCCCGCTTGGTGCCGTTGGGGGACCAGAACAGCAGGTCGCCCCGGCGCAGCTGGCCGGCGCTGATGGGCGTGGTCGCCGCGTACTGGTCGTTGGCCACCCGCGGCAGGTTCACCCCGCCGCGCCGGAAGGCCTGCTGCACGAGGCCCGAGCAGTCGTACCCGTCCGGCCCGTTGCCCGCGGTCCGGAACGGCTTGCCCAGCTGGCTCAGCGCGAACTGCACGGCGGACTCGACGCCCTGGTCCCCCGCCACCGCGCCGGCGGACGAGCCCGACGAACCCGACGAGGAGGATCCGGACGATCCGGACGACGACGGCGATCCGTCCCCCGTCCGCGCCACGTACACGTCGTAGTGCGTGGTCCAGCGCCACTGCCCCTGACTGTTCTTGAACCAGTACCGCGACCCGTCCCACCCCTGCTTGATCCCCCCGCTCGACTTCGCGCCCGTCGACGGGGACTTCGCCGCGGAGGAGGATCCGCCCCCGGTCCGCGCCACGTACACGTCGTAGTGCGTCGTCCAGCGCCACTGCCCCTGACTGTTCTTGAACCAGTACCGCGACCCGTCCCACCCGGCGTGCGCCGGGGCCGACTCGGCGGCGGCGGGGCTGACGCCGGGGCCGACGCCGATCACACCCGCACCGGCCACGATCACGGCCACCATGCCTATCCCCCGGCGCACCCGCGCGGCCCGCGACGGGCGGACGGGACGGACGGGGCGGACGGCGGCCGCCCGCTGGTCGACGGTGGCGGCAGCGAGCTGCCCGGTCGGTTCGTCGGCGGCACCCGGCGCGCCGGTGTTGACGGTGGTCATCCTGCTGTCTTCCCTCACTGCTGCGAACTGCCGCCACGGTGGCGACTGCGGAATCGGCTACGGACACGCACGTCCCGGTGAGACGGCGAGTACGGCTCGGCAGACCCCGCCCGGCATGCCACGGCCTCCGGTCGTGCGACCGGGAGCCGCGGCATGCCGGGCGGGGATTCAGTTCTGCCTGCGTGTCACGGTAGGCACGCGCCCGCTCACGGCGCGCAGTGGAGTGAGCCAATGGAAGGGTTCACGGCCGGTGATCACCGACAGGGCATCAGGGTGAAGGCCAGTCATCGGGCCGCTTGCCCGACGCCCCCTCACCCCTGCTGGTCCGCCTCCGCCAGCAGCTGCTTCTTCAGCACCTTTCCCAGCGCGTTCCTGGGCAGTTCGGGCACCAGCACGACCCGGCGCGGCCGCTTGTGCGCGGACAGCCGCTCCGCCACGAAGGCCGTCAGCTGTTCCCCTGTCACGGCGCCGTCCGGAATGACGTACGCGACGACGGCCTGCCCGAGGTCCTCGTCCGGCGCACCGACCACCGCCGCGTCGGCGACCGCGGGGTGGTCGCGCAGCGCGGCCTCCACCTCGCCGGCGCCGATCCGGTAGCCGCCGCTCTTGATCAGGTCGACGGAGGCGCGACCGACGATCCGGTGGAAGCCGTCCGCACCGATCACGGCGACGTCCCCGGTACGGAACCAGCCGTCCGCCGTCCAGGCTTCGGCATCCGCGTCGGGCCGGTTGAGGTACCCGCTGAACAGGGTCGGCCCGGAGACCTGCAACTCTCCGACGCTCTCCCCGTCGGAGGGCACCGGCCCGCCGTCCTCGCCGACCAGCCGGGTGCGCACCCCGTCCAGCGGCAGGCCGACGCTACCGGGCCGGCGCTCGCCGTCCGCCCGGGTGCTGACGGTGATCAGCGACTCGGTCATCCCGTAGCGCTCGATCGGGGCGTGCCCCGTGAGCGCAGCCAGCTTCTCGAACACCGGTACCGGCAACGGCGCGCTGCCGGAGACCAGCAGCCGGGCCGAGGCCAGCCGACCCGCCGCCCCGGGGTCGGCCGCCACCCGGGACCAGACGGTCGGCACCCCGAAGTACAGGCTGCCGCCCGCCGCCGCGTACCCCTCCGCGGTGGGCCGCCCGGTGTGCACGAGCCGGCTGCCGGTCCGCAGGGCGCCGAGGACGCCGAGGATCAGTCCGTGGACGTGGAACAGCGGCAGGCCGTGGACGAGGGTGTCCTCGGCGGTCCACTGCCAGGCCGCGGCGAGCGCGTCCAGGTCGGCGGCGATCGCCCGGCGTCGGATCACGGCTCCCTTGGGCGCCCCGGTGGTGCCGGAGGTGTAGAGGACGAAGCCGGTGGCGTCCGGCGCGGGCTCGGCGAACGTGGTGGCCGCGCGTTCCGCCGGGTCGATCGGCAGCCCCTCCACCTCACCCGGCACGGCGTCGCCCACGGCGTGCGCGAGCAGCACCGCACCCGAGTCACGCAGGATGTGCTCGCGCTCCTTGGGCCCGGAGTCGGGCGGCAGCGGCACCACCGGCACGCCCGCCAGCAGGCCGCCGACCACGGCGACGACCGTCTCGACGGTGGGCCGGGCGAGCACGGCGAGCGCGGGCGCACCGGCCACCCGGTCGGCGACGGCGGTCGCCGCACCCAGCAGTTCCTCGCGGGACAGCGCCCGCCCGTCGATCCGCAGCGCGTCCGCCGCGTCCCCGTAGCCGCCCTGAAGTGCGGTCAGCAGTGCCATGCTTCCGTCCTCGCCCTCGTCTCACGCTGTCGCGCCGACTCTACGGGCCGCCCCCGGACCGTCCGTGGGCAGCGGTCACCGGCCGCCGCCCACCTGGCCTGCACCAGCTACGCCGGAGGGCGTGGCACCGGGTACCCGGTGCCACGCCCTCCACTGCCGTGTGCGGGGATCAGCCCTTGCGGGCCTTCACCTCGGCGGTCAGCTGCGGCAGCACGGCGAACAGGTCGCCGACCACGCCGTAGTCGACCAGCTCGAAGATCGGGGCCTCGGGGTCCTTGTTGACGGCCACGATGGTCTTCGAGGTCTGCATGCCCGCCCGGTGCTGGATGGCGCCGGAGATGCCGGCCGCGATGTACAGCTGCGGCGAGACCTGCTTGCCGGTCTGGCCGACCTGGTTGCTGTGCGGGTACCAGCCCGCGTCGACGGCGGCACGCGAGGCACCGACGGCCGCGCCCAGCGCGTCCGCGAGCTCCTCGACGACGCCGAAGCCGGCCGCCTCGCCGACACCACGGCCGCCCGAGACCACGATCGCGGCCTCGGTCAGCTCCGGACGACCGGTCGAGACCCGCGGGGTGCGCGAGGTGACCGTGGCCGCGTTCCCGGTGAACTCCACCGCCACGTTCTCCACCGCACCCGCGCCCGCGACGGCCTCGGGGGCCACCGCGTTCGGCTTGACGGTGATCACCGGCACGCCCTTCGTCACCTTCGACTTCACCTGGAAGGACGCGGCGAACACCGACTGGGTGGCGACCGGACCGCCGTCACCGGCCTC
>NZ_JBIWAP010000081.1:0-18156 GCF_044760075.1 Kitasatospora sp. NPDC098663 | reverse complement strand
ACCGAGACCCCCGCCACTGATCAAGATCAAATGACAGAAACCTACCGTCCGTCAAGATCATCTGACAAACGATCAAGATCATTTGAGACGGGACAACCCTCTCGTCAACGGGCGAGCCTTCGTGCTGCCCCGATCCGGTGATGTGCGTTGAAATGTGCGATCCAAAAGTGAGTTTCAGGCTAGAGTAGTTGGTGGAGGTGAGGTTGTGAGCGACGACTTGTTCGCGGCGATCGACGCGCTGCTGGAGCGCCCGCGCCCGGAGGACGACCTGCCGGTGCCCACTGAGCGGGAGCGGCTGCGCAAGCTCGGAGGGTTCAAGCAGGAGGAACTGGCGGCCGCGCTGCGGACGCGGCGGGAGACGATCGTGCGGTGGGAGGCCGGGGCGACAGAGCCGCGGCCGCCGAAGCGCGAGGCCTACATCGCCTTCCTCGCCCGGCTCGCGCTGCGGCACGGCACGGTCGAGCCGAGTACGTGGCTGCGCCGGGCGCAGGCCGCCGGCCTCGTCCCCACCACCGTCCAGGTCCCGGCCGGGCCGGCCCCCGACCAGGCCGAGGCCGCGTCCGTGCGCGCGGCCGCCGTCGAGCCCGCCCAGGCTCCCGCTCACGCCGCTTCGGCCGTCCAGGCCCCTGCGGTGCCGGCGGCGTTCGGCGGCGAGCGGGACCAGGCGGTGGTGGAGCTCGACCGGACGGCGGCCGGGGACCTGGTCGCCGCCGAGCCCGCGCCGTGTGTGCGGTGCGGGCGGCCGACGCCGTACCGCTCGCACGGCCGCCCGACGCACACGGGCGGCTGGTGCACCCCCGGCACCGGGGCCGCCGGACTCGTCCGGGCCGCCCCGGCCCCGGTGGCCGCGCCCGTCCAGGCCGTCACCGCCGAGCACACCACGCCCACGCCCACTCCCGCCGCCTCGGTCGCTTCGGTCGCTGCGCCCCGCCAGTCCGCCCCCGCAGCCGGTCCGGTGGCTGCGCCGGGCCGTGCCGGGTCGTCGCGTCCGGCGGCGTCGTCGCGGGCGCGCAAGGCCCCGGCGAAGAAGCCGGCCGCCGACGCCGGGCCGGCGGACTGGGAGCAGGCCGCGGCCGCCCGCTTCCCGGCAGGTCCCCTCGCGGTGCTGGACGTCGCCCCGTCCGGCAAAACACTGGTGGCCTACCTCGCCGACGGTACCCAGGCCGCCACCGCGCCGGCCGGCCGCACCCTGGCGGACGTCGTGGAGTGGGCGCTGGAGCAGAAGTTCGGCTCGCCGCGGCTGCACCGGCACGGCAAGGACGGCGACGCCCTGCTGGTCATCACCGACGCCGCGCTCGCCGAGCTCGGCCTGCCGCCGATGGGACGGGACGAGAAGAAGGAGTTCGTCCAGCGCCTGGGCCAGCTCTCGAAGACCCACAAGGCGGTGAAGGCGCTGGAGAAGGCCGGCTGGCTGCTCACCCAGCGCGGCCTGGGCCCCTGGGCCCGGATCTACCGCACCCCCGAGGACGGCAAACGCCAGTGCGTCCAGCTCTGCATCCCCGCCTGGGGCGCCCTCGCCTCCGGCGGCTGGCAGATCCCGGACGACCTGGCCGCCGCCGACCTGGCCCGCCTGCTCGGCACCTACGCCACCCGCGTCCTCACCCCCCGCGGCTCCACCGCCGTCTCCGGCCTGGAGCTGGTCACCGCGCTGCGGCCGCCGACCCGGGCGGTGCGCACCGAGGCAGGCTGGACGTCCGGTCCGGTGGAGGGCTCCCGGCCCCGGGACGCCTTCGACCCGGCGCCGCCGGAGGTCCCGGACGTCCACCCGCTCGCCCAGGACCGGGAGCCGGGCGGCGAGCTGGTGACCGAGGCCTGGGACTGGCACCGCGGGCTCACCGACCAGGAGACCGCGGCGCCGTTCGCGGTCGGCTTGGACGTCAACATGGCGTTCCTCGCCGCTGCCGGCAGGCTGCCGCTGCCGCTGTCCGGTCCGGTCCACGAACTTGAGCCCGTTTTCGACCCGAAGATCCCCGGTTCCTGGCTGGCCGACCTCTCCCACGTCGACACCGATCCCCTGCTGCCGTCGCCCTTCACCGCCGACGGCTCCCGGCCGACCGGGCCGGCCTGGTACTCGACGGTGAAGCTGGCCTACGCCGTCGAGCTCGGTGCCCGCCCGCAGCCGCTGGAGGGCTGGCTGCGCCACGAGAGCGGCCCGTACCTGGACCCCTGGCACAAGCATCTGCGCGCCGCGTACCTGGAGACGATGGCCGCCCTCGGCGTCCCGCTCAACGCCGACCCGCTCGCGTTCCTGGACGCCATGGCGAACCTGAAGACCGCCGGCGACCCGGCGGAGCTCGCGGTGCTCACCGCGATCAAGCAGAGCGCGAAGGGTGCCATCGGCAAGATGCGCGAGCGCCCCCGCGGGCACGGCTACAAGCCCGGCGAACGCTGGGCCGCCCTGGAACGCCCGACCTGGGACCCGCTGATGCGCGCCCTGGTCATCGACACCGCCACGGTGAACCTCCACCGCAAACTCCGCCGTATGGCCGGCGACACCGGCCTGCGCTGCTTCGCGGTGCTCTCCGACTGCGCCGTTTTCGCCGCACCCGGACCCGGCGCCCTCGACATCCTCACCAAACCGGACGGCACCCTCACCACCTCGCTGCGCCTGGGCGTCAGCCCCGGCCTGGTGAAGTTCGAGGGCTCCCGGCCGATGGCCGAGATCGTCGAGCTGCTCGCCGACGACGCGAACCCCGCGAGGCACATCAAGACCGGCGCCGTCTCCGCCGACGAGTAGCCAGCCCCGGCCGGGCCCGCACCACGCGGGCCCGGCCCCGCACACCACGACCACCGGCAGCGGGCCGCTCATCCGGCGGCCCGGAACAGGGGAGGACCCGCATGGAGCAGGACCCGCGCGTTGAGCAGCTCGCTGTCGCCTACTGGAATGCCACCCGGACGGGTTCGGCCGCCTGGGTCCGTCTGAAGCCGGACATCCGAGCCCACCTGACCGAGCAGGCCCGCACCTGGCTGCGCGCCGCGCAGGCCGCGGGCATCGCGGCGCCGCCCGCCGCGCCGAGCGAGGACCACACCGCCCTGTGGCTGGACGACCAGGGCGGCGTGTGGAACGACGTCCCGACCAGCGACGGCGACGACGACCTGGCGCTGCCGCTGGTCCACGCCCGCGAGGAAGCCGTCTCCCGCCGCGACCTCGAAGACCGCGGCCACCGCCTCACCCTCATCGGCTGGACCCGCTGAACCCCGGCCGCCCGGCGCCGGCCGCCGGGCGGGCCGCCCACCACCACCGCCACAAGGAAGGACAGCCCCGTGGGGGAGATCGACGAGGGCTTGGAGCGCGCCGAGCGCACCAAGCCGATCCCGCAGTCCACCGCCGCCCGGATGCGGTTCCTGCTCAAGGGCGCCAAGGGCTCCACCAAACAGCTCGCCCATGACCTCGGCGTCTCCCAGCGCACCGTGCAGCGCTGGCTCACCGGCCAGGGCAACCCGAAGCCCGCCGCCGCGAAGAAGGTCGAGGAACAGGTCCGCGCGAAGTGGCAGCCCAAGGTCAAGGACAGGGTCCGCAAGGCCGCCGAGACCAACGGCTTCATGCTCCACATGCAGGCCACCTTCGGGTTCAGCTCGGCGGCCGGCTCCACCGACGACCCCCGCCAGCGCCCGATCACCCACAAGATGCCCGGCTCCGTCGCCCAGCAGCTGTACGCCGCCCGGGACGCCGGAGCCAGCCAGGCCGAGCAGGAGCGGATCCTCGCCGAAGCACTGCGCGAGCACTACTTCAAGGACGGCGGCCACCGCGCCCGCAACCTCGACGTCGAGCTGAACGACATCGCCTGGATGGACATGGAGATCTGACTCCCCAGTCCCTCCGTGTCGCCGAAAACGAAGTCCCGGCCGCTCCCAAGCGGCCGGGACTTTCTATTTTCGCGACCCAGCACGCGAATTCACCGACGAAATTCGGAGAACAGAATGAGCGACCACTTCGACCACGCCGACGATGACGGCCTGTCGTCCCTGCCGCTGCCCGTCGTCCCCGACCCGCTGAGCGGCCAGCTGATGATGCCGACCGCCGCCGTCACCTTCCTGCTGCGCGCCATCGCTGCCGGCTGGACCGCCTGCCCCTGCGACGACACCGACTGCCGCCGGACCGCGGAGCTCTACGCCGCCGACCTCACCGCCTACGCCGACCAGCTCGACGTCGAGTGCATCGCGGCCGCCGGACGGACCGCCGGCCCCACCGGCTGACCCTGCCCGCAGGCTGACCCGCCACCCAACCCGCCCACCGAGGGCCCGCCTCCCCGCACCGGGGAGCCGGGCCCTCTTCGCATGCCCCGGACCAAGGAGACCGCGATGCCGACGCTGCACTACACCACCGCCGCCGCCCGCACCCTCGCCTGCCTGGAACACGGACGCCGCGCCGACGCGGTGAAGCTGCGCCGGGTCCGCCGCGCGCTCGACAAGCTCGCCGTCGACCCGCGCCACCCCGGCCTGTGCAGCCACCGCTACCCCGGCCTGCCCGGCCACCCGCACCACCGGGCGTGGACGTCGTACGTCGACCAGGGCGCCGGCGCCTGGCGGCTGTTCTGGACCTGGGACCCGGCAGACGGAGACGGCCAGGACCGCGACGGCCAGGACGGCGGCGTGGTCACCGTGCTGCTGATCGGCCCGCACCTGTAGCAGGGTCACGGCTGCTGACGGGGTAGAGCGATCCGCTCGATCAGCTCCCTGCGCACCACGACGCTGCGGCTGATGGTGTCGGCCCAGGTCTGCCGCCGCACGTGGGTGACCGGCCGGACGAATCCGGCGAAGGCGGGCAGCGCATCCAGGCCGTGCAGGACACCGCGCCAGATCGCCCGCGCCGCGCCGATCGGCGCCCCGGTGTCCTCGTCCACCGTCACGATGCCGACCAGCCGCCCACCCAGCCCCTGCCCGGTACGCCCCCGCTCGGCCCACTGCACCACCAGCCAGGCGCCCCCGACCACCCAGTAGCCGCCGGCCAGCGCGCCGCGAATGTCCGTGTCCGCGAGCAGTGCGAGCACCTGCAGCGCCGCGAACGCCGGCGACAACGCGGACAGCGCCGTGAGATACGCCGTCATCAGCCCGCCCGCGATCCCCACCTCGATCCCGGCCGCCGTAGCGCGCTGCGCCCAGGAGGCCAGGCCGGGGATGCCGGTCCTTCTCGCGGGAGCGGCCGGGGCCGTGCCGGTCGGCATGCCGGGGTGCCACCAGGGTGCGGTCGGCGGTGGGGAGGGGAACGGCGTGTGATCGTTCATGACCGGTCAACGCGCCGTCGGCGGGGCGGGGCACGCCGCGCCGGGGCGCGGACCACACCGTGCGCTCCGGACTCCAGGCATTCGCATCTGGCATGTTCGCGGTCGAAAGATTGCAGGTTAAAGCCCTGGTCACCGCCGATATGCGGGTCTAGCATTCCCGACACGGCGGCCCCGCCCCAGCACCATCAGGCCGCCGAGCAGCGCAGCAGTGCCACGTCCTCCCCGTGCTGCTGGCCTCCCAGCGGCCGGGCCCGAGGGAACACCCCCTGCTTCCCCGGGCCCGGCCTGCCTGCGCCGGGCGCAGGCCGACCACGACCACGTGCTGTCGGCCTGGGTCCTTGCCCGGCCGTTCACGGCGCCCCCACCAACCACCTGGAGGAAGGCCGACATGGCCAGACCGGTCGTTGCCGCGATCCTGTTCGACGCTGGCTGGGGTGACGCCGCCACCCCGGAACGGACGCCCGCACCGCGCCACGAACCCGTCGTCGACTGGAGGCTGCTGCGCAAATTCCTCGACGACAACGGCTACAACGAGGTCCGCATCAACACCAGGCGCGACGGCAGCATCAACCTCAGCCGGTAACGGCGGACCTCACACCCTCCCCGCCCGGGCCCCCCGGCGAGGCCGGGCCCGGGTACCGGCCCGCAGCCGCGACGGGGGACACTGGTAGCGGTCCCGCCCGCACGAGACGCCCGGAGGAACGGTGAGCGCAGCACCCGTGCACGGCCACCACGACGGCCACCAGCCCGTCCCGCGTACCCAGGACGGCGTTGCCGCCGCGCTCCCGCCGGCACAGCGGATGGAGTTCTACCGGGAGATGGGCGAGGCCGACGACACGACGATCGGCGGCGTCCTCAAGCGGTGGTGGCTGCGTGCCGAGCTGTACCGCGATCCGGAAGGCGACCGGATCCACGCCGCCGTCCAGGCCGGTACCGCCCCCGGCACCTCTGTCTCCGCGCTCCTGTGCCGTCTCGGGGCTCGGTGAGCGACCACGACGAGGCGGACGACTTCCGCAGCATCGGCGTGGAGGTCCACTGCCACCCGGACGTCGCCGACGACATCACCCGCAGGCTGTCCGAAGCCACCGCCGAGATCCTTGCCGACTACAGCGAGGACCAGGTCTACGACTGGGGCGCCGGCTGACCCGCCGCCCACAAGATGAGGGGCCCTCGCGCTCGAATCGCGAGGGCCCCTCGGTGTGAGCGTACGGGCTGTCTGCCCTGGTCTGCGCCCTCCCCTTCGGTCTTCCCCACCCCAGCCGGGTGCGCCGCCTGCCCTGCCGTGGCTCGGGTACGGGCGGCAACCGGGCCACCACAGCGGCCTACCGGTCCGGGCCTGGCTGGTCGCGGCGTGCTCCGCCCCCGCACCCGTGGCCAGCGCCCGGATGCGCTGGACCATCCGGCTGCCGCCTGCCCTGCGGCGCCGAGCGGCGCTCCCTGGGCAGTTGCCCTTGGTGAGATGGCGGGTGCCGGCCCGGGGCCGGGCCACCTGCCGGCCCTCGGCCGCCTGGTGCTCGACGCCACCACCCACCTGACGATCAGCCTGTTCACCGACACCTCCGACCGCAACAGATGCTCAGGTCCACTCCGCGCAGCAGCAGGCACACCGAGCAGGACCACCGGTGTGTCGGCAGACCACGGAGGCGGCCGACCGACTCGTAGGCGCGGAAAGGGCCGTCAAGGCCCGGGTCCGGCGGCAGCCGGACTTCCGTGACTGGCGCGGTGAGGGCAACCGGCCCGAGCGGAGGCACGGTCCGGGCGACACGCCCCGGGTGGCGGTAGCGGCAGCCACCGCCAGCCTTCCGGAGCCCATCCTGTTGTCGCAGGTCAGTTCCCTGGGGCACGGACAACGGTGACCCTCCGCCGGGTGACGGTTGTTCAAGGCGTTTGCGCCCGTGAAGCGGTGGTTGCCGTGAGGGCGACCCCGTGGGTGGCTCCGGTGATTTATAAGACGCGAAACGCTCTGACCTGCACGTATGTCCCCAGTTTTGTACCCGTTGCTGGACAAAACTCGGTCAGCTTTGTACCCGTGGCAGAACAAAACGGCCTCGACGCGGCGCCCTGCGACACCCCGCGCTTTGTACCCGCCACCGGACAAAAGCGTTACCCGCTGTGGTAACGTCGTGATCGTTGACGGTGATCAAGAGAGGAGGTTCCGTGCCCAAGACGCCGCCCAGCATCCCCCGGGGGATGCACATGGTCATCCGGCCCACCAAGGACGGCCTCCAGTGGTCGCTGCGGCGGTCCGCCGGGTTCGACTTCGTCGCCGACGGCGCGACGTACGGCTACGTACTGGATGCCACTCTCCTGCACAGCCTGCTTGCCGCGATGGACATGCCGGGCACCTGGTTCCGTACCTGGCACGCCTTCAGCTCCCTGCAGTCCGTTTCCGAGAAGGGCGAGATCAAGGCCACCCAGGAGCGGCTGTGCGCCGTCTCCGGCCTGTCCCGGACCCACATCGCCGAGGCGATGACGTACTACATCGAGCTGGGCTGGCTCCGCCGGATCAAGAATGGCCGGTACGCGCTCAACCCCTGGCTGACCTTCAGCGGCAACTCCGGTGAACAGGAGCGCCAGCAGAACGCCTGGATCGAGGCGGCTGGCGCCGAGTTCACCATCCCGGCCCCCGACCACCCCGCACAGTGGCGAGCCGAGCGTGAGCGGGCCCGCCAGGCCAAGCGCGACGCCGAGCGCGCCGGTAGGGTCGTGCAGCTGCGTCCCCGCCAGCGAACCGCCGCTTCGCGCCAACCGGGCGCCACCAGCACCGCCTGAGCATGGGCGGCGCCATACTGGGACAGCAGATCAGCACCCGGACGCGATGGGAGAGGACACCGTGAGCACCTACGTGCCCGAGATTTCAGCCGGGGCCAGCCCGGTGTCCATCCGCCGCGAGGTGTTCGGCCTGCTCGCCCTGGTCGACCTCAGCAACCCGGCCCGCCGGCTGCTGGACGTCCTCCTCTCCCTCTACAACGAGGAGACGGGCGTCGCCGAAATCTCCCAGCGGGAGATGGCCGCCGCCCTCGGTACCGCCGTGCCGGCCGTCAACCGTGCCGTGCAGCAGCTCCGGGAGACCGGCCTCGCCTGGCAGATCGAGGACGGTCACTACCAGCTCCACCCGCTGCTGACCGGTGGCGCCGTCGCCTCACCCGCGGTATCCGTCCCCGAGATCAAGGCAGTCGAGCCGGCCGCCTTCAGCGAGCAGCGCCGCGAGCGGTACACCGCCCAGATCGCGAACCTCGGCCAGCTCGCTACCTCGGCCTGACCTGCCGGCTGTCGAAGGCCCGCCACCCCTTGGCGGCGGGCCTTCGCCATGCCCGCAGTTACTACGGCGGATAACGCTTTTGTCCGGGCAGAATCCGCCCGACCGGGCCAGCGGATCGTTACCACCATGGGTAACAGTTTTGTCTGGTGGCGGGTACAGAACCAGGGGTCCGGTGCGGACGGCTCCGCCGGGCGGAGCCCTCCGCAGGTGGCGCGTCGCGCGCGAAGACCACCCTCGACCGTCGCGTCGTCCACCCCGGGCGGCCGGCGGTGCGCGTCGCCCGGCTCTCCGGTCCCGACGCCAATTGCCACCGCTGCCTCCCGAAGTGCTCGCCCGGCTCTCTTCGCCGTCGCCCGGTCAGAGAGCAGGCGCATGTGCAGGAGGGCCGACCGGCGGTCAGGCCACCGGGTCCTGCGCGGACACCGGTCCATCGTAGATCGCACACCCGTACGGCCGACGGCACGGCGCCCCCGGGGCGGGACGAAGCGGCGACACGGTGCCGCCAGAACGGCCCCACAGGCCGGCCCGGGGCGGTTACCGTCGACACCACAGGGCCGGCCCGGCCGGGCCGGCGATGAGGAAAGGGGTGCGGGGATGAGCGCCCAGCCCGCCGAACGAGGGGGCGGCCGTCTCGGACTGCCGCCGATGGACACGGTCCAGGAACTGCGCGCCGCGCTGCGCGCCGGCCACGGCTTCCCCGGCGACGCCGAGCGCCTGGACACCGAACTCGCCGAGCAGCTGCTGCGCCGAGTGCCGGTGGACCGGCTCGACCAGGTCGACCAGGTCCCCGCCGTCGTGGACCTGGTCGCGGTCGCGGAGATCGTCGCCGCCTACCGCGGCCGCGTGCTGCTCGCCGCCGACCCGGAGACATCCGACGCCGTCGACCAGGCCGTCGCCGACCTGCTGGCGCGGCAGGGCGCCGAGTGACCGACCAGCACCAGCAGCCGGACCCTGCGGTCGCCGTGGTCACCGACCGCGCCGCCCAGCGCGCCAAGGAGCTCGGCGCC
Source organism: Kitasatospora sp. NPDC098663 (assembly GCF_044760075.1). Lineage (NCBI taxonomy): Bacteria > Bacillati > Actinomycetota > Actinomycetes > Kitasatosporales > Streptomycetaceae > Kitasatospora > Kitasatospora sp. NPDC098663. Next base: position 8,662 of record NZ_JBIWAP010000081.1, on the reverse strand, counting down.
ACCGAGGCCCTGGAAGCGCTGTGCGCCGAACTCGAACACCGGCCGCGGCTCGGCCGCCCGATCCGCACCGTCACCGAGGGCGGCCAGCAGGTCGAGCTGTACTCCACCCGAATCGAGGGCGACCGGGCCGAAGGCCGGCCCGCGCTCAACGTCGTGCACGCCTACGCCCCCGCCCCGCCCTGGCCGCCGACGGTGCGGATCGCCGCCGTCGTCCCCGAAGACCCGTCCCACCCCGCGCCGTAGAAGCCGGGCCGGCCTGGCCGCGCCCGCTACGCTGCCATCGGCGCCCGCTGGACCCGAGACGCACAATCCGGGCCATCACCGGCGGGCGCCGCGCCGCCGTCGGCCTGGGACAAGCCTGAGACACCCCTGTCCCAGCACCGTCCCAGCCCGCCCGTTATGCCCCGATTTGCTGGGACAGTCCCAGGCCATTTCCCCAGCTCACGACGTTCCGCAGCCGGACCTGGGACAGGGCTGGGACGGCCCGCCGTTCCGGACCGCCAGCCTTCGTCAGGTCTGCCGGAAGCGGATCAGCGGCGGGTGTTCCACGGCGTCCGGGTCGGCTTGCGGGTCGTAGGCGGCGAGCCCGGCCGTCCGTACCCGATCGGCGATCCGCAGCCACTCCTGGTGGTCCGTCTCGGCGGTGAGCACCGAATGGTCGACGTTCGGGTCCTCCAGCGCCAGGCCCCGGACGTGCTGGAGCTGCTCCAGCGCCTTCTTCGCCGCCCGGTCGATCTCCTGCGGCGTCATCCCGTCCGCGTCCCGGCACACCAGCGCGCGGTGGAAGTGCTCGGTGTCCGGGTGGAGCTCCAGCTGCTCGCCGGGCGGGCGCAGCCAGCGGGCCGGGATGGTGTGGGCGGTCGTGCCGGGGAAAGTGAGGGCCTGCCCGTCCGCGTCCCTGACGACGCCCTCGATCTTGTACTCCTGGCCTTCGGCGAGGTCGAGGGCCGCGGCCTGTTCGGCGGTCAGGCGCAGCGCGACGCGCCCGGCCGGGACGTCCCGGCTGACCTGCACCATGTTGGGTTCCTCGCCGAAGCCGGTCACGGTCACCGTGATGCGCCGGCCGCGGACCAGGTGCAGCTGCATGTTCGCCCGCCACTGCTCGGGCGTGTCTCCCGGACGGCGGAGCTCCTCCGGGAGCCGCTGGGGGATGCTCGCGATGTAGGTCTCGCCGACCACGACGTCCCCGGTGCGCATCGCTGTCTCCTCGTCTGTGCCTGTATCCATCGTGCCGGGCCAGCGGCCTCACCAGCACCGTCAAGGTCACGTACGGTCGCTGAGTTCCGCCCCGCAAGGCCGGTGAGTTTCGTCCTGCCAAACTCCCCACCGCAGGTCAGCCCCTACGCGGCTGCGCACCGCACTCCGTGCATCCCGCACCCTGCGCATGGCGCCGGCCGCCGTCCGCGCACGACTACGCACCCGGTGAGTTTCGCCCCGTCAAACCTTTCCACCGCAGGTCACAGCAGTGGCCCGCCCCCAAACCGAGGGAGCGGGCCACCATGCGGGCCGTGAGCTACGCCCGCGCGCGTCGTCCGGCGTCGACGGCCTGGTTGAGGTGGTGGGCGAGTTCGGGCAGCTGCCGGTCGGGGTGGCCGGCGGTGATGGTGCGCGGCATCGCGAGGGCGATCGCGCCCACTGCGGCCAGGGCGAGGCCTTCGCCGGTGGTCAGGCCGGGCTCGTCGACCAGCACCAGCCCGCTGAGCACGAAGGTCACGTCCTGGTGCACACCGCCGTGATCGTCGTCCTCGGCGTCCAGGTCCCGGCCGCAGGCGAGCACCGCGTCCGCGTACTCGGCCAGATGCCGGCTCCCGGTACGGGCGGCCAGCTCCGACACCCACCCCGACGCCCTGCTCGCCGAAGCCGCCGCGATCCCCATCGCGGCCGCCAGCCGCGCCTGCTCCTCGGCGTGCGCGCGATCGGTCTCGGCCTCCGCGGCCAGGTCCTGCTCGGCCCGGGCGGCGCGGGCGGTGGCGAAGGCGGCCCGTTGGGCGGCGAAGGCCGTCAGGACCGCACTACCGCCGTCACCGTGTTCATCGTGGTACTGCTCGCTGGGCAGGGGAGTGAGGTGGTTGGTCATGACCGGTGAACCCGCTCGGTGCCGTCAAGGTCACGGCCCTGGCCGGGTTTCGCGTCGGTCGCCCCCGTGGTGGTTGTGGAGGTGCGGGCGTCGGGCAGGGCTGCTCGGTGCCGATACCGCCGCCGGGTCCGGGGCCTGGGGTGACAGACTGTCAGGCATGAGTGATCAATCCGGCGGTCCGGTCCGGCGCCCCCTGTCCACGCCGTTCTCGCACCCCGACGCCGCAGCCGACGAGCCCCTGGGCGAGCGTCTCCTGCCGGTCGAGCGCCTCGGCACGCCGTTCTCCGTCCCGGCCCAGCCGGCGGCGGCCGCGAGCCCCGCGAACGGCGGGCGGCGCCCGCTGGGGAAGGGCGGCCTGTCCTACGCCGCCGGCACGGACGGCGGCTGACGCCCTGCGGGTCGCGCGCCAGGCGACCGGCCGGGCGCCGGCCCTGGCACGGGCGGGCGGCCGGGTGTGTGGGGGAGGGGCTGGCGGCGAGGTGTCCGGGCGGCCGGTTACGCTCCTCGATCATGGAGACGGATAACGACGCGCGAGGAATCGACGTCGGCGCGGGAATCGACGCGCGAGGGATTGAGCCCAGCGCGGGAATCGACGCGCGCGGAATTGGGGCGGAGCCGCAGGTGCCGCGCTGCCCGGAGTGCGACACCGAACTGCGCGCCACCGGACCGGGTCGACGTCCCGCCTACTGCGGACGCTCCTGCTCCTCGAAGGCCTACCGGCGCCGCCGCGCGGTCCACCAGCAGGACGCCGTCGCCGACGCCCTCGTTTCCTCGCGCGTCGAAACCCCGGCCACCGGCGAGGCCGGCCACCGCGAGCTCCTCGAACTCGCCGCCGCCGTCCAGCGCAGCACCACCCGCTTCCTGGAGAACCTGGAACGCGCCCGCCTCGGCGAGGGCGACGACCCCCGCTGCAACCACGCCCTCGCCCTGCTGGAGACCCAGCTCACCGGCGCCACCCAGCGGATCCTGCGCCAGGCCCACGTGCTGCGCTACGAGATGACCGCCGCCCGACTGCATGCAGGGACGCCCGCGGGGACGCCGGCTCCTGGAGCGGGCGACACCGCGCTTGATTCCCCGCGCGTCGAATCCACGGGCTCGGACGGCGCCGCGCTCGCCCCGGCAGGACCGGCCGCCGACCCCGCCCGGGGCTTCGCCTCCGACGGCAGGACCGGCGCCGCCGCCAGCCCGCCCGCCGCCCGCGCCATCAATTCCCCGCGCGTCGAAACAAGCGACACAGGCGCACCGGCCGCAGACATCAGCGTTTCCCCGCGCGTCGAAACGAACGGGGCAGCGCCGGCCACCGCCAAGCAGGGCCCGGCCCCGGCCGGCGGACACCACCCCGCACCCTCCACCGCACAGCAGCGGGGACCGGACGCCCTGCCGCAGGAACTGCTCCTGGCCCTGGCCGCCGAGCCCACCTCCTCCTCCCCGCTCGCCCGCGGCCTGGGCGCCCCGACCTCCACCTGGAGCATCGACGGGAGCGACCTAGTGGTGGAGGGCTGGAACAGCAGCCCCGACCTGTTCGCCGTCCGCGGCCCGGACCGCCGGCTGCTGGGCTGGGCCGAGGCACTCAGCGACGGCTGGGCCACCTACATCAAGGGCCGCCTGATCATCGACGCCACCGACGGCGACCCCTGGCTCTCCACCGACGCTCCCCACGCCGTCTCCCTGCTCCGCGCCGCCCGCAACCAGCAACTGACCTGACCCCGCACCGCTGGCAGCCCGGCGCCGGTCCCGCCGACCGGAGCCGCCCGCTGGTCACCCACACCGCCGAGCTGGCCGCCCTGACGGTGCGCCAGGCCCTGGTCGAGGGGCTGATCGACGCCGACACCGCCCCGGTGCTCGGCTGACCGGCCGCATCTTGTGAGGCGTCTTGTCGGACACCTTGTCGGGCGCCTTCCCGGGGGCCTTGTCGGTTGTCTTGTGGGCACCTGACGATCCGCCTGGGCGCGATATCACCCCAGGTCAGAGCCCATGTGGAGCGGGCCGGAAAAGCCGACAACCCCTTCTTCTCCTTGGTCTTGGTGGGTATGGTCGGTTGGTCGGTTCGGTGTTCGCGCCTGCGGCGTGCCGTTGGTTTTCCGTGAGCGTCCGGCAGAGCCGTCCGCGGCTGCGGGGCCGGCCGACGGCCGTCGACCAGCCGCGCCGGATCCACGTAGACACCACCGCAGGCACCACCGCAGGCACCACCGCAGGCGCGGGCGCAGGTACCACCGTACGTACCCCACCGCCTCGGCCCGCCATCGAGCGTTCTCGCAGGTCAGAGCCAGTTTCCCGAGCGCCGGAAATTCAGACAACCCCTTCTGTCTGTCCCTATCCCCGGTTGCTGGTGGTGTGGTGGGTGCGGTTGGGTGACGGTCCGGACGGCAGGGGCTCTCGCCCTGCCGGGGGGCTGTTGGGTGTGGTGCGTCCGGCGATGCCGGTCGCGTCGTCCAGGGCCGCCGCCCGCCACCGGGCCGAACCGGGCTCGTTGAACGCCCCGTGAGCAACCCGTCGCCCGCCCGGCGCGCCCTCAGCACCCCCAAGGCCGCCCACAGCCGCCCTGGACGGGCCCGGCCGCCCTCCCGGACCCAAGACCCGGCCGGACCCGCCACAGCCCGCCCAGCGGCCCGCCGAGCAAGCCGCCGACGCCATCGCCGCGCTGCGCCACATCCGCGCCCCGGCCGCCGGCACCCGCCCAGCACCCCGCCCGGCTGCGCACTGCCCCGGCGCCGACGACCGCCGGGACCGGCCAGCTGACCGCGTGAAGACGGGCGTGCCGAAGGCCGGTGCCGGGTACTGTCGCAGCAACGCCGCCCACCGTCCGGACGGCCGTCCGGAGGCCGGTGAGAATCGCCCGGTGACCCCTTGTCCCGGACTCGGACAGGCCCGGCGGCACGCTTCCAGTACCGCTTCCGATACCGCTTCCGGTCACCCCCCCACCTTGACGGCATATCACTGCAGGTCAGACCCCATATCCGGGCCGCCCAGAAACGCCGACAGCCCTTCTGTCGCCTAGCGCGGCTCCATCGGGGTCTCGCTCCGGGCCACTCCGGCCCTTCGCCCCACCCCGGGCCGTCCCCCCGGCCCCCAGGGGCGGTGCCCGGGGCTCGCGCCGCGGCCGGGCAGCCAGGCGTTCCGGTGCGCGGCGCCGGGCCGGCGGGCCGGGCAGGCCGGGCGGTGGCCGCCGGGACGGGCGTGATCGACTTGTCGGCGGTGTGCGGTATGCAGAGCAGTCAGCAGCCGCACCGCAGACAGGGGGAACGCCGTGAGCAGCCGTCAGCCCGACCCGGGCACACCCGACCAGCCCGACGGCAAGGCGGCCGTCGCCGCGCCGCGCAAACGCGCCCGCAAGGCGTCCAAGACCAACCCCGGCGGCTCCTCCAACGACCTACGCGCCGACGTCCAGCGCGCCATCGCCGTCCTCAAGATCGTCACCGCCCACCAGCTCTGGCGACTGCTGCGCCCCAACGCCCTGGAGAACAAGTTCGCCCGCGCCGCGCTGAACGACCTGGACAAGAAGCGGATCACCGTCAAGCACGGCACCGGCGAGGACGGCCGGGACATCTGGGGGATGACCACCGCCGGGCGCGACGCGGCGAAGGCGCTGTTCCCGGACGGCCGGGACATGGGCGGCATCGCCCGCAAGGCCGGAGCGAGCTCCGCCGCCGGCCACGCCTTGGCCGTCTCCGAAACCATCATCTCGTTCGTGGTCGGCGGCACCGGCCCCAATATCCCGGACAAGCAGGTCAACGGCGACCGCACCGCCCCCGGCATCGGGCCCGGCTTCGGCCGGATCGAGCAGTGGGCCACCGAGATCGAGCACCTCACCCCGCACAAGCCCAAGGTCCGCGCCGACGCCGTCCTCAAGGCCCCCGACCGCGGCATCCCGGTGCTGCTGGTGGAAGTCGACCTCGACAACGAGTCCAACCCCATCGTCGCCAAGAAGATCGACGACTACCGAGCCTTCTTCGAGCACACCCACCTGCTGCCCAACCCCTACCCGCGCGGCACCGTCGGCCACCTGGAGTGGGGCAACCGCCCCGAGCAGCGCGAACAGCACTGGCGTCGCACCTACGCCGACACCGGCCGCCCCGGCTACCCGCCCATCGCCATCGTCCTCGGCCACCTCGGCGAGCGCGCCCTGCGCCAACGCGTCCAGGCCCTCACCGAGATGACCCGCCGCCACTGGCAGGGCCGGCACCTCGGCGACGGCTTCTACGACCGCACCCACGCGATCCCGATCCTGTTCACCAGCCTGGAGCTGCTGATCGAACGCGGCCCCTTCTCCCCAATCTGGCGCCGCGCCGGCCACGAAGGCCCCCTCCAGCCCCTCCACGCCGCCCTCGACGATCACAACGGGCCCGCGGCCTACGCCAAGCACCGGGAAGCCCAACGTGCCCAGGCACAGGCCGACCAGGCCGCCGCCGAACGCCGCCGCCAGGAACGCGAACTCCTCGCCACCGCCTGCCCCGGATGCCACCGCACCGCCGCCAAGTACAAGAACCCCCACTACGCCTCCGACGGCGAGAAGCTCTGCCACTTCTGCCAGCAGAAGGCCGACCAGGCCGAGCAGGCCGACGTGGCCCAGCAGATCACCGCAGCCGCCGAGACCCACACCGAGCGCGTTCAGGTCGCCGAGAACGCCTCCTTCCTGCGGACCGTCTTCGGCCCGCGAAAGAAGAAGAAAGGCTGAACAGACCGTCCCACTAATCAGAAAACGGCGTCCACGCAACCCGCGCGGGCGCCGTTTGCGTCCCCGCAGAAAAACCTGCTAAAAGAGTCCTGCCTGGTGAAGTCGAAAGGAAAAGCCATGCTCAGAATTATCAACTCGCGCGAAGCGGTCCGCCGCAAGGCCACCGGAATGACCCGCGAACAGATCACCGAAGCCACCCAGGACGCCGCCATGTGGGAACGCCACCGCTCACGCGTCTGCGAAAACCACGACGACGAAGCCATGATCAAAGACGCCATCTCCCGCCACAAGGAATGGCGCCGCATCGGCTACGTCATGGCCGAAGAACACCTCACCACCTACGACCCCGACCGCGACCCCACCGTCCAGCGCTGGAACCGCGAGGCCCGCGCCCGCGAGCTCGCCGAAGCCGCCGCCCAGGCCGTCACCACCGAAACTCCCACCGCCACCCCACCCCACAGCCCCAAGACCCAACCCCTCCTCACCGCCCTCGCCCGCGCCGGCCTCCACCCCACCGAAGCCGACCACCACACCGTCGGCCAGCTCACCCACCTCGACCACGACACCATCACCCGCATCGCCACCTGGATCGAAGCCGCCCACGACATCGCACTGCGCCGGGCCGCCTCCGCGCCCGCTCCCAGGCCGCTCCGCCACAGCCCGCAAGCCCTGTAGCAGCGGGCCCGCTCCGCGGCCCTCCAGCCGCCGAAGACCCCGCGCCTGATGACCGACCCGTGACCACCTCGCACCGGGCCGCCGCCGACTGCCGTACGGTGTCCTGGGCACCTGAGAGGGAGGTACCGATGAGCGCTCAGCCGATCCACGGTCCCGAGCTGATCCCACAGCCCGCCCAAACACCCCTGGCCCTGTACGAAGCCGTCGCCGCCCTCATGCCCAGCCGGCTGACCGAGATGACCGAAGACCAGGCCCGGGCCATGACCGAAGCCGTCGAGCGCCAGAGCCTCAAGCCCCTGCTCCGCTTCACCACGAAGTGGGCGGTCGACGTCGAGATCGCACGCCACCCCGAGACGCTCGCCGAGCTGCACCGCGCCGAGTACCTCGCCAACCACGCCCAGAGCCCGGAAGAGCGCAAGCAACAGGCCGCCCTCGCCGGAGCCATCGTGAACGCCGCCGCCGAAGCGGTGCGCGGGTGACCTGGGCCTGGGAGTACAACCCGGACGAGGACAACGTCGTCGCCGGCGCTCCGCCCGCCTTCGTCGCCCAGGTCGAGAAGAAGGCCGACGAGATCGTCCGCGCCGCCGCCGCCCTCTACCTGGACGGCACCACCTACCAGGGAGCTGGCGAAAAAATGAAAACCGCCGACGTCGAAGACGGCATTTTCTGGTACATGACTGTCCCGCGCGACGAACGCATCTACATTCTCCGAGCCCAGTCCCTGTAGAGCCATCGGCAGGAATTCCCGACAACCAAATTCTGAAACACCAGAAGCTCACGCCGAATAGAATCAGACTGAATGAGCAGCAATTTCAAATTGCACCAATCGGCCAATCTGCACCCCGCATCCGGCAGGATCTCCTGACAGGCTCCAACTGATACACCCCCGGGATGGGTCGCAGTCGAGGCCCAGTGTTACCGAAGGCTGACGATCGAGCGGCAGGCCTCCATGAGGCCAAGGTCTAGACCAACCCAAGGGGGACGAAGCTGACCCGCGCACACCCCTCCCCCTAGTCGGCCTGTCGTGAGTTCAGCCAATTTCCGAGTTCAGCGACTTGAATGGGCATCAGCCCCGTCGGCATCATGGAGCGAAGCGGAGTGGTGCCGGCCAAGGCGCGAAGCGCCGGGCCCGCCCGGGCGAAGCCCGGGTGCGGACACGCGGAGCGGGTCCGCCGCCTGACCGAAGGTCAGGCGCGAACGAAGGGCCGAAGGCCCGTAGGGACCCGCTCCGCGGG
>NZ_JBIWAP010000080.1:0-18513 GCF_044760075.1 Kitasatospora sp. NPDC098663 | reverse complement strand
CTCGCCAGCCCAGTCTCCCTGCACCCGCAACAGTCTGGCCCCACGCGAAAGCACGTGGGGCCAGAACCTGAAAGATCTTCAGCGATCTCCTAGACCCTCGCCGACGCGCTGGTCACGGCCGCCGCCGAGGACGACGACGGCTACCGCGACGACGCCACCGTCGTCGTGCTGCGACGCCGCAGCGCGTAGGCCCGACCGGGCCGCGGGCCAACCCACCGACGCTGTGCGGCCGGCACCGACTGCCCGTGCTCGGCGTCTGCCGGGGGCTTACTGAGGTTTTCAGGGTGGGGTCGGTGGGGTGAGTGGCAGGCCGGTGCCGACCAGGCATCCATCGATGAGGGCGGGTCGAAGTTGGATGTGCCGCAGTCCGCGTCGGAGAGTGCGGGTGAGATGATCCGGATCGGTGAAGGCGGTGTTCGCCGTCGGGCCGCGACGCAGGAGCGACCAGAGGCCTTCGACCGGATTGAGGTCCGGTGCATATGAGGGCAGTTGGAAGACGGTGAGCCAGTCGTGCTCCGCCGCGTACTGCTTCATGCCGACGGCCAGGTGAGTGTTGAGGTTGTCCCAGACCAGAACGATCGGGCCGCCGAGCTGAATGTGCGCACGGACGGCGAGATCGCGGTAGTCGGTCCAGGCGAAGCTCTTGCGGGCGCCCTTGAGCGGCATGTGAAAGCGGGGCCGGTAGATCACCCTGCTCTGCTCGCCGGGCTTGTAGCAGCACAGCGCGGCCACCGAGATCCGGCGCCGGGAACGTCCCCGGACCCGGACCACGGGGGTGTGCCCGCGCCGGCCCCAGGTGCGGGCGCGCGGCGGCGTCATCGCGAACCCGGCCTCGTCCTCGAAGACGACCCAGGCTCCGAGCGCCGCCGCGGTGCTTTTACCCGCGGCCACACCTCCTGCTTCCACAGCTCCACGGCGCGCTCGTCGCGCTCGTCGCGCTCGAGTGCCCGGCGGGCCGGGGCTTGCCAGGACCACCCGTGCCGCTTCAGCAGCCGCCACACCGTCGCGATCGACAGCCGCATCCGAAACCGGCGACCGATCACCGCCTGGACCCGAACCAGCGTCCAGCGCTGGTCCTCGAAGCCATGGGCGGCCGGTCCCTTGCCCAACTCCGCTTCCAGCTCGACGAACTGGGCCGCCGACAACTTCGGCACACTCGCCGGACCCGCCGAGCGCAGGGCATCCGCACCACCCTCACGCCAGGACCGCCGCCAACGCTCCACCGACCGCTCGCTGACCCGCAGATCCCGGGCGATCGACGCGGTCTTCTCGCCCGCCTCGAACCGGGTACCGGCCTCCAGCCGCACCTGTTCACGAAACGCCCGCCGCTCAGCGGTCAGGCCCCCACCCTGCGCGTACCGCACATCATTGGCATACCGCAGGGATCACTACCTGTCACCACCGACAACAGAACGAAAACCTCAGTAGCTGGGCAGGCCGGTGCGCTGGTGGGGTGTTTCGGGTTGCAGGGTCTTCTTCAGCGCCCGGTTGATGTCGGGGTTGCGCCCGGGAGCGTACGAGCGGACCGGCGTATAGCCGACAGAGGTGTACAGGGCGAGGGCGGCGGTGTTGCGGACGCCGGTCTCCAGCAGGACCTCGGTGTGGCCGCGGCCGAGTAGATCTTGTTCGAGGGCGGCAAGGATTCGGCGGCCAAGCCCTTTCCCGCGGGCGGCGGGGGCCACGTACATCCGCTTGATCTCGGCTGTCGAGGAGCTGAGTGCGCGCCAGCCCCCGCAGGCCAGGGCCGGTCCGTAGCCGAGGCGGGCGAGGAGGAACTGGCCGTTGGGGGCGTCGAATTCGGCGCTGTCGGTGGCCTCGGGGTCGTCGGCGCTGCCGTAGGTGGCCAGCTGCTCCTGGTGGAGGGCCCGCGTGAGAGTACGGGCGTCGGCGGTGCCATACGAGACGGCGGTGTGCGTCCACTGGGGGGCGGCCTGGAGCAACGTCATGGTGTCGATAGTGCCGTGCGGAGGGCTGCTCTTCGGTGTCTGACTCCGCCGGCACGACGGCGTCCCGTGCGGTCCTGACAATCCCGACCTGAACGAGGGAACCGGCTATCTGGGCTCCGTCGCCGACGCTGTTGTTGATCGCTGTCATGCCGCGAGCATCCCTGACGGGTCCGACGTCCGACGACTCGACACGCCCAGCAGGTGCGATCGAGGCATGTCTCAGGTGTGGCAACGGAGTTGAATGCTCGGGCCCCGTACCCGGCAGGTTTCCCGGGGGCTCTGTCAGGTGCGGGGCGAGGTTTCCGACGGGCAGGGTGGGCCGCCGGCTGGGCCGTGGATGCCGCCCGACGACGGACCGTCCCGGATCGTCCGGCACACCGGTGGTTCAGCCAGCCGGCTTCAGTGCCGCCAGGTGAAACTCCTCGCCGTCGAGGAGCAGTTCGTCGGTGAGCGTCGGCGTGAGTTCCCGCTCGTCCCTCGGCGGCAGGCAGAGCGCGATGTGGATGTCGCGCAGGGCCTCGCGGACCCGGGCGGGCACCGAGGCCAGGTCGGGGATCTCCAGCGGGTCCATGTCCAGCGAGAGGGCCGCGGCCCGGGGCTTGTCGATGGAGGGCATCCTCACTGCGACGGGCCCATCCAGGCCCGCCTGCCGCAGGGCCACGCGCGCCCGGTCATGACGGTCGACCGAGGCCAGGAACTCCTTCACGACATCCCGGCCAAACGCCGGGGCGACATGCCGGGAAATCTCCATGGCCGATACGCCGCGGCGGGATTCTCGCACGATGGCCTCCACGAGCGCCCGCTTCTCACCCAGGAAGTTGTCGAGCTCCGTCTTGATGTCCATGCGGGAAACGATAGCCAGAAGACTGAATTCAGTCCAGGCGTGTTTCAGGCCGGCCAGGGTGTGGTCGTGCTGCAGTACCTGGCCATCCGTTCGCGCTCAGGTCCTCCTGCTGTGTCAGGCCTCCGGGCCCGACGTGCGGCCAGGTACGCGGTGGCCGGGTCAGCGGCGTGCCCGGGCGCCGGCCACCAGGTGCCGTGCCGTTCGACGAACGGGTACCAGCACCCGTTGACCAGGCGCAGCTCGACACGTGCGGCGGGGTCGGTGACGCGGTTTCCGGCGCTGGTGAGTGTGGCGAGCGGGGAGGGCCTGAGTGGCTGGATGCAGGCCTGGGCGTCGGTGATGTCGGAGGGGTCCGCGGTGGGCGGGTGGTGGGCGCCGCGGCGTTGTCGGGGCCGCCGTACGCGTAGCCGAGCCGGAGGTGCCGCAGTTTGAGCGGGGTGAGGCCCAGGTTCTCGGCGGCATCCGGCGGCACCAGGGCGACGTCGGTGTGGGTGAGCAGCCGGACGGCGTCGAAGAGGGTGTCCGTTCCGGCCGGGGCGCGGGTGGCGAGCAGGCGGCACCGCGTGGCAGCCGGCCGGGCAGCAGCGGGGCGAGGGCGGGCAGGACGTGGTAGGTGGTGGCTTCCAGGCGGGCCTGGCGAGCCAGCGGGCTGGTGGCTTCGAGGAGTTTCGTGAGCCGGTCGCTTCGGTCGCTGCCGCCAGGGACAAGGGCCAGGGGTGCGGTCACGGCGTCGGCTCGCCTTCGGGCAGGGCCGGGCGCTGGGCGGCATCACCAAGCAGTCGGCCGCCAAGAAGTACCAGGTGCTCACCGACCCGAACAGGACGGCGTCAGCCGCAGGCTGACGCTCCGGCGGCCCGGGGATGCCCTGCGGCGGGTTCGGCCGCGCCCGCCTCGACCGTCAGCGTCAGCCTGCGGCTGACGGGCCTCCGCTGTGAGGGTCCGCGCCAGCTCGCCACCATCACCCGTTTCGGCCGCTGTGCCGCAACGACGTCGGTGCGGGCGGTAGTCGCTCATCCGGGTGACATCCGGGCGACCGGCTGGCGGGAGCGGCCTGCCGTGTGGAGTACTGGGCCGATGTGAATGCTCGCGCGGCCGCGCGAGCCGAGACGGTCCGGGACGCCGAGGGGCATCATCACCGCTGGCGGCGGCAGCACGGTCACCTGCGGCTACGGTTCGGACGTCGCAGGGCCCACCACCTGCTTCGACACCCTGATTTTTGTCCCGATTGCACCGATCCTCACCAAGTTCGGTATCTCTCTCGCCTGACAGCTCCAACTCACTGACCCAGGAGGGTCCTCATGGACGTCGCGTTCGTCGGCCGGCTCACGGCCACCCTCGGCGTGCTGGCCATGGCCTGCGGCGCGGCTTCCACCGTGCCCGGCCCGCTGCCCCGCGGCCAGGCCCTGGCCGACCTCCAGCGGAACGTGTACCAGGCCGGGATCGGACCGCGGACCTGGCACATCGTCACCGTCATGGCCGAGCCCGACGCGGACACCCTGTCGGTCGGGGTCATCGGCAGCCTCGCCGACGCCCGCCACGCCCTCGACCGGAGGTTCCCCGACCGCACCAGGGTCGTGCACGGGCAGACCCTCGTACCGGCCGTCTGGCGGCCCGGCCACGACTACCCCCTGGAGGCCGCCCTCCGGGGCCTCGAACAACCCGGCTTCCAGGTCTTCGAGACCGGCGCCGAGCACGGGCGTACCACGGTCGGCGTCGTCGGCGACCTCGACGCAGCCCGCGCCTACCTCACCGACCACTACCCGGGCCGCACCACTGTCCACGACAACACCGCGCGCTGAGTCGCCGGCGCGGGTGTTGTCGTGCGCGCTCCGCTGGGTGCGCGCCGGGACCGGCCGACCTTATCGCCAAGCTGAGTGAGCAGGGACGTCTGCTGGCCGCGGCTCCGTCAGCGCCTGGGCCGACGTCAGCTGACCCGGTCTCGCGGTCTGGCTGCCCCACGCGGCTCGTGCGGTTTTGTGCGTGGGCCCAGTGATCTGAAATTGTTGAACCGTCCTGGTCTTTGAAGACCCGAAGGTCTCAGGTTCTTGCCAGGGGCAGTTGCCCAGACCATGCCCTGGAGAGCGCGGTAGTCGCAGGTGCCGTTCCGCTCGAAGTAGGCGAGGCCGGTCTGGCCTCTCCGGGCCCCGAGCATTGTCTGTCTCTCCCCAGGCGCTCCATGGTCGGTCGGCATGACGAGGCTGCCCGGCATGGCCGGTCCGGTCCGGTCCGGTCCGCCGACAATGACCCCTGATCGCACATTCGTCGCTGGTAAAAATATGTGTGTTCGGTGCGGCGACTGGGCGCGGTCGCTCGTGCGAGTGACCGCGCCCCATGGTCCAGACCCTGAGCGCGGGTCATGCGCTTGGGTGCCACTAGGCGGTGGCCGGGCCGGCCGTACGGAGAGCGCGAGAGGGTTCCAGACGAGTGAGAGCGGGGGTTGGAAGGAGCAGACGGGAATCCGTGGCGCGGGTCCACTACGACGGGTGCCTCCGGATGCGCGCGTGGCCGTGGAAGGGGCTGTTCGTCGGCGACATGGTGAGCGCCGGGGTAGCGCTGCAGGGCACCGCCATGTCGTCGCGGGGCTGGATGGGCAGGGTCCTCCGGCTCGATGGCGCGGTTGATGACGGAGGCGTTCGACCCAGGGCGCACATTCCGCACTGGCATGCTGCGAGATGGCGTGCTGCGCCAGGTGGGGGCCGGGCGGCGTGGCGCGATGAAGGCCGGATGGCGACCGGTCGCGGAGCGACTGTGGCGGAGCGGGTTCAGCGTTGTCACCTGGCAGTGCACCTCGAGGCCTCGCGACGTTGTTGACCGAGGGGATGGCGTGCCCGGTTCGACCCCAGGGACGCCAAGGAGAGCCAGCGGCTCTGCCGTCAGGAAGCCGGGACGCTACCCATGGATGCCCCGTGTTGCCGCGGGGCGCTGTCCTTGTGTCGCCCCGGCAAGGCAGGCGCCCGATCCGATACCGTGCGAGCTTGAGTGATTACTCATAGTGATCGACTAGGTCGCGCGGTCCACGTTGTAGGTGCCGGCAACGGCGAAAGGGGTACCTGTGGAGATCCACATCGATGCGCTACGCAAGTTGCTGGTCGCGACTGTGGGGCAGGAGGTGGAACTGCCGGTTGCGGCCCTCGGGTTCGGCGAAGACGCGGTGCGGGCGCTCTTCCCCGACGGGGTGGTGCGCTTGGCCTGGGCCGAGGGGGATCCGCAGGCGCTCTGGGCGGCGGGGAGGTCCACGGTGGCGTTCTCCGAGCAACCGGTCGCCATGCGGCTGGCCATCGGCCACGATGACTCCGCCGCAACCGCGTTCACGTTCGACATGCGGACCGACGAGCGGGGCGTACCGGCCCATCGGCTGGCCCGGGGGCTGGGCCTCGACGTGCCGCTACTGCCGGGGGCGATGGTCGAACGGGTCACGCTCACCGCGGACCCCACAGGCAGTGTGGTGGCTGCCGACGGCCCGCGCGTACGCGTGCGGGCCCTGGCGGGCGCCGAGCGGGTGTTCCTGGCCGAGTCGGACGGCTGGCAGTTGATCCGCACGGAAGGGCTGCTGACACGGAAGCAACTGGTCGCACTGGCAGGCGACTCCTTCGTCGCTCGGCCCGGCGCGTTCCTGCCGGGTCTGCCCGCGGGCACGTGGCTGCAGCTGGGTGCTGGACGGCGGCCGGTCCCGTTGCGCCCGGCTCGCGAGACCCGGCCGGTTGAGCCGGGTGACGGTTCGCGGGTGGACGGCCTGGGGCGGGTACTGCCTGCCCGGACCGCCCGCGGGCGGCGTCGCTTCGAGCGCCGGGTGCGGGCGATCGCCACCGAGACGGGCTTCGCCGTCCTGGCCGGTAGCGACGGCGAGCGCGGCAACGGGCGCTGGCAGCTGCACATCAGTGAGGACGAGGCCGCCGTCAGCGTCGACTACGACTACGCGCCGCTGCGGGTGACCGGCGGGCTGGGCAAACTGCCCGCCGAGGCGCCGTACCGGTCGATCGTCGGCGGTGTGCTGATGTTCTCCTTCGACGGCGGTGACGCCGAGAGCGAGGACAAGGCCGGCCGAGGCGTGTACGGCAGCGGCGTGGGCGCCTACGTGGTGCCGGACTCCGCCGAGGTCAAGCCCTCGTTCTTCGGTTACGCGGGCATCGGCGCGGATCCCGGTTTCGGCATCCCGGCAATCCGGCTGAACGGGGTCGCCGCCGGCCTGGGCTGGAACAGCCGGATCCGGCTGCCCGAGGTCTCCGAGATCGGTGACTTCCCGCTGCTGAAGGCTCTGGACGACCCCGAGTCGATCGGCGCCGAGAACAAGAACCCGATCGAGATCCTGCGCAGTATCGCCACCGAACCCGACGCCTGGATCACCGCGGCCCAGGACGAACTGTGGGTCGCGGCGGGCCTGAAGTTCACCATCGCCGAGCTGATCGAGGGCCGGGCGATGGCCGTCGTGCAGACCGGCGCGGAGCTGACCATCGCGCTGCTCGGCACCGCCGCCGCCGCGCTGCCCAAGAGCGGCTCGCGCAAGTACGCACAGATCGAGGCGGCACTGCGGGCCGTCCTCAAGCCCCGCCAGGGCGAGCTGCAGTTCGACGCCGAACTCACCCCCGCCTCGTTCCTGTTGGACCCCAACTGCCGCCTGCGTGGCGGGGTGGCGTTCCGCAGCTGGTTCGGGCCCAGCCCGCAGGCGGGCGACTTCGTCTACACCGTGGGCGGTTACCACCCCAACTTCCAGCCCCCGGATCACTATCCGTACGTGCCACGGCTGGGCTTCGACTGGGACCTGACCGGATCAGTCACCATCTCTGGCAGCGCCTACCTGGCGATCACCCCGGCCGCCGCGATGGCCGGCGGGGCGTTGGACGTACGGTTCCACTCCGGGGTGATCCGGGCCTGGTGCACGGCGAAGGTCGACGCGCTGATCCAGTGGAAGCCGTTCTATGTCGACGTGGGTCTGCAGGTGCGGATCGGCGTGTCGGCCACCGTCAAGATCGTTTTCGTGAAGGTGACCATCACCGTCGAGGTCGGCATCGCGCTGGGCATCTGGGGGCCGCCCACTGGCGGTCAGGCCAAGATCAAGCTCTGGTTCGTCTCCTTCACTATCGACTTCGGCAAGAGCCGCCAGGATGCCGGCAATGTGCTGGACTGGGCCGGGTTCCAGGAGATGCTCCCGCCGCCGCCCACCACCGTGCGGGTCACCCCCGGAGTCGGGCTACTGCTGGACCGGCATACCGAAGCGCAGCGAGCGGCCGGGGCCGAGGCCGACTGGGAGGTCTCGGCCAACGGCTTCACCTTCTCCACCGACAGTGCGGTGCCGCTGACCCAGGTCTTCCTGGGCGCCTCCGACACCGCCGCCGAAACTGGCCCGGGCCTGAACATCGCCCTGATGGACAAGCGGGGCCTGACCAGCAGCCAGCGTGTCACTCTCACCCATGACAACAAGAAGATCGACCCCGCGACCTGGTCGCGCGGCCGCTGCCTGGCCGCCGTCCCCGAGGAACTGTGGGGCACCGCCGCCCCGGGCACCCTGCCCGACGGCGAGCGGCAGCTGTTGAAGGACCAGCTCACCGGCGTCAGCCTGACCTCCCCCGCCCCGCGGCACGGCACCTCCACCGGCTACATCGACGAGAACGCCCTCAAGTTCGATCCCATCTACCCCGACGGTGACCAGCCACTGGACCCGAACGCCGGCCCGGTCGGCGCGGTGCCGCAACGCCCCGGCAACGTCATCGCCACCATCGCCGAAACCATCGCCGCCGCCGAGCAGAGCGATGCCCGTACCCGGTTGGCCGACCACCTCACCGAACTCGGCCTGGACCTGGGTCCGCTGGACAGCGACCTGTCCGGCTACGCCCATGCCGCCCGAACCGCGTTCACCGCCGAGCCCATGCTGGTCGTCGCCAGCTGAGAAAGGGGACCCGCATGGCCACCGTCGGCCTTCGCGCCCGCTTCTTCGACCACCGCCTCCCTTCTCTCTACGCCGGCCGCTACGCCGCCACCGTGAGCCAGGCCGTCGACGGCGTGAGCACAGGCAGCAGCCAGCCTGCCCGACCGCGTCCTGCGCTTCGACGTGCGTCAGCAGCGCTTCTCCATCGCCCCCTCCGAGGTCCAGGCCGTCTACCCCGTGCCGGGCGCGGTCGGCACCTACAGCCAAATCCTGCCGCACATCACCCTGGGCTCGCCCGCGCTGCCCTGGGCCCGCCGCCTGGACGGCACCGAGGAGGGCGTGCCGTGGGTGGCACTGCTGGTCTTCGGCGAGGACGAACTGCCGGGCGACCTTGAGGCGATCGGCCGGGTCACCGGCAGCACCGTCAGCCAGCTTCTCGACGGCGAGGCCGGTATCGGGCTTCCGCCGGACATCGACCACGCCAGCCTGCTGCCCGGCGAGGCCGAGGACGCCTGCCGCAGCATCCTGGTGCCCGCCGAGCTGTTCACCGCGATCTGTCCCGACCCCGCCGAGCTGGCGCTCCTGGCGCACATCCGCGAGGGTGGCCCGCCGGACGCCGACCACCAGCGGCTGGCCGGCACCGACCCGGAGCCGCTGGAGGAGGACCTCAACGCCGTCGTTGTCGCCAACCGGTTCCCGCTGGCGGCGGGCGGCCAGCAGGTCGTCCACCTGGTCTCCCTGGAGGGGTTCGAGCCGTACCTGACCGGCGCCGCCCCGCCCGCCGAGTGCCTGCGCCTGGTGTCGCTGCAGACCTGGTCGTTCGAGACACTGCCGGACTCCGGCACCGGATTCGGCGACATCGTGGAGAACCTTGCCACCGCCACACTGCTGCGTCTGCCACTGGACCCCGGCAGCGCGGACGGCGACGTGCCGCAGCGCCTGGCGAGCGGGGCCACCGCACTGCCGCAGCGGCTGGAGTCCGGCGAGCGCAGCTTCGCCTTCTACCGAGGCCCGCTCACCGCCACCCCCGCCCAGGCTTTGCCCGCACCGGCCGACCCGCGCCTGGAGTCGGCCGGCGAGGCGCTGGTCTACCTCCAGCAGTACGGCGTCTTCGACACCGGCTACGCCTCCGCGTTCAGCCTCGGGCGCACCCTGGCGCTGGCGGACGCCCCGTTCCGCAACAAGCTGCTGGAGTTCCGCAAGGCGGCCCGTCGGGCCGTACGCCGTCTGTCCGCCAGGCCGGAACTCCTCACCGCGGCGCGCAGCGTGCACCAGGCAGCCGACCGGCTGAACGCCAACCCGCAGCGGGCGGCGTTCGACCGGCTGATCCACGGCGCGCTGCCCACCGCACTCGTCCGCAGCGGCGCCGACTTAGCCGCCGCCGAGCGGCGGCCCGCCGCGCGCACCACAGGGCTCATCCGGCTGGCGGCCGCCGACTTGCGTGCCCAGCTCGCCTCCGAGCACGCCCGCGAGGTACTGGAAGAGGCCACGGGTCCCGAACGCGAGCCGGTCCAGGAGTGGTTGACACAGTTGTCCCGGCTGGCCATGGTCCCCTTCGACCATCTGGTACCCGACCCGCGGATGCTGCCGCCGGAGAGCCTCCGCTTCGCCCACCTGGACGCGGGATGGATCCGCGCGGCCGTGGACGGAGCGCTGAGCGTGGGCGTGGGACATACGCTGGACGCCGACCTCAACACGCTTGCCGCTACCGTGCCCGCGTCGCCCGCCTGCGCGGTGCTGATCCGCTCCGAGCTGATTCCTCACTGGCCGCGCACCATCATCTCCGCCTTCAACGGCGACGACGTGGTCGAGCCGGTGCACCGACTGCGCTACGGCAGCGACGTGCTACTGCTGCTCTATCCCCGGGGCATCGACACCTTCGCCCTCGCCGAGCCGCCGCAGGGCCTGCACTTCGGCATCAGTGACAACGGCACCATCGAGATGCGCCACCTGAGCGGGGACATCGGCTACCCCAAGGGCGACTTCCCGACACCGCCCGGCTTCGCGTGCTTCCTGCGCCCCGGTGGGCGCGACGTGCTGAACATCGCCGGCAAGCTCGCCCCGGAGCTGGCCACCGCCCACCAGCTGCCGAGTCTGACGCCGGCCCAGTTCGCGCTGCAGATGATCAAGGCGCCGCAGCTGCAGACCTTCGCCCGGCCCTGACCCCACCGACACCGTCTCCGAAGAGGACCCCCATGCCCAACGACACCCTGGTGGTGCCGGTCGAGGTCGCGGCGTTCGCGGTCAACGCGCAGACCCGTGACACCGACGGCAGCTACGTCATGCAGCGCTGGATCGCCAACTTCGTCCCGTTCGTCAACGACAACGCGGCGCCCGAGCCGGCGCCGTTCGCAGGCGCCCAGATGTGGACCGGTGACCCCTCCCGGCTCGGCGTCTACCTCCAGTGGCAACTGCCCGAAGGACTGTGTCAGGGCCGGCAGGACAGGGAGAGCGGAGAGATCGGCGACTTCCCGCTGGTCCCCAACCGCTGGCTGGTGGTACGCCGTTCCGACGCCGGCGTGCGCTCGTGGATCGTGCAGTCCGACTACCTCGACCGCAGCACCGGCACCGTCTCCTACCTGGACCCGACCGCCGCCACCGCGACCGCCACCAAGATCGGCCGCCATGTCGAGCTCACCGACTCCGCCCCGTGGCACGAGCCCGCCGACGCCCCGGCCCCGTTCCTCACCGCCATCGGCCCCGGCCTGCTCACCTTCTCCGTCTACCAGCCCTACAACACCAACGTCTTCTCCCTGCACGACACCCTGGAGGACATCACCGGCGACGACCGGCTCAGCTACTGGGTAGCCGGCTGGTACGCCGACCCGACCAGCGACATCCTGGCCCCCGACGCGGGCGACTTCGACGAACTGCTGCACGACCTGGAATGGAGCCTGGCCCCCGGCATGGGCAGCCCGCGCCGCTCGCTCTACACCGGCAGCGCCCTCGGCATCGCCTGGCACCCCGAGGGCGGTATTCCCGAGTCCGACTCCCCACTCGCCTCCTCCATCGCAGTCGCCATCGGCAACAGCACCGGCGAGGCCGCGGCCGTCCTGCAGGAACAGACCGGCGGCCCCGGCTCGCTCAGCAGCGAGGACGCCCGCCGCTACGCCGCCTTCACCCTGGGTGTACTGGAAAATTTCGAACGCCCGGACGGGGACCTGTTCCCCGAACGCGCCGCCCACGACTCCGGCTTCGGCCCCGTGCCCGGAGGACACAGCTGGCGCGTGGTGGAGCGCGACACCGAGTCGGCGCGCCTCGCCCTCGGCCCCGCCGAGCGGACCCGCGCCGCACTGCTCGCCCAGGACGTCACCGCCCAACTCAACCGGACCCAGAGGGAACTCGACTCCCTGGAACGAGAGTTGTACGGCGCCCAGCAGCACCTGTACGTGCTATGGGCACTGAGCCAGGAGAAAAAGCAGCCCGACGTCTTCACCAGCCGCATCCGACGCGAGCTCGACCACGAGTACGCCGAAGGCGCCGCCGGCCGCACGAAAGCGCTGGCCGCCCAGGTGACTGTGGCCCGCACCCGGATCCCGTGGTCCACCCAGGAGGAGGATCTCGCGCAGCAGGCCCGCGACTACGCCACCGCGCACGGCCTCCGCGTCGACCAGGTGCTCCAGCGGGTGCCCAACGATCCATTCGAGCAGAGCACGGACCCGGTGCTGATGCTGCAGGGCGCCAAACTCAACGCCCCCATGACCCGCGACTCCAAACTGCCCTGCCGGGTCGAGGAGAGCCTGGTCATCCGGATCGGCTCGATCACGGCTACGACCGTGGCCGCCGACGTCGCCAAAGTCAACACAGTCGGACTGCCCGCCCTGCTGCCCAAGCTGGCCACCGAGTTCTTCATCCTCGACCAGGCCCGCAAGACCGGGGCGAGCCTGGACGACGCCGACGGCCGGCTGCCCGACCACGGCACCGAGCCCTGGCGCCAGCCCTGGCAGCCGCTCTACCTGCTCTGGGAGGCCGAGTACACCGCCATCCCCTTCCAGGAAGACGGCGCCGAGCTATGGACCTTCGACGGCCACCGCTACCGCTGGGACGGCCAGGGAACCCTGCCCGTTCCCAGGACGGTGGGCGGACGCCAGATCCTCACCCCCACCAGCGGCTACGACCAGGAAGGACAGATCGAGCACTACGCCGCCGGGCGCGCTGACCTGCCCGAGGACCTGATCCGCCGACTGCGCCAGGAGGCCCGCGAACTGGACCAGCTCTCGCAGCGCCTGGACGGACTGAGCACCGCCATCGGCCAGCGGATGGCCGGCGGCTCGGCCATCCCCACCGGTGACCTCGGCGACCTGATCGCCAGCGGCACCGGACCCGTGCCCGACCCTGGCGGCCAGCCCGTCAACGACTGGGACGACTGGGACGACGTCGACCTCGTTGCGTTCCAGGAACTGCGCTCCGGGCACCTGATGTTCACCAAGCTTTCCGTGGTGGACCGGTTCGGCCGGGCCGTCAACCTCATCGACAACCCGCTGCACTTCAACCGGTTGATCAAGCCCGACTCGATGACCCCGGACCACGCCGTCGGCGAGATCCAGACCGACCGCTACGCCGAACTCGGCCCGCGGTTGCTGCAACCCGCCCGCCTGGCCTTCGACTTCCTCTCCTCCGCCGGCGACGAGGACGTCAAACTCACCCCCGGCACCAACCCGGTCTGCGCCTGGCTGCTGCACAACCGCCTGGACCGCTCGCTGGCCTGCTACGACCCCGACGGCCAGGCACTCGGCGACCTGCGCACCGTGCTCGACGCGACCCGAGAGCGGATCGTCACCTGGACTGCACTGCCCGGCTCACAGGTCCAGGACCTCGACCAGCTCGCAGAGATCTCCCCACACACCCACCAGTTGCTCGCCACCATCCAGCAGCGCGGCCCCGCCGTGCTGGACGCCGTGCGCACCCAGCTCGACGACACCCTGGCCGCCATCGACCCCGACGGCCCCGAGGACCAGAGCCTGGCCTTCCTACTCGGCCGGCCCCTCGCCCTCGTCCGGGCCCGCCTCGACCTGCAACTGCACGGCCCGGCCCGCACCGACGTCGCCTGGCGCAACGTCATCACACCACCGGAGCCGACGATGCCTCGCTACCAGTGGGCCGTACGCCTGGGCGAGGCCCAGCAGGTCGACGACGGCCTGATCGGCTACGTCCTCGGCGAGGACTACGACCACCTGGAGACCGTGCTCGCCCCACGCGGCGACGGTCACGGCGGCTACCTGCGGCCCATCGACCGGGGCCAGCGCCTGAAGCTCGCCTTCGAGGGCGACAGCTCCGCCGCCGTCACCCTGCTCCTGGACCCGCGCGCCCCCGTGCACGCCACCACCGACATCCTCCCCGTCAGCTCCGTCACGGTCCCGCCGCAGTACACCGACGCCGCACTGGCCAACATGGCCGTCAACTTCCGCACCGGCCCGATGCTGATCGCCACCACCGAGCACGACGCGGCCACCCTCCCGCAGCCCACCACCGCCACCGGCACCTGGTCCTGGACCGAGCGCGTCGGCGCCGACTGGGTGCAACTGCCGATCACCGTCCCCGACCCGGCCTCCCTGCCGATCGGCGAACACCCGCAGATCCGCACCGGGTTCCTGGTCCTCCAGGACGCCACCCACGCCACCCGCACCACCACCCGCAACGCACGAGGAGCCCGTTGATGGCCACCATCCAGCAGATCACCGCCACCGAGAACCCGGACGGCCAGACCGGCACGCAGGCGGACGCACCACCGCTCTACTTCGAGCTGAACACCAACCCTGACCCGGTGCGTGTCTCACCCACCAGCGGGGATCCGGTGCGCGCCGACCTCATCCTGGTCGGCAGCCGCCGCAGCGGCAGCACCATTGACTGCAGCAAGATCATCATCCGCGTCCCCACCGGGGACAAGTCGCCCGATCTCACCGCCGACCTGAACAGCGTCACCGCGCAGATCAGCCTTGCCGACTGGACGGCGACCACCGACACCGCCGCCAAGACCATCACCTTCACCCCCACCAGCGACCACGCCACGATCGGGCCGGACCAGGGCGTCACCGTCCAGCTCATGGGGATGCGGATCAACACCCAGGTCGGCAGCTCCCCGCTGGGCATCGACGTCGAGTGGGCCCCGAGCGGCAGCGAAGGCTGGAAGACTGCCCCCACCGTCATCGACGTCGGCAAGTTCCCCGCCGACTTCGTGCTGCGCAACTTCATCCCCGAGCAGCTCGTCATCGACAACGGAGGCAGCGTTAAGCTCAACTGGGAGGCCACCGGCGTCTCCTCGCTCAGGTTGCTCTACGACGTCGCCGACGTGAACGTTCTGGGGCACAGCACCTGGACCGTCAACAACGTCCGCAGCACCACCGTGTTCTACCTGCGCGCCACGGTCCAGAGCGGCACCGACACCGTCGAACGCATCCTGTCGGCCACAGTCACCGTCCTCATCCCCGACCTCGAGGTACGCAACCTCACTGTCACCGGCGAGCTCGCCGCCGTGGCGGACGAGGCACTCGTGCGGGTCAGGGAGCTGTGCGGGCCCGCGGACCTGCCGGTCAACATCAGCAGTGACCTCGACGTCACGGGTAGCAGCGTCAACATCGCCGGCGATCTCAGCGCCGTGGCACCCGGGAAGGTCGTGATGGTCGGGGAGTTGCGTGGGCGCTGCGGGTTCCCTCTCAAGGTAGGCGGTGGCCTTGAGGTTCCGGGCATGGTCAAGTTGCGGTCCATCGCCGCAGAGCCAGCAGCAGACACCATCCTGGTGGTGAACCACCTCAAGATGGACGTCAACAAGGCCTTCAGGACGGGCAAACTCCGCAGTACCGTCGACGGCGGAACGGTCGAGATGCCCGACAACTACCGCATCGCCTCCGTGATCAACGCCGCCGAGTCGTCCGAGAAGACCGAACCGTAGACCCAGGGGGCTGCCCGGCTGCTCAGGGCTGAACCGGACCTGCACGGCGGAGGGCGGCGGCTTCCTCCGCGCCGAAATCATGAACGTCGAGGAGCACCGGCCGCTCAACGGCAACATGGTCTGCGTCCGGATCACGACGGCAGACGCCGACACTGCGTTGTTTAGCCAGTGCAACTCGGAGACAGGCGAGGGCGGTGTAACCCCTGCTTGGATTGCTGCCCCGATAGGGGCGACAGCCGGGATCTCAAGAAGGCTCGCTCTTCACCGTCTCCGGGAAACCGGGAGCGTGCCCTCGGCGCGCGGACCGTTACGTCGACTGCACGGCGATGTGGTCGAGCGAGCCGCTCTTGGCCTGGCCGAGGAGGTCGGCGAACTGCTCGGCGCTCATATGGATCTGCTGGCCGAAGTCGTCGGTGATGCGGATGCGCCGCTCGGGCGGCGCGGCCGGGTCGAGGAAGAGCTTGGGGCAGCCGCAGTTGCAGTTGCCGCAGAAGACGGCGGCGGGCACGGATTCGATGTCGGGCATGGCAATCGCCTCACAGGAGGGTGGGCTCGGACGCGGTGGGCGCCCGCGTGGACGATGCCCACCGTACGGCGCGGATAACCCGGACCTCCGGATGCGGGACCCGGGAGGAGATGGCCGTGCGCGGGGCCGAACGGGTGGTGTTCTGGCCTGCGGCCCGTCCGCAGCGCGGCGGGTGCCGAAGATCGGATGCTCGTGCCGCCGGGCCTGGAAGCTGGGGCGGCACGGGCGCTGCTTGGGTGTCCGTCCGGTCACGTTCTCACCGGTGCTGGTGGCTGGCCGACATCCGTCGCGGTGGTCCGGCTGCTCGGCGGATCGGCCGATTTCCTGGCTCTCTGCCGAGGCGTCAGCTCTTCGCAGGGGTGCCCCGTTGGGCGCTGTTTCCGTACATGTCGTCGGGCGGGCAGTTGTCGCTGGTCCCGGCGAGGGTCTGGAACCACAGGAAGAGGTTGGTGGGGATGGGGGCGGTGACGCCTGCGTTGGGGTCCTGGGCGAGGCGGGTGGCGGTGGCGAGGTCCTTGCCCTGCCGAATCTTGGTGAAGGAGTCGGGATTGGTCACGCCGATGACGTAGACGGGCCACCACTCGGGGCGGTCCATGTTACGGTCGGCGATGATGTGGTCGTGTCCGGGGACGGAGACGTTCCTGAGCGCGTCCGGGCTGGCGCCGAGGGCTGCGGCGATGCGGGACAGGTCGATCGTCATCGGGTGGTCGACGCACGGCCCGGCCGGGCACTGGAGGTTGGCCGGGGCCGGGCTGAACAGCGGGACCGGGATGAACAGCGGGTCGGTGAACGCCTCCGAGGTGGTACCGGGCGGAACGGTGTTGAACTTCTGGCCGACCTCGCAGCCGCTGTCCGCGCCGGAGGTGACGCTCAGGTCGCAGAAGTAGTTCTGGGTGTAGAGGAACTTGACGTCGTGGCCACTGAACCAGCCGTCGGTGACGCCGATGTTGCGGCACAGGTCCTCGGGCTCGCCGGTCATACAGGGGTTCTTCAGCGGCTGGACGGTGTGCTCGCCCATCGGCGGCGGCCCGAACCCGTCGCCCGCCGCCCGGGTGCCGGTGGCGGTGGCCAGGCTCACGGTCGAGACGATGGCCAGCAGAACGCTGACGGCGCAAGTGCCGGACCGGGCCAGGTGCCGGCGGGTGGAGACGCGAAGTCTCATCAGGAGTTCTCCTTCGTGTGGTGCCCCGCGCCGTGGGAAGACGGGCGCAGAGGTGACGACCCGGCCGGCTCTTCCGCTGGGCCGGGTCTTTCATCAAGGCATGCGACACCGGCCCCGGGAGCGCACCACGCTCCGCGTCCCCCCGGCTCCGGTGGGCTTTCCGCCCCAATGGCCCCTGGTTCTGTCCACCCGAATGCGCGGCACCGCGGCGAGCGCGGAGCCCTCAGCGGGCATGCGGCCGACTCCCGGCAGGCACCTGCTGCGGGCGCCGGGGGCCACGGGAGATACTGGTACCGTCCGACCACCAGCGCGACGAGGGCGGCCGCCGGGATGGCCTGGCAGCAGGCGATGAGGGTCGTGGCGGTGGACCAGAGCGGTTCGCCCGCGTCGGGCAGCGGGTCGGGCGTCCCGATGCCCGCGTAGCGGTGGAGCAGGAGCGTGGCGAGGTCGGCGGCGCAGACGGCGAGGGCGTAGAGGTCTCCGGCGCAACGGCGCCACACCAGGACAAAGGCCATGGCGAGGGTCACCGCAGCGGCCGCGCCGTAGTGGTGGGCGAAGCGCAGGTGGACGGCGGCGTCGACGAGCAGGCCGGTGGCGGCGGTGAGCCGCAGGGCTGTCTCGGTGTTCTGCAGGCGGCGGACGCGCTTGTGCGCGGGGGTGGCGGCCACGGTGGCTGAGAATTCTTCCGGGCCGCGGTCAGGTGACGGTGAGGGTGCCGCGCATGAACGGGTGGATGGTGCAGGTGTAGGGGTGGGTGCCGGGCTGCTGCGGTCCGGTGACCGTCGCGGTGGTGCCGGGTGTGATGGTGCCGGTGTCGAAGGACTTGTCCGTGGCGGTGAGGGTGTGGGGGGTGGAGTCCAGGTTGGTGACGGTGGCGGTGTCGCCGGGGCACAGGGTGAACTCGGCCGGTTCGAAGCGGAAGTTCTTGATGGCGACGTGAACGGTGCCGCTGGTGTCGTTGCGCTCTGCCGGGGCGCTGGTTCGGTCGGTCGGTGTCGGTGTGGCACTCTGCTGGCCGGAGCTGGTGGTGGTGCTGGAGCAGGCGGTGAGCAGGCAGCACAGCAGGGCGGCGGCCGGCAGGAGTCTCGGGTGGGTCACTGCGGTGCTCCGTCGGGGAGGGGGCGCGCGTCCGCGTGGCCGGCCGGGGTGCCGGTGGGCGGGCGCGCGCCCGGTTCGGGGACCGTCGTTTCAGACGGTGAGCAGGGTGGGGCTGGCGGCCTTGTCGGTGGGCAGGAAGTCGTCCGGGACGGGGTACTGGCCGAGCACGTAGTTGAGGATGGCCG
>NZ_JBIWAP010000079.1:0-18828 GCF_044760075.1 Kitasatospora sp. NPDC098663 | reverse complement strand
TTCTCAAGGAACGGACACTTCCTTCGGACCGCCTTCCAGCGAGCCCTCCGGGCGCTTCGTTCTTTCGTGTTCCCAGCTTACCAGATGTTTTCCGCCCCGTTTCCGGCGCTTCGTTCATCCAACTCGCTGGTGTCTTCTGCGGCTTGACGCCCCGTCCGACGTTTCAAACTCTAGCCGATCCCCACTCCGAAAAGCGAATCGGCCGCAATCCAATAAAACGAACACGCCGAATAAGAACCAAGCCGCGACAAGACGCGACCCAGCCCGAACCAGGAAGTGGTGTTTCGAAAGGATTGGCTACCGCGGGACCGTCCGCGCAAACGCGTGTCCGGTGCTCCCTGCCAGGCAGCTCGAAGAACACTAGACCTCGGGGAAGACCGAGTCAAGCGCCGGTTCCACCTCGGTGGCGCTCTCTTCCACCTCCTCTTCCGCCACCTCTCCCTCCGCCTTCTCCTCCGTCTCTTCCTCCGCCTCCTCAGCCGGCAGGTGGAAGGCCAGGACGGCGACGTCGTCGTCGTGCTCGGAGGTCACGCCCATCGCTCGCAGGAGGCGGGCGCAGATCACCTCGGGAGCCCCGACCGCGCCGGTGAGGGTGCGGGCGAGGAGGTCGAGGCCCTGGTCGATGTCCTCGTCGCGGCGTTCGACCAGGCCGTCCGTATAGAGGACGCCGGTGGTCCCGGGCAGCAGGCGCAGGGTGTGCGAGACGTGGAGGCCGTCACCGGTGCCGAGCGGCGGGCCGTTCTGCTCCTCGCTGCGCAGGACCGTCCCGTCGGGGCAGCGCAGCAGCATGGGGAGGTGTCCGGCGGAGGCGTAGGAGAGGGTGCGGCGCAGCGGGTCCCAGACGGCGTACGTGCAGGTGGCGATCTGGTTGGCGTCGATCTCCATGGCGAGGCCGTCGAGCAGGCGCATCACCTCGTGCGGGGGCAGGTCGAGCCGGGCGTAGGCGCGGACGGCGGTGCGCAGCTGGCCCATGACGGCGGCGGCGCGCAGACCGCGCCCCATCACGTCGCCGATGACCAGGGCGGTCCGGCCGCCGTCGATGGCGATGACGTCGTACCAGTCGCCGCCGACGGCGGCCTCGGCGCCGCCGGGCTGGTAGGTGGCGGCGACCCTCAGGTCGGCGGGCTGGTCGAGCTTCTGCGGGAGGAGGCTGCGCTGGAGGGTGACGGCGGCCTCGCGCTGGCGGCGTTCGGCTTCGCGGAGCCGGGCGGCGGCGAGGACCTGGTCCGTGACCTCGGCGGCGAAGATCAGGACGCCGGCGGGCGGCCCCTCGGTGGGGGTGTCCCCGGTGTCGCCGGGGCCGAGCGGGACGCAGGAGACGTTGTAGTAGCGGTTGCCGGTGAGCCCGAGGATGCAGCGGGCCTTGACGCTGCGCGGGCGGCCGCCGCGGATGACCTGGTCCATCAGGGCCAGGACGCCCATGGTGCCGAGTTCGGGGAGGGCTTCTCCGGCGGGCAGGCCGGTGGTGCGGTCGCCGAAGAGTTCGCGGTAGGCGCGGTTCGCGTAGCCGAGCTGGTGGAGCGGGCCGTAGGTGACGGCCACCGGGGCGGGGATCCGGTTGAGGACCTCGCGCAGGTTCTGGGGTTTGTGCAGGTCGAGGAGTTCGGCGGCGGTGGCCAGGTTGGTGGGGTCGCGGGGGCCGGGGACGACGACGCCGTCGGCGGAGGGCGCGCCCTCGTCGGTGCCGGCCCCGGTTGGCGGGGCGGCACGCCAAGGGACTCCGGTGAGCCGGGCGCTCCAGCGCATGAGGTTCAAACGACGGCCGCTTCCTCGATTTCCAGGCATATCATCACTTTTTGTGTGCGCATCAGCACACGGGGTAATGACTAGGTTGGGCTGATCCTGTCAGGCAAGGGCCCGATTCCGGAAGTCGCCCGCCCGGCGTGGCCGCCCGTTCCGCCCCGGCACGGGGCACCTGGGCGCTCACCGCGGGGCGTCCGGACCGCCGTCGGGCCGCGGCCCGGCCCCGGCCTCGAACTCCGGACGCGGATGCTCCGCCGCCCCCAGCGAGACCACCTCGCGGGAGAACAGCCCGCCCAGCACCCAGTCCATCAGCACCCGCACCCGGCGCTCCGCGCTCGGCAGGCGCCGCAGATGCCGGGCCCGGTGCAGCCACCAGGCCCGCCGCCCGGTGATCCGGCGGCCGCTCCGGGTGTGGGCGACGGCCCGGCGCAGGCCCAGCGAGGTCGAGCAGGCGGCGTGGCCCGGCTGGTACTCGGCGAGGCCCGGGGCGTGCGGTCCGGCCTCCAGGGCGACCGCGATGTTCCGGGCGAGCAGCTCGGCCTGGGCGAAGGCGTGCTGGGCGTTGGGCGCGCAGGGCGCCCCGTCCGCGTCGGGGTCCGGTACGGCGGCGCAGTCCCCGGCCGCCCAGACGCCGGGCAGCGCGCGCCCGTCCGGGCCGACGGCTTGCAGGGTGGCGAGGCAGCGGACCCGGCCGAGGGTGTCCAGCGGCAGGTCGGTGTCGCGCAGCAGCGGGGCCGGCCGCACCCCGGCCGTCCAGACCAGGGTGCGGGCACCGAAGCGGCTTCCGTCGGACAGGGCCACGACCCGGCCCGCGGCGGACGCCAGGGTGGTGCGCAACCGGATGTCAACGCCGCGTTCGCGGAGCTGGCCGAGGGTGTGCTCGGCCAGCTCCGGCGACTCCTCGGCCAGGATCCGGTCGGTGGCCTCGACCAGGACCCAGCGCAGGTCCTCGGGGCGGACGTTGTGGTAGCCGCGCACCGCGGTCCGGGCCATGTCCTCCAGTTCGGCGAGCGCGCCGACACCCGCGTACCCGGCGCCGACGAAGACGAAGGTGAGCGCGGCCTGGCGCAGGGCCGGGTCACGGGTGGCGGAGGCGAGGTCGAGCTGTTCCAGGACGTGGTTGCGCAGGCCCACGGCCTCGCCGACGGTGGAGAAGCCGCGGCCGTGTTCGGCCAGACCGGGCACCGGCGCCGTCCGGGAGACCGAGCCTGGCGCCACCACCAGGACGTCATAGGGGAGTTCGATCGGCGCGGCGGCCTCTCCGGGACCCGCGGCGTCGGCGAAGGCGCGGCGGGCGGCGTGTTCGATCCGGGTGATCCGGGCGGTCAGCACCCGGCAGTCCGGCAGCGCCCGGCGGAGCGGGACGACCACGTGCCGGGGGTCGATCGAGCCAGCCGCGACCTCGGCCAGCAGCGGGTGGTAGGTGAAGTAGCCCTGGGGCTCGACGACGGTGATCTCGACCTCGCCGCGTCGCAGCCGTTCCCGCAGGCCGCGCTGGAGGTGCAGCGCGGTGGCCATCCCGGCGCAGCCTCCGCCGGCGATCAGGATTCTGATGGTGCACCTCCTGCCGATTGGCGCTTCCTCCCGGCCCCGCGGCCGGGGGTGTCCCCCCTCGCGCCCCCCTATGAAGGACCGGCAGGGGCGGTCTTGTCCACAGTCCGTACCGCGCCGGATGCGACGGAAGTCGACGGGTGGGGCCAGTTGTGCTGCCCGGGCGACTTTCTGACGGACTTTCGGCCGCGAACGGGCGTGAACTATGGTCGGATTGTGTGCCGGAGCGGTTACCGCCATGACAATCGGCGGCGACGCACCGTGGAGCGGCCACTACGGCCAGTTCCAGCGTTGGCTCGAGAACCCGACTGCGGGACAGTCATCCGGGGAAGGGTAGTTCCCGGACAAGGCCCCGGACGGAGCCGACGCGCCGAGCCGGACGCGAGCCGGCCCGGAGGCACGAACCGTGGTCACGAAACGGGACGGGCGGCAACGAGCGATGGGTCATCAGGTCATTTCTGACGGGCTGAGCTGCACCGGGGGGTGCAGGGGCGGGCGACGACAGGGTCCGGGTTCGGGCGCCTGCGGGGGAGAGTTGGGATGATGGAGCAGGAGCAGGTGTTGGGGCGAACGGGAGCACCGCACGCCGGCCAGGGCATGGTGCCGGAACAGCGCGGCCCGGTGGACCTGCCGCCGGAGGTCGGGGCCGCCTATCCGGGCGTCCCCTACCGGGTGGAGCCACCATCGGCCACCGTGCACGTCCCCGGATCCCGACTACGGGTGGACGCCCGGCGGAATCTGGAGAGCGTGCTGCGGGCCGCCCGTGAGGTGTTCGGCGAGTTCGGCTACGGCGCTCCGATGGAGGAGGTCGCGCGCCGGGCCGGGGTCGGCGTCGGGACGGT
This sequence comes from Kitasatospora sp. NPDC098663, assembly GCF_044760075.1. Classification (NCBI taxonomy): domain Bacteria; kingdom Bacillati; phylum Actinomycetota; class Actinomycetes; order Kitasatosporales; family Streptomycetaceae; genus Kitasatospora; species Kitasatospora sp. NPDC098663. The sequence goes on along the minus strand of NZ_JBIWAP010000079.1, from coordinate 14,692 downwards.
CTACCGGCGCTTCCCGAGCAAGGAGGTGCTGGTCCAGCGGATCGCCGCCGAGGAGGTGGCCTGGCTGACCGCGCAGGCGCGGGAGTCGCTGTACGGCGGCGGCGGAGCCTGGGAGTCGCTGGCCGGTTACCTGGCCCGCGCGGTCAGCACCGGCGCCGGGCGGCTGCTGCCGCCGGAGGCGTTCCGGTACGCGGAGGAGCTGGGCCGGGTGCCCGAGCAGCGGGTGCCCGAGCCGGCCGCCGTCCGGTTCGACCTGCGCGGCGAGGACGCGCAGAACGGTGCGGCCGTCGAGCCGTCGGCGGCCGACGCCGATCCCCGGCTGCTGCTGCAACTGCTGGCCGCCCTGGTCGCCCGGGCCGGCGCGGCCGGCGAACTGCGGCCGGGCGTCACGGTGTCGGACGTCGTGCTGGTGCTGACCGCCTCGGTGCCGGTGCACGCGGCCCGCACCGCGCCGACCACAGCCGGTTTCTCGGCCGGGGTCCAGCAGGCGGAGGGGCAGCCGAGCTCCGGCCCCTCGGACCGGCTGCTGGAGATCCTGCTGGACGGCCTGCGGGCACGCTGACGCGCCACCACGAGCGCGGCCGCCACGGTTGGCGGGGACGGGAGTTGGACGGGAGACCGGCGCGCGGACCAGTCACGCGCGCCGGGTGCGGACGGTGCGCAACCACCCGCCCTGCGCTGGCCGAACACATCCGCGACGGCTCCTCGGAAGAGTGGGTCCCGGCCGGTCCGGCTACCGCCCTTCTCTGCGCTATGCCATCCTTTGCCCGTGGTTGGAGCCAATGTCCCGATGCGCGCCCTTCGCGCGCCCTCGGCGCTGCGCAGCGCGGAACCGTGCGCCCACGCACTCCCGCGCGCCCTGCCACACTGCGGGGGCTGTCGTGGAATCTGGGGTCCGTTGTGAGCGCCGAGGAACAGAACGACTACGGGTACGGCCTCGACTTCGGCCCGTCCGGAGGCTTGACCGGGGGACTGGCCGACGGCTCGTCCGGCAGTACGTCCAGCACGTCCGAAGGCCCTGCCACCGCCTCCGGCGACCCGGCCCAAGTACCCGGCGCCGCACCGGGTCCAGCCGCCGGCCCGACCGCCGGACACGTACCCGACCAGGCGGGCATGCCCAGCCGCGAGTCCCTCTCCGCCTCCGCCGCCGCACTGCCCCCCGGGCGGGTGCCCGGCCAGGCCCCGGCCGGCCGCGGCGGCGTCGCCCCCGAGGCGTTCGTCGGCGCCGGCCGCCCCGCCCGCCCCACCGTGCCCGCCCCCGCCGACCCGGTCGACGGCGAGCGCCCGGCCTCCGACGCCGAGTTGACCGCCCGGGTCCGGGCCGGCGACGACACCGCGTACGAGGAGATCTACCGCCGGCACGCCGACTCGGTGCGCCGCTACGCCCGCACCTGCTGCCGGGACAGCTTCACCGCGGAAGACCTCGCCGGCGAAGTCTTCGCCCGCACCCTGCAAGCCCTGAGGGCGGGCAAGGGACCGGAGTTCGCCGTCCGCGCCTACCTGCTGACCGCCGTCCGCAACGTCGCCGCCGCCTGGACCCGCAGCGAGCGGCGCGAGCAACTCGTCGACGACTTCAGCGTGTTCGCCCAGACCTCGGCCGCCGTCGTCGACCTCGACCTGGCCGACCCCGGCGCCGACGCCTGGGCGATGGCCATGGCCGACCAGCGCATGGTCATGCAGGCCTACGCCGAACTGCCCGAGGACGACCGGATGGTGCTCTGGCACACCGAGGTCGAACGGGAGTCACCGAAGACCGTCGCCGTGATGCTCGGCAAGACCGCCAACGCCACCGCCGTCCAGGCCCACCGGGCCCGCGACCGGCTCGCCGCCGCCTACCTCCAGGCGCACCTCTCCGGCAGCCAGGACCGCACCTGCGAGGCGTACGCCAACCGGCTCGGCGCGTACGCGCGCGGATCGCTGCGCAAGCGGGCCTCGGCGGAGGTCGGACGGCACCTCCAGGAGTGCGACCGCTGCACGGCCGCCTGCCTCGAACTCACCGAGATCAACACCGGCCTGCGCGCGCTGCTGCCCGGCGGCGTGCTCGTCTGGATCGGGGTCGGCGGGTTCAGCGCCGCCGCGGCGGCCGTCGGCGGGGTCGCCGCGGTCGGCGGTGCGGCCGCGGGCACCGCGGCGGCCACCTCCGGAACCGCGGGAGCGGGTGCGGGTGGAGCGGGTGCAGCGGGTGCGGGCGCCGGTGCGGCCTCCGGCGGAGGCGGGGCCGGGGCCGGGGCCGGCGCCGCGGCCGGCGAGGGCCTGGGCACCGCCGCGAAGGCCGGGATCGCCGCCGCCGTCGCGGTAGCCGCAGCCGCCGTCGCCGCGTACGCGCTCACCGGCTCGCCCGAACCCAAGCCCCCCACGGCCGCGCCCCCCGCCGCCGGCGCCCCCGCCACCCCCCGGCCGCAGGCCCCCGCACCCGCGCCGCCCGCGCCCGCCGACCCGGCGCCCAGCAGCGCCGCGGCCGCCCCGGCGCCGTCCGAGCCCAGCCCGAGCCCGAGCGCGACGCCGGTCACCCGGTCGACGCCCGCCCCGACAGCGGCCCCGGCAGCCGCCCAGACCACGACGAAGGCCGCGTCGCCGGTCACGCCGAGCTCGACGACGCCCAAGCGGACCCCCACGCCGCCGCCGGCCCCGGACGTCCCCGTCGTGCCGACGCCCAGCGTGCCGCCGCTGCCCACGCCCGAGCCGCCGGTCGTCCCCGTCGTCCCCACGCCCACCGTGCCGCCGCTGCCCACGCCGACGGTCACCCCGCCCTCGCCGCCCGCGCCCACCGACTTCTGGGCCGACTCACTGCCCGTGGTCAAGCCCGGCAACAACCGGGTGCCGCCGCCCGGCCCCAGCATCCGGCAGAAGGGCAGCGACTCGTTCTGGCAGCGCGACGGCGCCTGGATCGGCGGCGAACGCCACGGGCACGCCATCACCGTGCACGCCCCGGCGACCACCCTGATCGACCTCAACCGCAGCTGCACGTCCTTCGACGCGGTCGCCGGAGTCGACGACGCCACGCTCTCGCCGGGCGGCGTGGTCTTCTCCGTCCAGGGCGGCGACGGCGGCACCCTGTGGCGCTCCTCCCCGCTCGCCGCGGGGGACGACGCGGTACCGGTGCACGTGCCGCTGGCCGGGCAGAAGTCGATCCGGCTGGTGGTCACCCCGGTGCACGGGATCTGGTCGGCGCTCAACGTGGCGGACTGGGCCGAGGCCCGCTTCAGGTGTTCCTGAAGCAGGCCTCGGCGGGGGCTGCGCGGGGTGAGACCCACCCGGGGTGGGCCTTGTGCGGGGTAGGGCTGTGCGGGGTCAGATCGCGCAGGAGCCGTCCGCGCAGGCCTCCCCCGCCGGGGCGACCTGCACCGGCGCCGGGCGGGTCTCGCCGATCTCGGCGGCGACCTGCTCCAGCACCTTGCGGAAGGTCTCGGCGTCCTGGCCGCCCTGCACCGCCCACTTGCCCTCGAACACGAAGGTCGGCACGGCGGTGATGCCCAGCTCCCGGGCCTCGGCCAGTTGCGCGCTCACCTCGGTGGCGCCCTCGTGGCCCGCCAGGTAGGCGGTCACCCGCGCCCGGTCCAGGCCTGCCGCCACGGCGACGTCGGTCAGCGCGGCGCGGTCGCCGACGTCGACACCGTCGGTGAAGTGCGCCTTCAGCAGCTCCTCCTTCAGCCGCCCCTGGACGGCCGCGCCGTACTCGGTCTCGGCGAGGTGCAGCAGGCGGTGGCCCAGGAAGGTGTTGGCGTGCAGCGCGGCGTCGAAGTCGTACGTGATGCCCTCGGCGCGGCCCAGCTCGGCCACCCGCGCGTCCATCGCCACCGACTGCGGGCCGTACCGCTCGGCCAGCCACGCGCGGTGCGGGCTCGCCGTCGCCGGCGCATCCGGGACCAGCTGGTACGGCCGGTAGACCACCTCGACGCCCTCCTTGCCGGCGAAGCCCTCCAGGGCCTGCTCGAAGCGGCGCTTACCGATGTAGCACCACGGGCAGGCGATGTCGGACCAGATCTCGACCTTCATGAGGGGACTCCAGGGGTGGGGCGGGGACGGGTGTCGGGATAGGTGAACGATGAACCATCTCGGTACATTCCCGGCACCCCGGGCAGCCTCCCTGGTCAGCGCCGCCCCGGCCCGGGCCGGTCAGCGCCCCGACCCCGCCCCGGATCAGCCCTCCGCGGGCGCCGGAACCACCAGCACCGGGCACGCCGCGTGGTGCACCGCCGCCGAACTCACCGAACCCAGCAGCAACCGCGCGAACCCCCCGTTCCCCCGCGTGCCGAGCACCAGCGTGTGCTGCCGGGTCGAGGCCTCCAGCAGCACCTCGATCACGTTCCCCAGCACCACGTGCAGCGACATCTCGCCCGCGTACGGCCGGGACCGCTGCCCCTGCACGACCGCCACCGCCCGGCGCAGCCCGTCCGCCATGCTCTCCACCAGCGTCTCGACGCTCTCCCGCACCAGCTCCGCCATCCCCGGCGGGTAGCCGGCCGGCGCCGGGTTCACCACGGCCAGCACGTACAGCGGCAGCCCGAACAGCTCCGCCTCGGTCATCGCCCGGTCCAGCGCCCACAGCGACCCGTCCGACCCGTCGCACGCCGCCAGCACCCCCGGCGGGCGCCCGGTCGGCGGCCGCCCCGACACCGACAGCACGACGGGAACGGACTGCTCCGGGCTCACGCTGGCCACCACGGCTCTCCTCACCGACGGACTCGTTGCCCGCCATCATCACCTGCCCCGGCTCCCGGACCCCGCCGCCCGGCCGGGCGCGGCGCCCGGCGAGGGGTCAGGAGGGACGGACGGGGCTGAGGGCCGGGGGTTGGGCCAGCGGAAGGCCGGTCCAGCAGGCTCCGTGGCGGCGGGCGCGGATGCGGCGGAGCCAGAGTTCGGTGGAGACCAGGTCGGCGAGGCCCGCCAGGGCGGCCGGGGAGAGGGGGGTGGCGGGGTCTGCGAGGCCGGCGCGGACGGCGGGGAGGTCGATGAGGCCGGCTTCGGCGAGGAGGGGGGCGTCGAACAGTTCGGCGAGGCCGTCGGCGGCGAGGCGCAGGCCGGCCCGGGCGGGGGCGGTGCGGTCGGGGCGGGGGCCGCGGCCCCAGTCGGGGGGCAGGTCGGTGCGGCCGGCGCCGGTGAGGACGGCGTGCAGGAGGGCGTGCCGGGCGCCGGGTTGGAGGCGGACGTCGTCGGGGAGCAGGCGGGCGGCGCGGACCACCTGGTTGTCGAGGAACGGCGCGTGCAGCCGCTGGCCGGGCTGTTCGGCGGCGTGGACGAGGGTGCGGTAGGAGCGCGCGTGCCGGTAGAGGGCGTGCCGGGCACGGTGAGCGCCCGGGCGTTCGTCGGGCGCCGGTCTGCGCGCCGCCAGCCGCAGCCGGAGGGCGACGGAGGAGAGCGCCTCGTCGGAGAGCCAGCGGGCGGCCGGGCCGGGGACGCACCAGGCGAGGTCGCCGGCCGAACGGTCGCCCGCCGTGCGGCCGCCGCCCGGGAGGTGGCGGGCCGTCAGCTTGGCGGCGGCGTCGTCCAGCGCGTCGGCGTAGCGGACCCGGGAGAGCCGGTGGGCGGCCCGGACCACGGTGAGCGGGGTGCGCAGCGCGCCGGCCAGGACGCCGACGACGGCCCGGTCGGCACCGGCCAGCGCGGCGACCGGGGGCAGCAGTTCGCGCGGGCGGCCGGCCCGGATGAGGTCGGCGAGCCGGGCCGGGTGGCCGTCGAGGACCTGTCGGGCGCCGTAGCCGGTGAGGTGGTCGGTGCCGCCGGCGTCGAAGCGGGCCTCGGCCCGGGCGGCGGCGACGAGTTCGGGCCCGGGCTCGTCGGTGAGCCGGCCGGGCGGTGCGTCGGCGTGAAGTCCGGCGTACGGGAGCGTGTCGGGGCCGGGGTGGAGCACGGTGTGCCGCAGCCGGGGGGTGTCGGGGGCGAGTGCGAGGGTGGTCGGGGGTTCGGTCTCGCCGAGCGTGACGGCGGCCAACTGTTCCGGGGCGGAGGGTTCCTGGGCGGCGACGCGGGCCCAGGAGCCCTTGACCGCACCGTTCCTGGCCCCGGCGCGGACGGCCGGCAGGCGCTCCGGGCCCGTGCTCGCGGGCACCGGCGGCTGCGGTACGGCGGCGGCGAGCAGGGCGACGGTGGCGGAGGCGGTGCCGTAGGAGAGGTCGACGCCGAGCCGGGCGCGGCCGGCCGGGCCCGGTGCGGTGGCGGGCGCGGTGGTGCGGACCCGGGAGCGGACGGACTCCAGCAGCGCGCGGGTGAGTTCGCGGACGGCGGGCGCCTCGTCGCGCGGCTGCTCCCGCACGGCGGGGTCGTCGTAGGCGGAGAGGTAGGGGTGGCCGCCGCGGATGGCGAGCACGTGGCCGGGCGGCACCCGCTGGACGCCCAGGTACGGGGTGCCGGCGCCGAGGGCCTCGGGCGATTCGGGGCAGGCGAGCCGGGCGGCGAGGTGGCCGGTGTCCAGCGGGGCGCCGACCAGGTCGGCGAGCGGGAGGGCGGCGGTGGCGTACGCGGTGCCGCCGGCCCAGGGGGTGTGGAAGACCGGCTGGGCGCCGGCCAGGTCGGTGAGCAGCAGGGTGGAGCGGGTGCCGGTGCGCAGGACGGCGGTGTAGCTGCCGGGCCAGGCGGTGAGGTGGCGGACGGCGCCGCCGCGGGCGGCGGCGAGGCCGGCGGCGAGTTCCGCGTCGGTGGCGCCGCAGTGGCCGAGGACGGCGAGGCGCAGGGTGGCGGGGGTGTCCTCGACGGGGTCGGGGGCGGTGGGGCCGGTGGTGACCGTGGCGGGGGCGCCGGGGCGGAGGGTGGCGAGGCGGATCTCCTCGGGGCGCCAGTCCCCGACGGCCCAGAGCGGGTTGGGTCCGCTCCACAGGGGGCGCGCGGCGATCGGCGCGACCGTACCGAGTGCCTCGTGCGCCGGTGCGCCCGCCCGGGGCGTGCCCGTGCTCCAGCCCGTCAGCCACCGCATCGCGCCTCCACCGGACGAGGACCCGCACCCGTACGGCGCGTCCGCCGCCGGGCGGCTCCTCGCCGGTCCGCGGCGTGCCGTGGCGGCCGCCCCGGGTACCGGCGCGCCGTCAGGAGACATCGTGCCACCGGTTGGCTCTCCCGTGGCCCGTGTTGCCGGTTCCGGTTCCGCCGGTGGCCCCGGCCCGGGGCGGTTCCGGCCCCGGCGGCGATCCCGTTGCGGGCAAAGGGTGTTGACGTGTGCGCGTGGTCCGCGGGGCGGGCCGGGCCTTCCCCTCCCCGGCCCGGACCGCCCCCCGCGCCGCCTTTGACATGGGCATCGCGAGATGGCCGAAAGGCGTCGCCCAGCCCGGGAGGGCATCCGCATGCCCTCCCGGACTCAACCGCCGCCCGCGGGGATTGAGGCGGCGGCATCCCCCGGCCCGCCGGGTCCTCGACGGCGGGCCGACCCACGACCACCAGCGAATCGCCGACCAGCCGGTCGAGCCAGGGGGCATGGCCGGGCGCACGTGAACACAGGACCGGAGCACGGCGCTCCGGCGCGCGGCACCCCCGGCCCGATCCGAGTGGTCCGGACCAACCCCGGCGAGGAGCCGCCGCCGCACCGCCGGGTGCACGATCCCGCCATCCGGAATGCGGCCTCTTAACCGTCGGAACGCGTCCGACTACTCTAGGTACAGCAGCTACGGCCCGGTGCCGCCCGGGCCCCGAGCACAAGGCCGCAGGAGGTGCCCCCGCCACCATGACCGTCAGCCCACGAGGACCGAACGAACGGCTCGGCACGCTCCTGACCCTCGCCCAGATCAGCAACGCCGGACTGGCCCGCCGGGTCAACGACCTGGGCGCCCAGCGCGGGCTGACCCTGCGGTACGACAAGACCTCGGTGGCCCGCTGGGTCAGCAAGGGCATGGTCCCGCAGGGGCCCGTCCCGCACCTGATCGCCACCGCGATCGGCGGCAAGCTCGGCCGCCCGGTGCCGCTGGAGGAGATCGGCCTCGGCGACACCGACCCGGCTCCCGAACTCGGCCTGGCCTTCCCGCGCGACGTCGCCGAGGCGGTCCGCTCCGCCACCGACCTGTGGCGGGTCGACCTCGACCTGCGCCGCGGCCCCGGCGGCGGCCGCTGGAGCGACAGCCTGGCCGGCACCTTCTCCGTCGCCGCCTACGCGACGCCGGTGTCCCGCTGGCTGATCACCCCGGCGGACGGTTCGGTCGCCCGGGAGGCGCCGCGCGCGCCCAGCGAGGCGTCCTCCTACCGGGTCGGCCACTCGGACGCCGCCAAGCTCCGCGAGGCCGCCCAGGAGGCCCGCCGCTGGGACTCCAAGTACGGCGGCGGGGACTGGCGTTCGTCGATGGTGCCGGAGTGCCTCCGGGTGGAGGCGGCCCCGCTGCTGCTGGCCTCGTACAGCGACACCGTCGGCCGCGCGCTGTTCGGCGCGACCGCCGAACTGACCAGGCTGGCCGGCTGGATGGCCTTCGACACCGGGCAGCACGAGGCCGCCCAGCGCTACTACATCCAGGCCCTGCGGCTCGCCCGGGCCGCCGCCGACGTGCCGCTCGGCGGCTACGTGCTCGCCTCCATGAGCCTCCAGGCCGGCTACCGGGGCTTCGCCGAGGAGGCGGTGGACCTCGCCCAGGCCGCCCTGGAGCGCAACCGGGGCCTGGCCACCGCCCGGACGATGAGCTTCTTCCACCTGGTGGAGGCCCGGGCCCAGGCCAAGGCCCGCAACGCGGCGGCGTGCGCGACGGCGCTCGGCGCGGCGGAGAGCGCACTCGAACGGGCCCGCGCCGGGGATCCCGATCCGGCGTGGATCGACTTCTACGCCTACGACCGGCTCGCCGCCGACGCCGCCGAGTGCTTCCGCGACCTCGGAGTGCCCTCCAAGGTCCGCCAGTTCACCCGCGAGGCACTGGCCAGGCCCACCGAGGGCTTCGTCCGCTCGCACGGCCTGCGACTGGTGGTCTCGGCGATGGCCGAGGCCGAGGCCGGCAACCTGGACGCCGCGGTCGCCGCCGGCGAGCGCGCCGTCGAGGTGGCCGGCCGGATCTCCTCCCAGCGCAGCCGCGAGTACGTGGTGGAGATGCTGCGCCGCCTGGAGCCCTTCCAGGGCGAGCGCCGCGTCCGGGAGCTGACCGAACGGGCCCGCGCGGTCCTGGTCGCCCCGGCGTGACCGGCGTGACCGGAGGCGTGACCGGCGGCCGTTGACGTGACCGGCGGCCGTTGAGGTGCCCCGGCGAGAGCGGCCCCGGCACCCCGGCACGACACCGCCGCCCGGCCCCGGGCGCCCTCGACCGGTCCCGCCCGGCGTGGCAGCATCGGCGGCGGGGGAGCCGGGCGGACTGCGAGGAGCGGGCGGTGGCGTACGACTTCGACGTGCTGGTGGTGGGCGGCGGGATCGTCGGCCTCGCCACCGCGTACGCGCTGACCCGGGCCCGGCCGGGGCTGCGGCTCGCGGTGCTGGAGAAGGAGCCCGGCTTCGCCGCCCACCAGACCGGGCGCAACAGCGGGGTGATCCACAGCGGCGTCTACTACCGGCCGGGCTCGTACAAGGCCCGGTACGCGGTGTCGGGCGCCGCCGAGCTGGTGGCGTTCTGCCGCGAGCAGGGCGTCCCGTACGAGGTCACCGGCAAGCTGATCGTGGCCACCGGCGCGGAGGAGCTGCCCCGGCTGGCGGCGCTGGCCGAGCGCGGGCGGGCGAACGGCATCCCCGTCACCGAGGTTGACCGGGCCGGGATCGCCCGGTACGAGCCGCAGGTCACCGGGGTGGCGGGGCTGCACGTCGGCACGACCGGCGTCTGCGACTTCCCGGCCGTCGCCACCGCCTACGCCCGGCTGGCCCGGGAGGCGGGTGCGCAACTCCGGCTCGGCTGCGAGCTGCGGGCGGTGGCCCGGCGGGCGGACGGCGTGACGGTGCAGACCTCCACCGGGGAGCTGTGCTGCCGGGTGCTGGTGAACTGCGCCGGGCTGCACAGCGACCGGATCGCCCGGCTGGCCGGGGACGAGCCCGGGGTGCGGATCGTGCCGTTCCGCGGCGAGTACTACGAACTGGCCCGGGGACGAAGGGACTTGGTGCGCGGCCTGGTCTACCCGGTGCCCGACCCGGCCTTCCCGTTCCTCGGCGTGCACCTCACCCGGGGCGTCCACGGGGACGTGCACGTCGGCCCGAACGCGGTGCCCGCGCTGGCCCGCGAGGGCTACGACTGGCGCACCGTGCGCCCGCGCGACCTGGCCGGGACGCTGGCCTTCCCCGGCGCCTGGCGGATCGCCCGGCGGCACTGGCGGTACGAGGTCGGCGAGTTGCACCGCTCGCTGTCCAAGCGGGCGTTCACCGCCGCCGTGCGGCGGCTGCTGCCCGCCGTCGCCCCCGAGGACCTGGTGCCGGCCGGCGCCGGGGTCCGGGCCCAGGCCGTGGCCCGGGACGGCTCGCTGCTGGACGACTTCGCCTTCGCCGGTTTCGACCCGGCCGACCCGCGCTCCCCGCGCCGCGCGGTGCACGTGCTGAACGCCCCCTCCCCCGCCGCCACGGCCTCGCTGCCGATCGGCCGCGAGGTGGCCCGCCGGGCGCTGGCGGCACTGGAGGCCGGCGGATGAGCCCCGTCACAGCGCCTTCGGGAGGGGCCCGCAGGCCCCGTAGACTCGGGGAACTGTGACTGCCACCGCCCCGATCCCCCAGCCCTCGCCGTCCGCCCGGTTGTCCGCCGCACCGGCCGGCTACCCCGCGCCGATGTACCCGCACAAGGCCACCGACGCCCAGCACCGCGAGCGGCGCATCCGCAGCTTCCAGCCGCGCCGGGGCCGGATGACCAACGCCCAGGCGGGCGCCCTGGACCGGGGCTGGGAGGCCTACGGCATACCGATCGACGGCAGCCCGCTCGACCTGCGGGAGCTGTTCGGCGAGCTGCCGGTCACCCTGGAGATCGGCTTCGGCATGGGCGAGACCACGGCCGCCATGGCCGCCGCCGACCCGACCGTGGGCATCCTCGCCGCCGACGTCCACACCCCCGGCCACGGCAACCTGCTCGGCCTGCTGGAGCGCGACGGCTCGCGGAACGTGCGGCCGGCCGCCGGCGACGCCGTGATCCTGCTGCGCGACATGCTGCCGGACGCCTCGCTGGCCGGCCTGCGGGTCTACTTCGCCGACCCGTGGCCCAAGCCCAAGCACCACAAGCGCCGACTGGTCCAGCCGTCCTTCCTGGAGCTCGTGCTGCCCCGGCTCGCCCCCGGCGCCCTGGTGCACTGCGCGACCGACTGGGAGCCGTACGCGGAGCAGATGCTGGCCGTGCTGTCCGCCTCGCCGGAGCTGGAGAACCTGCACCCCGAGGGTGACGGCAGCGGCTGGCTGGAGCCCGCGGACCACCCGGACGGCAGCATCCCCGGCTACGCGCCGAGGCCGGACTGGCGCCCGGTCACCAAGTTCGAACGGGCCGGGCTGGCCAAGGGGCACGTCGTCCACGACCTGCTGTTCCGCCGCCGCTGAGCCTCCGTCGGCCGTTCGAACAGGCCACCGCGCGATGACCGGGGGGCCGTCGCCCGGACGGACGGTTCGTCCCGAGTCCTCCCGACGGGCGGGTGCGGTGGCCTACCCTGTGCCGCATGGGCAGCCCGGCCGGCGGCGGGTCCCGGGCCACCGTCCAGGCCGCCGCTGACGCACCGGAGACGGTCCCGCGCACCGGCGGCACCCGGACCATCCCGGGGCCCCGGAGGCGCCGGGCCCACCGCCTCGTGCCCTGGGCCGGCGCCGCGTCACCGCCACCACCGCCACCTCCACCGGCCGGAGCCGCCGCGCCGCCCCGGCGCGGCCGCTCGGTGGCGGTCTCCTCCGTCACCGCCACCGCCGTACTGACCCTGGCCGGCTGCGGGGTGCTGATCCTGCACCTGGTCCAGCGGCAGACCGGCACCGTCGGGCTGCTGGTCGGCGTCGGCCTGGCGATGGTACCGCTGCCGTTCGTGCTCGGCGCCCTGGCCTGGCTCAACCTGACCGCCCGGGTGCCGCTGCGGCACACCGTGTTCTGCCTCGCCTGGGGCGCCTGCGCGGCCACCACCGTCGCCATCGTGGCCAACAACTGGACCGCCAGCTACCTGACCTCGCACCAGGGCCCGCTCGGCGAACTGCTGGGCGCCGGCATCGCCACCCCGCTGATCGAGGAGACCGCCAAGGCCACCGCCCTGCTGGTGCTGCTGCTGCCGCTCGGCCAGCGGCTGCGCTGCCACGGCCGCCGCACCGGCCGCCCCTGCGCGCCGCTGCTGCACCGGCTGCCGACCCCCCGGCGCCCCCGGACGTACGCCCGCCGCCCGGCCGGTCCGCACGCCCGGGGCCGGCTGCGGCTGCGCCCGTACCTGCGCCCGCTGCCGTACCTGCGCCCGGCCCCGCCCTCCGGCGGCGGCCCGCACCGCCGCTCCCGGCCCCGCACCCTGGCGGCCGGGGTGGTGCTCGGCGGGATGACCGCCTGCGGCTTCGCCTTCACCGAGAACGCCCTCTACCTGGGCCGGGCGTTCACCAGCGACCAGCGGCAGCGTCTGGACAGCATCGGCCTCGGCGATCCGCCCAGCCTGCGCGACTTCGACGGCACCGTGCAGACCTTCGTGCTGCGCGCCCTGCTCTCCCCCTTCGCGCACCCGCTGTTCACCGCGCTCACCGGGATCGGCCTGGCCGTCGCGCTGACCACCGGGCGGCGCTGGCTGGCCCGGCTGGCCGCGCCGACCGGGCTGCTGCTGGCGATGGCGCTGCACGGCACCTGGAACGCCGCCGCCGACCTCGGCACGGACGGCTTCCTGGTGGTGTACGGGGCGCTGATGGTGCCCTGCTTCGCCGCGCTGGTCTGCTTCGCGGCCTGGGCCAGGTCCCGCGCCGCCCGGCACGCGGCCCGGCGCGGCAGGCGCTCCGCCGGGGTGGCCTGAAGAACCGATTTCCCATCTCGGCGACTTCCCCGTATTGTTGTGTTCACCGACGCGGGGTGGAGCAGCTCGGTAGCTCGCTGGGCTCATAACCCAGAGGTCGCAGGTTCAAATCCTGTCCCCGCTACTCAGTAGCAACGAAAGGCCCGGAGGATTCGTCCTCCGGGCCTTTCGCGTTCCCCGGCACGGGCGGGCCGCCCGCCCGGCCGCCGATAAATCCGTTGCCCTCCGGCCGGTGGGCTGCCTATCGTGGCGGCACACTGAAGGGAGGTGATCCTGAATTGAGTTCCATCAGGATGCGTGAGGTGGCTGCTCGCTAGAGCCGCCCCTGCCTGCGCAGGGTGAGGCCCGAGGCCTCCGGCAGGCGAAATCCATAGCAGTCACCCGGCCCGCAGGCCCACCGGTACATCCCCGGTGCCTCGGCGCCAGGCCAGTGCACGGGCCGGCGCGCGAGGAGCAGCCTGCGGGCTGTCTGCGTTCTCCGCCGCCCTCCGTCGCCACCCGGTTCCCGTCCGGGAGGCCCCGCGTCCTGTCCGGGGCGCCCCCGGATCGTTCGCGTGGCGGGGCCGCGACGCTAGAGTCGGCGCGGGTTCCGGAGCGGAGCGGCGCAGGCACAGGGGGTAGGCGATGGCGAAGGCCCGGCGGCGGAGCGGCACGACGGCCCTGCGGACGGCCCGGTGGGCCGCACCCGGGGCACTGGCCGGGACGGGCCTGATCGGACTGCTGCTCTTCTCGCTCGGCCAGGCGCAGGCCTGGCAGGCGTTCGGCGGCGGGCTGGTGGCGGCCGGGGCCTCGACGGTGCTCGGCGGCGCACTCGGCTTCCTGTTCGGAGTGCCCCGGGTGCGCAGCGGCAGCGGCGAGCCGCAGGGCTCGTACGCCCCGAACACCAACCTGGAGCAGGTGTCCGACTGGCTGACCAAGGTGCTGCTGGGCGTCGGGCTGACCCAGCTCGGCTCGCTCGGCGAGCGGCTGCACCAGCTCGGCACCGCGCTGGCCCCCGCACTGGGCGGGGAGGACGCCGCGGTGCCGTTCGCCGCGGCGCTGGTGCTGTACTTCGTGGTCTTCGGCTTCCTGGCCGGCTGGCTGGTGACCAGGCTCGCGCTGCCGCAGGTGCTGACCGACGCGGACCAGGCCCTGGACCTCTTCCTCGCCGGGCAGGACCGCGACCGGCGGGGCGACAAGGTGGGCGCCGACGACCTGCGGGTCCGGGCGATGCAGCAGCTCGGGCTGCTGGGGGGCAGCGCGGAGCAGTCGGCCGCGCTGGCCGCGCAGTTGCCGCCCGCCTCCTCGCCCTCGTCCGGGCCGGCGGGCGTGGTGGCCGAGGTCCGCTCGACCGCGCGACGCTCGGCGCTGACCGCCGACCAGGTGCGGGCGCTGTACGCGGACGGCTCCGAGGGCCGCCGGATCCAGGCGCTCGCACTGATGCAGGGAGACCCTTCGCTGGCCGACCTGCCGAGCCTGCTGGACGCGATCGAGCGCCCGCGCTCCGGCTTCGAGCAGTACCACGCGCTGCTGGCCGCCCGGGGCCTGCTCTCCCGGCTGCCCGGCGCCGAGGCGCAGCGGCTGCGGGACGCGGTGGCCGGGCAGTTGGTGCTGCCGGAGGGGATCCCGTACGGGTCGGACCGCAGCTGGCTGGCGGAGAAGATCCTGTCCCGGCTGGAGGCGACGGCCTTCGTCCCGACGCAGCCGGCCCCACCCGCTCAGCCCACTCGGCCCGCTCAGCCAGCCCAGCCAGTCCAGCCAGTCCAGCCAGTCCAGCCAGTCCAGTCGGCTCCGTCGGCGGGCGACCCCAGCTAGGAGATCGCTGAAGATCTTTCAGGTTCTGGCCCCACGTGCTTTCGCGTGGGGCCAGACTGTTGCGGGTGCAGGGAGACTGGGCTGGCGAGCT
>NZ_JBIWAP010000078.1:0-19091 GCF_044760075.1 Kitasatospora sp. NPDC098663 | reverse complement strand
TCGGCTGGCCGCAGGCCGTACGGCCCGGCCTCACTGCCGGGTTCGTGGTGGTGCTGCTTGTCCCGGTCGAGCCCGTGGTCGTGGGCTGGGGTCTGCGAGAGGGGGGTCCCCCTCTCGCGCTCTCCCCCGGAGAGTCCGCCCGTCTGCCCTCCGCCGGTCGTTGCGCGGCCCGGAAACTCTGCTGTTCTTTTCCCTAGCAGGGCCGTGCGCGTTTTGGGTCGGGAAAAGCGGGTCTGACCTGCGGAAACGGGGGTGTCAACCCCGGACACGGGATCGGGTGCTGACTGCCCGTTCTGTGACGTTGCGTCCGGTTCGCCGGACATGATCCGCTTTGCCCGCTTCCGGCAGGCATCGGAGCAGTAGGTGGCGGCGACCTTGCCCGGCACCGACCTGACGGCGCGTCGGCACATCGGGCACTTCGGCCGCTTCGGCCGGCGGGCGTGAGTGCGGCCACCGTCAGCCGGGCGCTCGACCGCGCGTGCGGGAGCGACGTCCGGGCCGCTGGCCTGGGGGTGCGCCTGGTGCGCGCCGGGGTGCGCACCTTGGTGTGCACCAGTCTGGTGGGGTGTTGCGCCGGAGGGCGGTTCACCCGTTACGCTTGTCAGCGTCGGGGTCCTCTGCTGTCGTTTCGCCTAGTCAGTGGCGACAGTTCGGGGGGTTCGGCCGGACGGCGGGGCCCTGGCAGGCCCTTAAGTCCAGCTTTCGTACTGGGGTAGATCATGCCGTACGGGAGCTCTACGTGAGGCACACGGCGCGGAAGTGCTCGATGTGACCTGGAAGACCGTCAGGGCCCGTCCCCCATCAGGGGGACGGGCCCTGCGGCGTTTCTGCTGGTCGTTCACACCTTGCTGTACGAACCCGGGGCGGAAACCGTTACGCGGGCTCGCGCCTGCGCGCGTTGGAGCGGTCGCAAAAGTCGCAAAAAACACACAACTTTCACAGGGCCCGGCCGGGGGTTGCCCCGGCCAGGGCCGACTGTCGGTCAGTCCTCATCGGGGGTGAGCCCGTGGCGGCGCTCCCACTCCCGGGTGCAGCTCTGCACCACGGACGGATTCATCCGGTACTCGCCGGACTCGGCCGCCTCGATGGCGGCGACCAGCTCCTCCATCGTGTAGTCACCAACCAGCTTGCTGGGCCAGGGGTAGACGTTCATCAGGCCACCTCCTGGGCAGCGGCATGCCGGGCGAGCACGTTGCGGACGGTGGTGGCGGAGCAGCCAGCCTGGCGAGCGATCTCGCGCTGGCTGGTGCCCTCGGCGGCGGCGCGGAGGATCAGCTGGTCCCGGGCGGCGCGGGCCGCTTCGTCCCCGGCGTCGTCGTCCTCGTCGTCAGCTTTAACCTGCTGGTCAGCACCGGTGTGCACGTCGGTGTGCACCTGGGTGCGCACCTCGTCCGAGACCGACTTGAGCCAGCGGTCGACGGGGGGCTGGGGCTGCTCGGGTTCCGCGGCCTGGTCCTCCTCGATCTCCGCCTCCGGGTAGGACGCCGCGTAGATCGAGGGGTCCGGCTGCCACGTGCCGGTGCCGGTGCCGTTGGCGATCCAGTCGGTGGCGTAGGTGCCGGTGACAACCTCCGGCTCCGCCTCGACGGCGGGCGGCTGCTCGACGGCGGGCGGCTGCTCGACGGCGGCCGGGGCAACCGCGGCTGGGGCGACCGGCACGGGCTGCGGCCGGACCGCCGGCTGCTGCGGCAGCACCACCGGCTTCACCGGGGCCGGGGTCTGGACCGCCTGCTGGCGCTCCGCGCGGCGGCGCTTCCGGCCTCGGCGGGGAGCCGGGTCCGAGGCGGTCCGCCGGCCGCTGGTCCGGGCGACGGTGACGACCAGGTGCAGGCCGACGGCGGCGACGATCGGCGGGGCGGTGGAGACCGCGATCACCAGCCAGGGCGCAGCCTTGAGCGAGCCGGACTGGACGAGGTGGCTCACGGCGTTGAGCAGCACCGACGTGCCGACCGCGACCAGGGTGATGGTGCGGGCGAGGCTGCGGGCCTGCTCGGCGACGCCCTTGGCGAGCCAGGCGACACCGGCGACCGCGGCGAGCAGGTCCACGCTGACGGGCAGCGCCCAGGCGAGCCAGCCTCCCCACTGGGTCCAGCCGATCGCGGTGCCCAGTTCGGCGAGCGTGAAGGAGCTGGCGGCCATGGCGACGGCGGCGACGGCGCTGGCGCCGACGATCAGCACGATCAGCAGGGTGAGAGGGGTGTGCTCGTCGGTGTGCACCTCGGTGCGCGGGGTGGGAACCTCCTGCACACCCTGGTGCGCAGGGGTGTGCACCTCGGTGTGCGGGTCATACTCGGTGGTGCGGTTCACGTGGGGCCTCTTCCTCGTGGACTCTGCGGGCCGACCCCGGCTGCACGGGGTCGGCCGCTTCTACTAGTTGGCGTGGTCGGCGGTATCGGTGTACTCGACGGCCAACACCACGTGGCGCGGGAACCAGGTGGTCCCGTACTCGATGACGCCCAGGCCGTCGTGCCTCACTGTGGTGCGGACGAGGACCGGCTCACCCTGCGGCACACCGAAGCTCTGGGCGAGCTGGAGGCCGAGCAAGTCGACGGTGAAGTGGTCCGCGGTGATCTCCGTGTGCCGACCCGTGGCCGCCTGGATCCGGGCGACGTTACCCGGCGGGGTGCTCTCGACGATGAGCAATTCGGGTACCAGGTCAGCCAGTTCGAGCGGGAACCAGCTGTGGGACATTCGGATCACCTTGTCCCCGCGCTTCACCATGCCCGTGCGCAGGATCGCCGGCCTTCCGGGCTCCACCCCGAGGACGTCGCCGGCGGGGCCGGTCGTCGGGGTGACCTCGGCGGACAGGATCAGGGCCTCGTCCTCAGCGGCGTACTGCTCGCCGCGCTGGCGCGTCCCGTTGACCTTGACCCGGAGCACCGCCGACTCGTGCGGGCGGAACGAGGCCGCGTACCCGAGCCCGGTGACCGGGGAGGCGAAGCCCTCCATCCGGAGCACCTGAAGCGCTCGCTGGGCGGTCTTGGTGGCGACGCCCCACTCTTCCGCGATCTTGCGGACTGACGGGAGGCGCTGCCCGTCTGCGATCTGCCGGTCGGCGATCAGCCTCCGGTAGTGGTCGGCGATCGCCAGATAGCCGACGGATTCGGACGCCATGTCGAACAACTCCTTCTGCGGTGACGGACGGTCAAGCCCCTTGCAGGGGACCGGGAACTACTGCTACAAAGCTCTGTAGTACCTCGGTACCACAGCGTAGTACCTAGGTACCCGCTTCGCGCAAGTGCCATCGCAGAACCCCCGCCCGGGTCACCTCTCACAGCTCCCGGGCGGGGCGCCAACCCCTCCGTGAAGGGACCAGCAATGCCCGACGCTACCCCGAAGCCCCTCCCGATCCCCCCGATCACCCCGGCCGTCCGCAAGGCGGCCGGCACCGCCGCGGCCCGCCTCCTGCGCGCCCTGCTGGGTGGTGAGTCCCAGTGAGCAAGCTCAGCCACCTGCCCGGCCTCGGCGACCTCGACGCCGAGGGCGTCGGCTACCGCGTCGTCCAGCCCGTCAGCCTCGACACCGTCCGCGACCTGGTGAAGAGCCGGTCGTTCAGCCGCATCGAGATCAGCGACGGCTGCGGCGGGAACCCCCGCTTCTCCGCCATGTACTGGCTCGACGGCAGCCCGGTCGTCATCACCGGCCGGATCGCGGGTGACTCCTGATGGCCCTCTGGCGCCGCTCCGAGTCGAAGCCGACCACCCGTACCGACACCCCGGCCGCCCACGTCGACCCCAGCACCGGTCGCACCTGGACGGCGGACGCCTACGACGAGGCCCGCGCCAACGGCCGCGTGGTCCACGCCCCCCGCACCACCACCAGCCGCAGCTGGCTGGGCCGCCGCTCCTCCTGACCCGCCCGCAGGTGCGCACCCCGCACACCCGGGGTGCGCACCACCTCTGACCTGGAGAAACACATGATCTGGGATCTGATCTGCATCCTCCTGATCCTGGGGGACGCGGCGCTCGCCTGGTACGGCGTCGTCCTGCTGGCCCGGCACGAGGGGAGGAACCGGTGACCGTCGTCCCCCCGCCCCCGAACCACCCGCCCACCGTCGGCCGTCCGCCGGAGGACAGCGTCGTGGACGCCGTCGTAGCGGAGTGGTGGCGCAAGGACGGCCCGCGCATCCCCGGGCCGACCGCCCCGACCACCACCGTGCACACCCCCATCCCGATCGGCGCCGGCGCCGCCGTGCCGTCGATGGAGGAGGCCGCGCGGAACTTCTGGGCCCCCGCCCGCGAGATCTTCGCCGAGCAGGCCTCGGCGATCGCCTCGCAGATCGGCCAGCAGGTCGGCCAGCTCCTCACCGAGACCGCCGCCCAGCGCGCCGCCCGCGAGCAGGTCGAGTACGAGACCCTGCTCGCCACCCAGCGCGCCCGGGGCGACTCCGCCCTCGGCAAGGTCGGCGAGACCAAGGCCCAGCAGGCCAAGCGCCACCGGACCCAGGACCTCCTCGGCCCGGGCCCGGTGCAGCACGACGACCTCGTCCACCTGGTCGACCGGCTCGCCGACCGACTCGCCGAGACCCCCCAGGACCGGACCGCCCGCCTGGAGACCGAGCGCGAGCTCGCCCGACAGCGCGCCCGCGCCCACGAGGACCACGTCCGCGAAGCCGCCGGGGAGACCCCCAAGGCGCGCGAACTGCGCCACCGTCAGCAGCGGCTCGCCGACGAGCGCGAAGCCAAGGACCGGGCCCGCCGCCAGCGCCGCCGGGCCGCCCGCGCCGCCGGGCCCACCGACCGCACCCGCCGCTTCCGCCGCTGGTGCGTGCTCACCGCGATCAGCGCGGTCGGCGGCTACTCGATCGGCCTGGTCCCACTGATCGCGACCGGCGGGCCCTGGGTCGGCCTGGTCCTCGCCGCCGGCGGCTGGGCCGCCGACCTGTACCTGCGCGACCTGGGCCGCCTGCGCGTCAGCGAGGTCCGCGGCGCCGGACCCCTCCTTCTCCTGGTCCTCGCCCGCATCCCCGTCGCCTCCGGCCTGGCCGTCGCCGCCGGCCTCGCCCCCCTCCTCCCCGCCCTGCACCTCTTCCACTGACCGTCAGGAGACACACCATGAGCAGCCTCATCGCCCTGGGCACCGGCGGCGCCGCCACCGTCGCCACCATGTACCTCTACGTCGGCGTCAAGGGGAAGAACAAGATCAGCGTCGCCCCCGATCACGTCCCCTACTGGGCGTTCGGGATCGGCCTGCTCGCCGCCAACGCGGGCACCGCCTTCCAGCAGGTCACCGGGATCGGCACGCAGCTGTCCGACTCGTTCAAGGGCAACGCGGCCCTCGGCGACTGGCAGACCGGCGCGACCGCTGCCGTCCTGACCATCGCGGTCTTCGGCCTCAAGCCGCGCGCCTGGAAGGACGCCCTGTGCGGCGCCATCGCCCCCAACCTGTTCGCCGCCGCCGGCGGGCTCTGGCTCCTGCCGACGTCCATCATCAGCGGCCTGATCAGCGCGTTCATCAAGTAAGGGCCCCCGCCATGGAGAAGATCTTCCCCACCGAGCGCGCCGTCCCCGGCCAGCGCCTGCGCATCGTCACCACCCTGCTGTGGCCCGTCACCGGGCTGTGCACCGGCACGCCCGTCCTCGTCCGCAAGCTCATGGCCCCCCGCCACCAGCGGCGCGCCGAGGCCGCAGCCCTCACCGCGAAGCGCGAGCAGCTCGCCGCCGACGTCGCCGAGGTCGACCTCGCCGCCTTCGCCAAGAAGCTCTCCGCCGAGGTCGACCCCCTCAAGCGCGCCGCGCTGGTCAACGACCGCGAGGCCGCGCGGATCACGGTCCGCGAGGTCGAGGTGGAGCAGCTCTCCGCCGCCCGCAAGGCCACCTTCGAGAAGGCGAAGGAGGCCGCCGGCGGCGCGGCCCTGCTGCTCGTCCTCGGCGGCCCGCTGATCTGGTCCCTCGCCCGCCCCTGGATCGGCCCCGGCGTCGGCCTCCTCGTCGGCACCTGGTGGATCGCCGCGCTGATCCACGCCCCCTCCCCGGTCCCGAAAACCAGCGCCGAGGACGCCACCCCGGCCGACACCGAGCACGACGACGAGGACGACCAGGAGAACGACGAGGAGGACGCCGACGACGACCAGGACGAGCCCCACCCGGCCCTGCCCCCGACCCTCACCGACACCGAACTGACCACCACCGTCGAGCACATGGTCGCCCTGCGCGCCCGGCGCGACGAAGGCCGTGGCCACGTCCACCTGTCCGAACTTCTCATCGCCCTCAAGCGGCACGACCGCTACTGCGGGTACACGGCGCGTGAATTCGGCGCCGCCGTGAGGGCCGCCGGCCTCCCCGTCGAGCGCCGCGTCCGGGTCGGCAAGGACGTCTCCCCGGGCCTCACCTACAAGGGCCTGCAAGCCCACCTCGGGCACCCTCCCCGGCTGCCCGCCCACGCGGTCCCCCAGCCCGCCCCAGAGCCCGTCCCTGCCGGGGCCGTCTGACCCGCCTCCTGACCCACCACCAAGAGCCCCCGTTCGGCCCCCCGGCCGGCGGGGGCTCTGGCATGCTCGGACAGCCCCTTCTGGCCCCTCTCCCCCGGGGAGGACCAGGCCCCCGCCGTAGTCGACTACACCCGCCGTCCGACCTGCGAAAACCACACGACTACACGCTCGACTACACGCCGACTACAGGCCCCGACTACACCCCCGCCGAGAGGGGACGCCCACCTTGTACAGCTACCGCTGCGGGGTCTGCCGCACCGTCAGCGACCACCTCGACCCCACCGAGGCCCTGATCGAACAGCGCCGGCACATCACCGCCGTCCACGACGGCCGCGCACCCGAGCAGCAGAGCATCACCCCCCTCGACACCGGCCCAGGCCCCACCACCTGGACGCCCGACGCGGCCTCCTGGGAGACCTCCAACCAGAGGGTCCTGCGCACCGTGGTCGCGATCATCACCCGGTCAAAGCTGTCACTGACCGTGACCACCGTGGTGGTGGCCTTCATCTGCTGGCGCGTCTACGACGTGTTCTCCCACCTCGCCGACGCGCTGCCCGCGCCCAGCCCGTACATGCCCGGCACCACCCACACCCCTCCCCCCCTGCCGACCGGCCAGCCCCTGGCCTCCGTCATCGCCAGCGCCAACGCCGCCCCGCCCACCCCGCACTGATCGGACCACCCCCACAACTCGTCACGTGACGAGTTCGAAAACGGGAATCCGGTTCGACCGGGTTTCGCCCCGACCCCTCCCCTGCCGCCGGAAGGTGCCCCGGCTCGCCTCACAGCGCCTCCGGCGGGCCGAGCCTCCCCGAGGGAGGGGGCCTCGGTGATCTTGGGCGCTGACCGTGGGTAGGTGGTGCGGGCCGGGACGCGGAGCTCCCCCGGCAGACGCCTCCGAACCCTGCCGCACCCAACCGGGGCACTCCCGACCACGCCCGGCCAAGACTTTTCACCGGCCCCTCCGCAAGCTCCGGGCCCGCCGAAAACTCCCGCCCGGGTCGACCGCCCCGAGGGGGCGGCCGAGTCGCTCGACCCCGGCCGGGTACGGCCACCACCGCGAGCCGTCCACCGGGGGAGCTCCGCGAGCCCCGACCCTTGGGCGAAAGACGACGGCCTGGTCCTCGTCGTCGGTCAGCCGACCGCGCACCCGGCGACGGCCAGGGCCTCGGTGATGACGGCCCGCTCGGTGGTGGTGAAAGGCCGGCTACTGTCCCACTCGTTGCGCGGGTCGAAGCCCCACAGGCCGACCGGGCCGCGCGTCGGCTGAGCGTCCGCGGGGTCGAAGCCCGCGACGTGGGCCAGCACCGCGACGGCGTACGGGTTCTCCGGGAATTCCTCCGGCATGATCAGCGCGCAGTCCGACATGCTGACCCGCAGGCCAAGCGAGGCGTCAGTGAGCCAGGCCCGGCCGACGCCGTACGGGCCCATCGCCTTCTCTGCGGTCGGCTTATCGGTGCCCCACTCGGCGCGGCCGTCGGGGTGGATCAGGATGATGCACACGGCGGAATCAGTCATGCGCCGACCGTAGCGGCCGAGCGAGGGGCGCGGCTCCCTCCTCGGATGACACCCACCGCCCCTCCCCGCCCGATCACGCGGCGGTCAGCGCCCGGGTGCCGGTGCCGGCCGGTCGAGCACCGTCGCCAGTCCGGCGAGCAGCCTGCCCTCGGCGGCCTCCGTCTCCACCAGCTCCACCGCGTGCTCCAGGTGCTCCGGCAGCAGGAAGCCCTCCCCACTCGTCGGGAACGTCCCCGGTCGGACCAGGCCGAGCACCGCCCGGCCGCGTCCGGCCGCCTTCTCCCACCGCGCGCTGACCGCCGGCGGCGGCGAGCACAGCAACCGCGACTTGCCGGTGTGCGCCTCGGCGAGGCAACCACCCATCACCGTCACCGAGCAGCGGGTGACCGGCCACAGGCCGCCGCTCCACTCCCGCGCGCTCACCCGCTTCACCCCGCCCTGCTTCAACCGCGCCGCCAGCACCTCGTACTGCCCGCTGTCCGCCGGCTCCGCCACCGCCATCGCCCACTCGTCCCCGTCAGCCAGCTCCGCCACCGACAGGCCCCACGTCATCATCGTCATGCCCCCGCACCGTACCGGCCCTCCCCCACCGCTCGCCGCCGTCACACCCCTGCATCACCGAGCCGACGGACCACACACCAAGCCGAGAACGACGACCAGGAGCACGAGCACCCCAGAGCACCCCAGAATCGAAGATCGAGAACGACCACACCTCAGACACTTCAAGATGATCAAGGCAGCGACCCAAGCGACCCACTCCTATGCATCACGACCCGAGCGACCGACCAGACACCTCTTGCAGATGCTCTGAGCACGGCCCGCCGGCGGCGGCGAACACCACCTCCCCGGCTCCGCCGCCGGTGCGCAGCACCAGGCCGCCCGGCCGAAGGGAAGAGAGCCCCAGCGGCTCCGGAGCGGCACCAGAGCGAGCACCGGACCCCCCAGAGAGATGTCGGCGTCGGCCGCGAAATTAACCGGCCGTGACCTGCGGCGACGGCGGCCGGGCGGCGCCTGGTTAGTTTCTAGACGAAACCAGAGACGAAACCGCGTACGCCACCAGAGCCGAAACCAGAGACGCCACCAGAGCCGAAACGGCGGCCGGCGGGCGGACACTGGTGGTGGAGGCAGCTCCATGGACACGGTCACGCACGCCCAGTTCCACTCCATCCTCGACGAGGTCCTCGACTCCGCCGTCGGCGAGGCCCCCCTGCCCGTGAGCGCGACCTGCCCGACCTGTCGACGGTACGGACCGGTCGAGATCGGCCCCGACACCGTGCACGGCCTCGCGTGCGGCCACACGCTGCTGTGGCCTGACTCCTGCCGGGAGTCGGTCCCCTGGCCCCCCGCGGCAGGGTCGACCGGATGAACCCAGGGCCGCAGGCCTTCGGCGTGGCCACCTGCGCGGGCCGGTCTGCGGCGCTCATCATCGGCGGCATGGACTACGTCGACCGCCTCGCGGCGCAGCTCTCGGAGACCGTCCTCGACCCGCTGCTGGTGCGCCTGGTCGACGCCGTACTCGACTCCCCGGGCGGCGCCCAGGTCCTCGCTTCCCTCGACCGGATCGCCGCCGCGGAGGGTCCACAGGGAAGTTGTCGGCCTCCCGATCCGGCACGCCGACCCCCCTTGTCCAGCAGGTCAGACCCCTTGTCCGCCCGGGCGCCGCAGGCCCTGCTGGAGAACCCGAAACGGAACCCGAAAGAGCACCCGAAAGAGGACCCCGAACGGGACTCCAAAGAGGACCCGAAACGGGACCTTGATCAACAGGAGGACTAAGGTATCGTCACCTTCGTGCCGATACCCCAGCCCTGAGCTGGGCTTTTTTGTGCCCTGCGGCGGGCCGCCGCGACCCCTCCCCCGGACAGGCAGAGGATGGCCGGGTGGAGCGTCCCCGGTTCAGCCTCAAGAGCGCCGCCGCCGCGTGCGGGGTGAGCGTGTCCACCGTCCGCCGGCGCCGCGAGAACGGCGACTTCCCCGGCGCCCAGAAGACCGAGGCCGGCTGGTTGATCCCGCTGGAGGACCTGCTCGCCGCCGGGCTGCGGGTGAACGCCCCGAGCGCCCCGGACGAGCAGCCCGTGAGCGGGGCTGACGACCTGGGCGAGGGTGAGCGCGCCCGCCTGCTCCGGGAGCTGGCCGACGCCCGGCACGCCCAGGCGCTCGCCGAGCAGGAAGCCCGTCACCTCCGGGACTCCATCGCTCGCCAGGATGCCCACCTGGGCGACCTGCGGCGGGCGATGCTCGCGCTCACCCCCGCACCGGCGAGCACCCCTGAGCCAGCCCACGAGCCCGCCCTGAGCGACGCTCACGAACACCCGGTGAGCGTGCCCGAGCAGGCCCGCCTGCGGTGGTGGTCTCGCCGCCGGTAGCCGTCCGGCGCGGGGCACTCGGGGGCGGCGCTTCCCGGCGCGAACGGCGGGCCAGGCCATCGCACGGGATGCGCGCCGGGGAGTGCCGACCGGGGCCGGGGTCCCGGGGCGGCAAGCGCCCGGGTACCACGGGCAGCAACCCGTCCGCGGCAGGGTGCGCACCTGTTGGGCACCAGGTCGGAGGCGGTGCGCACCAAGGTGTGCACCCCCGGGAACGGCGCCGCCCGCCTCCCCCAGGAACGGCGGGGAAGCGGGCGGCGGCGGAGGGGGCACCGGTCAGAGCGGGCGGGCGGCCGACTTCTCGACGTACGGCGCGAGCGCCCTGGCCACGGTCTCCAGCGCGGCCTGGACGTCGAGGTGCGCGGCGCCGTCGAGCTGACCGCCGGCCTTCACATCACCCCGGATCTGCACCGGCACGTCGGGTTGCTCCTGGGCCAGGTGGACCGTCGCGGCCCGCCCCCCGTCGTCCGGCAGCACCACCTCGACCGTCACCGCGCCGACCACGGCCTCGCCCGCGCCGATCCGGTCTACCTGCCGCTCGAAGCTCCGCTCGGCGAGCCGCCCGGCGGGCACCGCCCGGCCCAGGTGCCGGTGGACGTCCTCCAGCGCGCTCTGCAACCGGGTGGCGACGTCCTCACCGGCGGCCACCGCCTTGTCCGGGCCGAACTCCAGCAGGTCACCCAGCGCACGGAACGCGAAGGCCATCTGCAAGGCCGCGGCGGCCAGCGGCTCCGGGTGCTCCTCCAACATCGAGGGCAACAGCTTGTCCTGAGCGTCGAGGCCGATCCGCCGCACCGTGGCCGGGCGCAGCACCTGGAAGGTCGGCTGAACCCGGCGGAAGTCGGCGGCGCTCACCGCTGGTCGCCCTTCCCGGTGAACCAGCGGCGCCAGAGCGGACGCCGTCCCTTTCCAGTCACCAGCGGCCGCAGGGTCCGCCCCAGGTCGTGCAGCCCGTCGCGGATGATGAGGTGCTGCGCGGCGGGAATCCGGGCCGTACTGCCGGGGGTGTGCACGGTCTGGTGCGCGTCGTCCGCGGTGAGCGTGACCGTCACCTTCTCGCCTCCCTTCAGCAGCAGCTCAGCCGTTAGCTTCCCGACCACCGGCAGGCCCTCCTCCAGGCAGCTGTCGATCAGCCCCAGGTTGCGGTCTTCCAGCTCGTCGGCCGGCACCTCGGCGGCCAGGTGCTCGCGCACGTGGTCCGCGGCCCGGTGCAGCCGCCAGGCCAGCTCCTCCCCCTCGCCGAGCCGCAGGTCCGGCTCCGCGACCAGCACCCGTTCGAGGTAGCAGATTGCGATGGCGATCTGGGCCGCGGCCTCGCCCAGCGGCGTCCGGTCGGGCCCGATCCCGGCCCGGGACAGCACCTCGGAGGCGTGCCGCTGAAGCTCGTGCACCGCCTTCGGGTCCAGCGGGGCGTACTCCCACAGCCGCCCCGGCACCGTGGTGGTCTGGTAGGTCGTCATCACGTCTCCCCTTCGTTGGTGGTCACCATCACCATCGATCCGCGGCCCGCTTGGGTCACGGTCACTGCTCGTCGTCGCTGTCGCCCAGCACCGACTCGTACTCCGGGCGGCGCTCGGTGAAGTGCCGCTCGCCGTACCGGCCCTGCCACCACCTGGCGCGCTCCTCCAGATCGGCCGAGTACACCTTGTGGGCGGTCTGGCGGGTCACGCCGAGCGCCTGGCCGATCTCCTCCCAGGAATCGCCGGTCTTGCGGGCGTCGTAGATCAGGGACCAGCGGGACGCCTGCAGGCTCTCCAGCAGCAGACGGTTCAGCGCGATCGCCTCCAGCGGCGTCACCGGCTCCGGGCGGTCCTCGGCCGGCTGGCGGAAGTGGTCGCCGAGCTCCTGATCGAAGTAGCGCTGCAACAGGCGCCACTGGGCCTCGTGGTGGATCTCAGGGTCGCCGGGGTACTCCGGGTCGCTCGGGTACCAGCGCGACTCGTCGAGCCAGCGGGCGAGGATCCGGGCGAGGGAATCGTCGAGTACGGTCATAGCCGACAGGGTGTCAGATGTGTCTGACAAGCGTCAACCACATCTGACATTTCGCTGGCGCGCACCGCAACACCGCAGGTCAGATGAGGTGTGCACCCCTGGTGCGCGGGCAGGTGTGCGCCCCGGAAATGGCCCTGCCCGCCGCCCGGCCGTGGGGTCGGGAGGCAGGCAGGGTGCTGGCGGGCGGTCAGCCGGTCCGGCCAGGGTCCCGGTGGGCGGTCACCATGTGAGTTCTTCCTGGCCCTGTATCTGCGGACCCGGCCCGGCCTCCCCGGCCTGCTCGGCGTCGACGTCCTCGACGGCCTTGCGGGCCTTCGCCGCGGTGGTCTTGCCGAGCGTCCCGAAGATCCGGTCCAGCCGGGCCTGCTCGCGGTCGTGGATCGCCGTCAGCTCGCGCTGGCGCACCCGGTCCTCGCTGGCCCGGGTCTTGCACCCGGCCTTGCAGTACTTCGGCGCCGGGCCGCGCTTGTTCTCCGGCACGAACGGCGTCCCGCACCACGCGCAGATCCGCAGCGTGGCGGCCTTCGGCTTGGCCGCCGGCTGCTGGCCCGGCTCGGCGGCCCCGGTCACCGGCGGGCCAGCAGGTCGGCGATGGTGGGCCAGGCGGCCTCGTTGAGCTGGCGGGCGATGGCCTCGACGTAGTCGATGGCGGTGGCGACCAGCAGCGGGTCCTTCGCCGAGACCGGCGCGGGCAGCGCCCAGTCGGCGCCGGGGATGCGGACCACCGTGGTGGTCAGCAGCGCGGGCCGGTCGCCCTCGGGCTCGTAGTGGTAGCGGTAGCCGCTGTCGTCGAAGACGTCGTTCTCGGTGCTCCAGCTCCGCCACCGGTAGTCCGGCATCTGGTCGCGGGTCGGGTGGATCGGCACCGCGACGTCGAAGAACAGGGCACGGTCCTCCTCGGTCAAGCGGGCGGTGATGCCCAGCAGGTCGGGGCGGCGCTGGGCGAAACCGGGGGCCATGATCGGCGGGGTGGCGATGTCCCAGCAGGCGGCGGCGAACTCAGCCGCGGACAGCGTCCCGCCGTCCTCCCAGGGGTCGAACCGGCTGCGGTGGTACTGGGTGAGGTAGACGCCGAAGCGGCTGTTGCCGTCGGACGCCTTCTCGCGGTCCTCGTCGCGGTCGACACTCACCAGGGTGGTCTTGGACCAGGCGGTCATGGGGCTCCCTCTCGAATACGGCGGAGCACGGTGACGGGTCGTCACCGGGTCAGGCCCCATCCTAGAACCCGTAACGTTACGAGTTCTAGAGGGCGCGGGGGTTCGCGGGAGCGCGGCCGTCCGCCGCGCGCCCCCTCCCCATGGCCAGTCAGGGCCGTCCCGGGGACTGCCGGTCGAGGGGGGTGCGCACCCGGTATCTGTGCTGGTCGCGGCAGGTGCGCACACCGGGTGTGCACCCCTGGCGTCAGCCTCCCTTCCCGTACCGGGCCAGGTCGTCGCGGACCTTCCGGCGCACTCGGGCCTCGTGCAGCGAGACCACGCCCGCGGGCACCGGGTCGTCCACCCGGGGGCTGCGGTGCCGGGCGGGCGGGCCGGGCGGCGGGATCACCAGCGGCGGCAGCGGCGGCGGCGAAGGCACGCACGGCGGGATGGCCGGGCCGCCGGCGTCGACGTCCGGGTGCTCTCCGCAGCGGCAGCTCCAGTCGGGCGGCTCCCAGGGCGGGATCGGCGGGCGGGGCTTGCGGTGGCGGCCGGGGCCGGCTTCGGGCTCGTAGCTCATGTCCTGACCAACGAGCCTCCCCCGACACGGCTACCGGCCTGGCGCGCCGCCCCGATCGCGCGGGTCGCCCCGACGAAGGTACGGCGGCTGCTGCCCGACGGCGGGGCCGGCCTTCTTCGGCACCGCCTTCTTCGCCGTGGCCTTCTTCGTCGGCCTGGCCGTGGTGCTGCCCGCACGGACGGCACGGGCGGTCACCTCGCGGGCGAGGTCGGCGCGGACCTGATCCTCCAGGCGGAGCTGCTCGGGCGGCAGGGCTGCGCGGCGGGCCTGCTCGGCGAGCAGCTGCTCGACGCCGCGCCGGGCCTGGGCGACAGAGACCCGGGCGGCCTGGAGTGGCGCCTGGTGGTCGATCTCCTGGAGCCGGGCGAGCTGGGCGTCCTGACGGATCGCCGCCCGCTCCTCCTGCTGCCAACTGCTCTCCAGCGCGGCCAGGGCCTCGGCGTACGGGCCCCGGACCCCGGGCGCGGCTTCCTCGGCACGGCGCAGCGCGGTCTCGGCGGCGCGGTCGAGGCGTACAGCCTCGGTCTCGGCGCGGGCGGCGAGGTCGGCGGCGGCAGTCGCCATGTTTCCAGCGTCCGCCTTGGCCCGGGGCGAGCGCCAGCGGGAGCCGGCCTTCGCCTCCGCCTCGGCCTGCACCTGGCGGTCGGCGGAGGCCTGCTGGCGCTGCTGCCCGGCCTCCGTGGTGTACGCCTCCGCCTCGGCCTCGGCGGCCACCGCGGCCTGCAGCCCGGCCCTGTGCTGGTGGAGCTGCGAGCGGTGCGCACCCATGCCGACCCCGGAGGCCAGGCCGTCCAGGCGCATGGCGGTCGCCGTCTCGGTGCTGAGCGTCTTCTCCCTGGTGTCCAGGGTGGTGCGCAGGGTGCGCAGCGCGGCGTCGAGGTCGAGCACCGTTCCGGCCGGGATGGCGCCCAAGGCGCGCACCGCCTCCGCCCGCTGGTCCGCAGCACGCTCGGCGGCACGCTCGCGGGCCTCCGCCAGGCGTGAGCGGGCGAGGTCCGGCGGCGGCGCGCTGACCGGCGCGGCCGTCACGCTGTCATCGTCCGCCAGCGGCGCCACCGGCCCGGTGACAAGGCGCAGTTCGGCGGGCGGGTCCAGCACCGGGCCCAGCTTGCCCCAAGCGAGGTCCCGGCCGGCCCTCGACGCGGGCACCCAGATCTGGACGCCGTCGCTGTCGAGCCAGGCCGGGATCGACAGCGAGTAGCCATTCATCCTGCCGGTGCTGGCGACGTTGGCGCGGAAGTCGACGCCCCGGGCGGTCAGCTCCGCCTCGAACCTCACGCGGCCAAGACCGGCGGCGGCGTCCCTGGCCTGCTGGGCCAGCACCCGGATCTGCTCGCGCTCGGGCAGCACGGCACCCCGGCGCTGGGCGGCGGCCAGCTCGCTGCCTGACCGCACGCCAGGCCCAGTCTTCTTGTACCGGTCGGCGGCGCGCACCAGGCCATGCTCCGCCTCCAGCGCGTCGAGGACGGTGCGGTTGCGCAGCCAGTCCCGGCCGTTGTCGATCAGCCGACCGTCCCAGGTCAGACGGCTGACCGTGATGTGGACGTGGTCGTGCCCGTGGCGCGCGGCCACCCACGGGCAGTCGCCGAAGCCCATCCGGGCCACGTACTTCTCGGCGACCGCCGCCCACACCCGGTCGTCCAGGACACCGTCCTCGTCGGGCACCGACAGCGAGACCCGCCAGATCGGCTTCTTGATGTCCGAGCGCTGACGGGTGTGGTGGTCGATCAGCCGGGCCACCTGCTGCGGCGTGCCGGGCACCGTCCCAGCGACGAAGCGCGGGTCGAGGTGTTCGTCGCGGCGCCCGGGGCCGAAGTCATAGCGGATCGCGCCGGCCACGCGGCGGCCCGTGGTGATGTTGCCGATCACGCCGGGTCAATCCACTCCTCGACCTCGGCCTCATCGGCCTGGTCGTCGTCCCACTGCCCCTCACCGATCGGGCGCAGTCCCCGCACCACCAGGGCGGCGTTGCCGACCGCCTCGATGGTGGCCGCCAGCTTCGGCAGCAGGTCCCGGGGCAGCTCCCCGCCGTTCGCCAGGCGGGTGAGCTGGTTGAGGTTGTTACCCAGACGAGCGAGCTCCAGGTACGCGGCGTGGTTGACGGGCGAGACCTGGGCGACGTCGCCGGGGATGCCCGGGTGGCCGTTGATCTGCTCCTCGACCACCGCCCGCGCCCACGCGCCAAGCTCCTTGCGCTGGGTCCGCCGGCGGGCCTCGTGCCAGCGCTCCAGCTCCTGCGGCGTCAGCCGGATCGACACGGTGTGGCCCCGCTTCCCGACCGCCGTCAGCCGCCCCTGCCCGCCCTTCGCCACCGGCCCCAGCCCTTCCGCTCACGGGTCGCCAGGACGCGCCGCCAAGGCGCGGACAGGCGGGCACGACGCCCCTCGGGCGGCGGGCCGACCGGCCCCCTCGGGCCGGTCATCCCCTCGGCGAAGCGTAGCGAGCCGGGGGCCAGGTGGATCAAGCGAAGCGCAGATCCCTACCTGGCTCTGCCAGTGTCGGCGGGGTAGGGCGGCCTACGCCCGGACCCGGCGGCGCGGGCAGCCTCACCAGCAGCGGGGCTTGACCGGACGTCACCGGCCATCGCGCCCGGCCCCCTCGGGGCCGGGCTCCAGCGCTCGCGCTGGAGGGAGCGGCCCCTCAGCCGCGGCCGCCGACGTCGCCCTGGTCCTCGTCGGCCGGGCGCGGGGGCAGGTGGGGCAGGTGCTCGTCGACCCACCGGTGCGCGGCCGCGCTGGCCGGCGTCAGAGGGGGCAGCCCCTCCGGCTCCAGGTGCCCGGCATCCAGCCGCTCGCCGACCGCACGCATCGCGTCGATCATGCTGGCGAAGTGGCGCCCATCGTGGTGCTCGCCTGCGGTCGTCATGCCGTGGACCGTACCGGCGCCACGGGTGGCGAGGGGGCGCCGACCGGTCGGCGCGGCCGGGCTCGGCGACGTCGGCGAGGGGAGCGCGGCCGCGGCCGCGGCCGCGAGTTCGGCGGCGGTCCTCCCGGAGCGGCGCGGCTCGACGGCAGCGACGTCCTGGTGCTCGCGGTCGACGCCGGGACCGAGCAGGCGACGGGTGGTCATCGAGGGCTCCTTCGGGTCAGTGGTGGTGGGCACCTGGTGTGCGCACCTGGTCAGTGCTGGTGTGCACCCGGGTGCGCGGGGTGTGCACCAGCGGTCGGCGCGGCCTCGGCGCGGCGGGCCCGGACGGCCTGGCGGATCCGGACGAGCAGGTTGTCCGGCTCGGGCCGCGCGAGGGCGTTGGCGAGCGCGGCCGGGACGGGTTCGGGGTCCTGCTGGCCGTCGGCGAGCGGGGCCAGTCGCTGCGGCTTGTGCCCGCCCCGTTCAAGCTTGCGCCGGGCGTCGGCTTCGACCCGGCGTTTCTGGAGACCGTCGATCACGTCGTCGTAGAGCTTCTGGAGCTCGCCGGAGGTGAGCAGCCGGACGTCCTCGCGCTCCCCTCCGGCGGCCTGGACGACCCCGACGACGTTGTCCAGCTTGATGCCGTTGCCCTCGGTGGCCTGGCTGACGGCGTGGTCGTAGCCGTTGTTGGCGACCTTGTGCCAGGCCCCGGTCTTGATCTGGACGCCCGCGCGGAACTCGGATACGGCCTCGCCCTCGAAGAGGAGGTCCATGTTGTCCTCGTCGTCGTCACCGCCGGTGAGGCCGAGCAAGGACCGCAGGTAGCGGGTCCACTCGATCGCGCGGCGGCCGGAGGTGGCCTCCTCGTACTCGGCCCACCAGGCCAGGCACTGCTCCAGGGAGCCGTGGCCGTCGACCTTGCTGGGGTTCTTGCCCTTGAGGAGTTCACCGATTCGGGTGAGGAGCTGGAAGGGCGCCATGTTGCCCTTCCAGGCGGTCTTGTTGTGGGCGCCGGCGAGTTCCGCGGCCGGGTCCTTTCCGTCCTGGGTCTTGGCGAGGTACTCGCCGAAGCGCTCGGCGTCCTGCACGGTCTTGAGGCGCTCGAAGTGGACGCCGTGGCCTTCCCCGTTGCACTTGCAGTCGGGGATTTCGCAGGTCAGGGACGGCTCGAAGGTCGGGTCGATGGCCTTGAGGCTGGTGGTCCAGACCTTGCGCCACTCCTCCTTCCACTCGGCCAGGTGCTCGTCCTCGGGCTCGAAGGTGCCGACGATGCGCCGGTCCCAGCCGCTGCCCTCGGTCCGGCCGCCGACCAGCACGATCGCGTGGATGTGCGGGTGGAACCCGTTGGCCAGACCGACCGTCACCTCGGTGGCGCGGATCATGCCGATGTAGCCGATCTGGCCGCGGATGCCGTCCGGGTCACCGTCCTCCGGCCGTCCGGCCCACGTGCCGCCGCTGATGAGCCGCTGGTAGGCCCCGGCCCTGCGGACCTTGCCCCGGGCCGCCTCACGGGCGTCTGTGACCCCTTGGCGGGCCTCCTGCATCCATCCGTCGCCGACTTCCCGGGCGGCCTCCATCGCCTTCTTCTTCTGGCCCTTGGGGGCCGCGCGGCGGGCCGCGTCGACCGCCTCCCGGCGCCGGGCCCACGTCTCGGCGACGTTGAGCTTCGCGGCGAGGATCGCGGACTTGGCCGCTTCCCGTTCGGCGAGCGGCGCCGAGCGGGTGCCCTGGATGGCGTCCATCAGGTCTGCGAGGGCACTGGCGCGGGTGTGCCGGGGGGTGAAGGTGACCGCGTAAGCGCTGCCCCCGGCCTTGATCCACTTGACGACGGCGCGGCTGATCTCCTGGGTGCGGCGGTTGCGGATCTTGGCGGAGCAGATCGGGCAGAGCCAGATCCGGCCGCACTTGAGCACGCCGAGCAGGACCGAGTAGCCCTCAGCGGTCTGGGCCTGGATGGCTCCGGTGTCGGGGTCCATGACGGCCCGGCCGCAGGCGCGGCAGGCTCGGTCACCGGTGATCTGCCACAGCGCGCGGCGGCCGGCGTACCGGCGGGCGGCGCTGCGGCGGGCCTTCTCCTGGCGGGCGAGGTCGGGGTCGACGCGGGCGGCGCGGGCCGCGGCGGTGTTCTCCAGGTCGGCTGGCCGCAGGCCGTACGGCCCGGCCTCACTGCCGGGTTCGTGGTGGTGCTGCTTGTCCCGGTCGAGCCCGTGGTCGTGGGCTGGGGTCTG
>NZ_JBIWAP010000077.1:0-19263 GCF_044760075.1 Kitasatospora sp. NPDC098663 | reverse complement strand
AGCTACCTCGCCGGCCTCCATCTCCGGGCCTCGATGATCTGGATCAAAGAGCTCACCCGGAACAGCCATTGATCACAACCCAATACCCGCCCTAGCAACGGGGACGGCTACTACCGGTGCCTGCGCTGCGGGTTCCACTCGTACAAGGGTGCCGAGGTCATGATCCTGCACAAGGTCAGCGGCCTGCGCGTGCGCCTGTGCGAGGAGTGCTTCACCGACGACGAGCTCGGGCGGCTCGGGCACGAGGTCCTGTCGTACGAGCGCAGCAGCAGGCAGACCATCGCCGAGCTGACCGAGAACCCGGAGGCGATCACCGAACCGGCCAGTGGTTCCTCCTGCGCGAAGTCCGAAGGCGAGGCGTACCGGGAGTGGGCGGACACCTTCCCGTGGATGGTCCCGGCCGAGGCCGCCGAGCTGTACGCCGTCTGGAAGGAGCAGACGGCGCCCGTTGTCGGGTGAGGTTGGAACAGCAGCAGTGCAGGGCCCGAGCTCCGCCAGGGCCTTTCTCGTTTCCGAACGGTCCCCCGGACGGCGTGGGCGCGTAGCCGCACTTCGAGGAGATCGCCGACGAGGGGACCCGGTTCTGGGCCTCCGACATGTGGGGCGCCACGCTCGAAGCGCCGGCCGGGGCGAAGGCAGCCTGGGGTCGGCTCATGACTCCCCGCATGGTGATCGAGACGGAGGTCGAGCCTACGAACACGGCCTCAAGCGCATCGGCTACGTCCTCATCCGTGACATGAGCGGCGAGCGCCGCCGCGTCTCCGCGGAACTGGTCTCGGTCGAGACCGACGAGGCGTGAACCATCCCTGACTGGCAGCGCCCCCGCGAACCGCCTGGGCGTCGAGGCAGCCAAGCGCGGTGAAGGCGCCAAGAGCCCGAAGAGCTACACCCCGACGAGCGCTGCGGACGGCGCCTACGGGCCGTTCGCGGCGAAGAAGGAGAACTGACTGACATGAGCTGGGCCATGCACGAGCTGGGCGTCATGGACGACGACGGCCAGCACGGTGACGAGCAGCGCGGTCCGGCCTGCTCGGTGCGCTTCATCAACCTGGATCTGCCGGGCGCAGTAGTCACGCTCTACGCCTACGCCCACGCGCCGGAGCGCAAGAACACGGTGGTCGAGGACGGCAAGGAGTACGTCGAGTACGGCCCGGACCTGGACTCGCTCGGCGTCGAGACGCTGACCGTGTACGCGACTGACCGGAACCCGAAGAACCCGGACAGCCGGCCGGAGTGGGAGCACCAGGTCTACGACTCGCTTGATACACGCCCGTTCAACGGGGACGTGGACGCGGCGAGTACGGCGGCGCGCAGCTGGATTCGATCCCTCGACCCCGAGCGGGACTTCCGCTGGGACGGAAAGGAGTTCTGATGAGTGACTGGTTCGACCCCGACGCCGGGGTGGTGCTCATGCATCCGTGCGACCTCAAAGCCGGCATGCGGCTGGCCAGTCGGCGCATCGACGAGAACGACCGGCAGGTGACCGTTCTCACGCCGCTCTGGACGGCGAAGCACGACTCGGGGCGCACATCGGACGGGGAGTTCCACTCGTGGCGCTCGTTCAGCCCCGACAGCGGCGTGAGGGTGTGGGCGCACCCGGAGATCCGGCCGGAGTTCATGCCGCCCCACGAGGGCACCTGGATCACCAACATCCCCTCGTCGCAGTACTCGACGGAGTACACCGACGGCGCGCGCACGCTGCGCGCCGAGGTGCTCGGAGGCCGCGTACACCCTGCACCGCAAGGCTGACCGGAGCTGGGGACGCGCGTCGTGGGTCATCCGCGAGGAGCACGGCGAGAGGTGGTTCGGGCCGTCGCGGTTGGACCACGACCTGGCCGAGGAACAGTTCGACGCGATCCTGGCCGGGGAGGCGTGGTGACCGAGGTTGGTACCGGCGTCCTTGCTGCTACCACGGACGGCCGTTTCCGGGTGCTGGTGGTGCCCGACTCCGACCCGCAAAACCCGCGTACGGAGTTCGACCAGCTCGCCCACGCGGTCACCGCTCCGGCCGACGAGTAGCTAAAGGGGCGCGAGAACTCGCGCCAGAATTCAAGGAGGGGAAATGGCGGGAATCAAGCCGCCGATGTGCTCGACGAGTACCGGCGATCCGTGGGCGCCTTGCCCGCGCGCTGCGACTCACCTCGTGTACTACAGCATGACGTGGACCGGTGACGAGGACGGCGAACGGCAGGCGCACGTGGAAGTCGTCTGCCAGCAGTGCGGGGAGAACTGCGTCAAGAATCCGGCGTTGCGGGCCACGCTCCGGCCGCTTGGGCCCGAGACGTACGCGCAGCGCGAGATCGTCGGTCAGGTGCCGCTCCCGGACGGATCACGCCTGATCCTCGGGCACCGCGAGGGGATGAGCGCCCCCTTCGTGGTCAGCCGGATCGGCGGATCGCTCACCGGCAGCGGCAAGTACCCCGGCACGCATGAGCGCGCCCTGGTGCTCCTGGTTCGGGAGCTGGCGGACGTGGCCGGCGTGGTCGTCGTCGAGCCTGCGGCCGAGAAGCCCAAGAAGCCCTTCACCCCGATCACCTATGCCGAGGAACGAGACTTCGTGGACCTGGTCACCGCGAGCGGCAACTTCACCGACGAGGAGATCGACTGATGCAGAACAGTGTGCGGTTGCCGTGCGGGCTGCGGACCGGATCGGGGCCGAGGTTCAACAGCCGGCGTCAGCCGGTCACCTGCAAGGACATGTTCTGCGACGAGGAACCGACCCAAGTCCAGGAGTTCACCACCTTCGAGGGCGTGGTGGAGTGCTTCGGAGCGCACTGCGAGAAGTGCGCCACGAAGTACATCCACCCGCACGCCGACGTCGAGGCCGCGCACGACCGCGCGATGAAGCACAGCGCGCAGCCGCCCCATATGCTGTCCGACAAGTGGTGGTCCGCGCGCCTGCTGAACGATACCGAGCGGGCCGCGATCGAAGCCATCAAGCGCGGTGAGCTGGTCGAGACGTACATGGACCGGCCCGGGGTGTTCGAGTGGTGCCCGCCCAGGGTGAAGCCGGCGTGGCTGTGCCGGTGCACGACTGTCCCGCAGGACAACCACGATCCGATCGACTGCCTCGAAGTCGAGTTCAAGAAGCAGGGCGTGCCGCACCGGCGGACGACGGCGCGCGACGGCCAGTCGGTGCTGATCGTGGCCAGCCGACCGAAGTACTACTTCGCCAACGACCGTAGGTACTTGACCATGGTGCGGGACCTCGAGACCAGCGAGTGGGTCGAGTCGGACGCGCTCTGCTATACGAGCTTTCCCCGCTGCTGACGAAGCTCCTGGTTCAGAGCTACATGCCGGCGTACGAGAGCGAGCCCGAGTGGTGAGAGAGGACACCAGCTGACCGAGGCCGAAAAGGGCGCCCCGAGTGGGCGCCTTTCGCGTACGTGGGTGCGCCTGACGATGGCTGTCAGTGACCAGCGAAAGGACGTCATGGAGAAGAGGAAGTGCAGCGAGATCGTCCCGGGCACGTGGACCGCGTTCGGTGGCCGTGCCAACACCAAGAGGTCGAGGCCGCCGATCAAGGCCACGATGACCCAGCAGGAGCACGGCATCTGCGTCTGGACGGACGAGACCGGCAAGAGCCTTCTGCGTACGCGCACCGGCGTCGAGGTCTGGGTCGGCCTGCTGTCCGAACTGGGCTGACCCAGCCACCCACTAGAAGAATCGAGAAACCGATGTACCTGAAGCAGCTGCCGGACGCGATCCTCCATGTGCTCGATGCCAGCCCGGACCCGATGCGGTGGAACGACGTCGAGACCCTGTTGGAGTACGACGGGCCGTACAGGGCACCGCAGTTCTACGACGTCATGTGGAAGATGTACGGGCTCAAGGACGGCGAGACGGCGTACGTCGACCAGGTCTCCACCGAGGTTGACCCCGAGGGCCTCCACAACCCGCTGCTGACGCTCACCGAGGCCGGCGTCGCGTACATCAAGCAGCAGCGCACGGCACGGCGCGACCTCGTCGCGGTCGGCGAGGCGGAGTGGGACACCACCCGCGAGTGGCCGGAGGTCGTGTTCGAGAACCGGCAGCACAAGGAGGACTACACCGAGCTGGTGATCTACCTCCATGGCGGGCACATGAACAACCCTTCGGGGACCTACGTCATGTGGAAGCGCGGTGAGCGGCTGATGCGCAAGCACTTCCCGGAGGGCTCGCTGCGGGACATCTGGGGCTGGCACCACCAGGTCGACCCGGACGAGGCCGATGTGCTGGAAGCCGCCGCGCTGTGGGGGCCTGTCGGTATGGTCCTGTACGACCGGAAGTAGCAGGGGTGGCCTCGGCTGGTGAAGGCTGCCGGGGCCCGCAGGGATTCCACAACAACGAGGAAGGGCAACCGCATGGGAATCGAGACCGTGCACACGAACGAGCTCAAGCAGGTCATCTGCTTGGTGACGTGGCGGATCCGCGGAAAGGTGAATGAGTCCAAGGGCGAGCCGCAGATCGAGCGGATGCAGCTCAGCGTCGAGATCAGCGAGGAGGAGCCGGACGGGCCCTACAGCAGCCGCTACTTCGCGCCGTGGACCGAGGCCAAGCGGATGATCGAGGAATTGCACAACACCCACCAGAACTTCTTCGAGATCATGTCGGTCGAGCCGGAGTGCAGCTGCCTCGGACCGTGTCGCTACCCGAACCACACCAGGTTCCTTGTCGAGCCGGCGGGGTTCCAGCACTTCGCCTCGGCGATCTTCGACCGAGAGGACGCCAACGACGACATGGGATGGCGGCCGATCGCGGCCGGCAGCGTCGACGGGATGGCGCTGCTGCTGGAGCGGTACCGGCGCAGTAACCACCACCAGTAGCACCAGGGGCAGTGGCAGGGCGGTCTCCGAACGGAGGTCGCCTTTTTTGCTGCCCGAAATCCGGCCGGTCACACCTTCCTCTTCTTCGACCGGCACAAGTGGTGAACCCGCCGTAGGGCAGGGGCGGCCCCGTCCGGGAAGTGCAGCCGGTTCGAGTCCAGCGCGGGGCGCGCAAGGCTGGCACAGAAACGAGGCGGCTCGAACCGGGCCGCCGTCGCATCTCAGAGGAGGAAATCGCGATGAAGTTGGGCGATATCCGGATCGTGCTGGAGGAGGACCGCGAGGCCGCCGCCGACCTGTTCGGCGGCGACGGCAGTAAGTTCTCCGACGCGGCCGCGCTTGTCGAGGAGACGAGGAAGCGGGTCAGGGACGGCGATTGGGAGATGTACCAGATCACCATCGAGCGCGCTGTCCCCGGAGGCTGGGAGGATGCGAACCACATCAGCCGCCGTGTCCACCCGGCTGGTTGGTTGGGCACCTTCGCCGACGCTGAGGGGATCGGCGACGACGGGCTGCGACAGCAGGTGGTCGAACTCATCAACGGCGTTGGACTGTTCAACCCCGTCGCGCACCTGTCCGAGCTCAACCTGGTGGTGCAGCGCTGGACGGATGGGGCCACCTACACCGAGTTGTACATCGGCGAGCACGGCGTGGGCGACCACGAGTACGTCCAGCACACCCTCGACCCCGGCTCGGCATTCGATGACGGCCGCCCCGACCACGACTGGGCGATGGTTCAGCTGGAGGACCTGGAAGACCTGCCGGCCGCGGTCCGGGAGGCGATCCGCCGCAACACCGCCGAGTTCCACACCTGTACCCCTGACTGCGCCACCAAGGAGAACGGGTGACCAGCTTGGAACGTGAGCCCGAACGCCTGACCCGACCGCTTTGGCGACAGCAGGGACGCCCAGGCCGAATGTACCGAGTGCGGTCACGTGCTCGGCCGAATCTTCACCGCCCAGACGCTGTGATCCGTTCGGGCGATGGAGCAGCAGATGCACCTTCTCGGGCTGTAGTCCCGCGCGAGGTGCACCCCGACACTGCACGAAGGAGAACCGATGACCAGCGACATAGTGAAAGCGAAGATCGCCGCGGACCAGAAGGCGATGGGCACGCGCCTGGTCAGTGACCAGTCCCTGTGCCCGACGAAGGCTGGCAAGTGGGTTGCTTTCTACGACACCGAGCCCATTCGCGTAGTTGGACTGGTGATCAATTGGCCCCTGCGTCAGAGCCCCTTCGGGACGGCGTTCGTGACCGTCCGGGAAGACGGCAGCGTCCACAAGCACCAGGTTCCCCCGAAGCCCGACAGACTGCGCCTCTACTACACCGCGAAGGCTACAGAACTCGAACCGGGCAGGCGCAAGGCGATTCGGTCTCTGGCTCTCGGCCTGACGACGCAACCTGGCGAGCGGGGCGAGCCCCCGGTACGCAAGGGAGACCACGACTACTTCAAGTCACCGACCCCCGTCGACCTTCGGGCGTGGGTCGGTACCGAGATCACGGCGTGGTGGCACATCGACGGTATCCCGGGATTGCTGACCGAAGTCACGGAGACGCACGCGGTGATCTGGCAGCCGCGTTGGAAGCGCAACCGGATGGTGAATCTGACGGAGACGACCTTTCAGCGCGCCGCTCAGTAACAAACCGAGTCGAATGCGCCTCACCTGGAGGAAGAGATGCCCGAGTTCAAGTACGCCCTGGTGCTCAGCACGGACGCCGCAGTCGAGGCGGACACCCGCGAGGAGGCCGACGACCTGGTGGAGCGGCTGAAGGAAGAGCCCCTGGAGCTGG
Source organism: Kitasatospora sp. NPDC098663 (assembly GCF_044760075.1). Lineage (NCBI taxonomy): Bacteria > Bacillati > Actinomycetota > Actinomycetes > Kitasatosporales > Streptomycetaceae > Kitasatospora > Kitasatospora sp. NPDC098663. The sequence continues at coordinate 12,667 of NZ_JBIWAP010000077.1, read as the reverse complement.
GCGTGGACTGGCGCGGAATGATCAAGATCCCCATCGGCTACGTCGTCGGCGAGGCCGAGTTCCAACAGCCGGAGGTGAACAGCTGATGACCGCCTTCGTGTTCGACGCCGAGAGCATCGTGAAGCTGTCCGTCGAGGCCTCCGACGAAGCCGAGGCCCGCGCGCTGGCCGGCGGCCTGGCCTTCGCCGACTTGCTGGAGGAACCCGTCGAGCTGCTGGCCGGCAGCGGCGTGTTCGTCAGCACCGTGATCCTGGTGGAATCGCCGCGGCTGGTGGTCGAAAGGGAGGAGAACAGCCGCTAGCACCAGACGGATTCGACGACGCCCGGAACCTGTACACCGCAGGTGGCCGGGCGTCGGCGTGTCCGGGCCGCGGTCGAGATCTGCACTCGCGCGGTCCTCAGGCGGGCGGACGACGGCAGCGTCGGCCTCTCCCATTTCCTGCTGCCCGAGAGCACCGAGACCGAGTTCGGGCAGTGCGGGAACCAGCCGACCGATCCCACGGGCGACACCGACCAGATCCGTCGCATCGCCCCGGTGAAGGTCGGCGGCCCGAAGGTGCTGCCGAAGATCGAGGCCCTGACGCGGACCGACGTGATCACTTATGTCGACAGAGACGGCAACCCGCAGACCGAGTACTCCATCAACGGCCAGGGGATCGTCGCCCCGATCACCCGGAACATCCACGATCACGTCATCGACCCCGGTCGCTCGGGTAGCAGTTACGCCTGGGCCTGCGCGATACACGACTCTGCGTCGAACTCGGGAATCCCCGACGCGGTCCGCGCCCGGTTCGCCGACGCGATCCAGACCAGCGGCCACGACTGCCACGAGGAGCAGTGCACCTCCTGCGTGAACTGTCTCATGGAGCCCTGCCCGCTGATCACTGACATCGCGCGGGAGCGCACGGACGCCCACGCCGCCGAAGAGACCGAGGAAGCGGAGGAAGCCGAAGAGCGAGCGTGCCCAAGGTCCACCCCCGCTCTCTTCCCCAGTCGACGCAGCTGCCACGCCGCGACTACGGCGACCCCAGCACTCCCATCGCCCTCCGGCTCAAGTTCTGATGAGGAGGCCCTCATGGCCATCGAGACCACTCGGACCGACACCTTCGCCGCGCTCGACAGTTGTTTCACCTCAGAGCTCGCGATCCTCATCGGCACCGAACCGCCGCGCGGGCTCACCCTGAACCGGTTCATCTACCTGGTCGAAGAAGTCCGCGATGCGCTCGCCGGCTCCAGCCACATCAACTTCCAGGACGCCAGCAACCACCTGGACTCCGCCGCCGCCTACCTCACCGATGCTCTGACCGAGCCCGCCACCGCTCAGGCCGCGCTCCTGGCCCAAGCACGCATCCACCTGCGCGGCGCGATCGAGACGGCCAGCTGAACCCCGCCTGAGTTGAGCGCACTCTGTGCCGCTCCCGACGCTGCACCCACCGGGGCCGGAACGGTCGCAGTGACCCCTCGCCCCAGAGAGGAGACGGACGTGCCACTGCCCCACTTCGAGGTGTATGTCCCGATGCGCAGCACCGAGCAGGCCGGCGTGCTCGGTCTGCACGTTTTCACCGGCCCGGCCGCCCGTGGATTCCGGCCTGGCTGGGAGCTCAACTGGCCCGCCACGACTGCGGGCCGCTGGGCGAACCTGTGCCGCTCAACCAAGCCCAGCACCTTCGAGTTGTAGCTCTGCCCCGGGACAGCCGCTCTGCTTGACCGGCTTCGACGGCTGCCCCGGGCCACCCATCCCGTACGAGACGAGAGGGAAACCTCAGTATGCACTTCGTCCTGCGCACCAGGGGCCGATTCGGCCCACGCGCCCTCCTGATAGCCACCGCAGCCGTACCGCTGACCGGCTGGGTGGTGCACGCCGTCACGCTGCACATGAAGCTCGCCGCAGCGAAGAAAGATCCGCTGACCCGCCTTCTGCGCCGCGACGCCTATACCGCCCGCGCCCGCCGGCTCCTGGCCCGCCACGGCGACGACACAACCGCAGTCATGGTCGACGCGGACAGGTTCAAGTGGATCAACGACGACCTCGGACACGCGGCGGGCGACACCGTCCTCGCAGCATTCGGCGCCCGGCTCACCGCCTGGGCGGGCCCACGTGCAGCCATCGGCCGTCTCGGAGGTGATGAGTTCGCCGTGGTCCTGGAGCTGACCGCGGGCAACCTCGAGCAGCGCCTGGAGCAGTTGGTGCGGATGCTGCACACCCCGGTCACGCTGGACGACGGAAGCACCGTCGACGTGGCCGCGTCGGTCGGCGCGGCGACCCCGGCCTCGGTCGGTTCCCGCGACCTGACCGTGCTGCAGAGGGCCGCGGACGCCGCTCTCTATGAAGGCAAGCAGTCGGGTCGCGCGGTCCTTGCGACGGTGCAGCACCGCACGGTGCCGTCCGTCAACGGCCGCCGGGCCGGACGCCCGGGCACCGGCGTGTGGGGGGAGCGGTGCCCGTGATCACCGCCGCCAACACCGGGGAGAACTCCAAGTGAACGACCCCCGGATCACCGTTGCCGACATTCGTGCGGCGCAGAACAAGCGCCTGGAACTGCTGGGTCTTGACCGGGTGTCCGAGGCCGAGTACGAGAGCATGCACCATCGCTCCGGCGACGATTTCATGACCGAGTACCGCTACAACCGCCGGGGCACGGCCGACCGGGTCGTGGGCACCGTCACCGAGTGGGTCAGCGTCGGCGAGTCCGCGGAGGCGACGAAGCACGAGGTGCGCATCGGCGGCGCGCACCCGCGCACCTACATCGTCACTGAGATGCCGAAGGGCACCTGCGACGGCGCGGACTGCCGCGTCACGCTGGACGGCAAGTACATCGCCCACGCCGCAACGCTCCTGCGTGCGCTCTACCTGATCCAGCGGCACTTCGTCTACGGCACTGTCGAGCACCACGACATCATGAACCGGCCGATGTTCATGGAGCACATGGGCGACGGCCTCGACATTCTGGTGACCGAAGGACCGAATTTCGACATCGACCGGTACCCCGACGCCGGGTCGTTCATGTTCACGTACGTCAACGACTACGACCCGTGCCGCGGCGAGTACTCCTACCTCGTCAACGACAACGAGGCTATGGCCACCGCGAACTGGGCCTTCATCGGCGACAACGAAGAAGACCCGGCCGCGTGGCGGATCACGTCCATCGACTACCACCCCGGCGAGCCGGTTGTCACCTACCGCTTCAACGACGCGCGCGTGCCCGTCGACCAGGACGCCACCTGAACATCCGGTCAGCTTCCGCCACGCTCCCTTCAGGGTCGTGGCGGTGGCCGCCCCGTCAACACGTACCGATGAGAGGACATCCGTGACCAGCAAGACCCAGGCCCCCGCGCTCGACGGCGTGAACTGGCGCAGGCGCGCCTCCGAGCTGCCCAGCCGCTACAAGTACAACGTCGGGATGCTCAAGCCCGAGGAGACCACCAGCGGGCTCGGCTACATGGTCGAATGCAACCACAGCGAGACGAAGTGGGCCGCGTACTGCTACACCGCCGACAACTCCCAGTGGTGGGCTGCGCACGGCGACGGCAACCCGCGGGACGTCCTCGCCCGCCTGGAAGTCGCCGACGGCAAGGACTACACCGCCGTACAGCAGCTCGACGATGGCACCGCCACCTTCGAGCAGCTCGCCGCGATCGACTGGGACAACGTTCCGGTCGCGGCCGGCGACCACCACGTCTCCTTCCTGCTCGCCGGCAAGGTCCGCGACCGCAAGGACTACTACCAGCCCGAGCACACGCACCTGCGCTCGACTGTCGAGGGCTGGATCAGCCGCTACTCCGCCGCTCACGCCCACCGATCCGAGAACTGAACGCGGCCCGACAGCTCTGGACCACGCCCACCCCGGTGCCGGTGACCTCGCCCCGAACGACGTGATCGCCACACCGGACAGGCGGAGGCACCTCACCCTCGTCGAGCACGAAATGCTCCCGAACTCCGTCGTCGCCGCGCCCGTGCGACCTCGAGATGGAGGCCAAGGCCAAGCACCCCACAGGTGTGATCTTCGGCGACTGTGCGAAGGCCGGCATCGCCGCGTACGTGATCAACGACTGGGCCTGCGTCCAGGCAAACGACGCCGAGCCGATCTGCCCGAACCCCACCGCGCACCTGACCGGATTCTCCTTCAAGTGCCCGATCGACGGCCGCCGCCTCCTCATGCCGGTCACCACCCCGACACTGCCACCGAGGAGAGCCGAACATGAACATTCCCGTCTTCCACAGCCGCTACGGCGGCGCGATCCAGTGGCGCGACGGCAAGCAGCACCTCGCGGACCCCGCCGTCAACCACGGCTACCACCACATCGTCGCCTGGCACATCCTGCTGGGCTCGAACGCCTACTACATCATCGACCGCTGCGCCGAGGCGAAGACCGCCGGTGCGCAGAAGGACGTCTTCTCCTTCGACACCATCGATCGCTTCACTCCGACCGAGCACAAGAGCTGGAAGCGCTGGGGCACCTTCGGCGGCACCGACCAGGTCCGCGCGATTGTCGAGCACATCGTCGCGGGGCTGAACCGCCACACCAAGGCTCTCGCCGCGCACCGCGCCGCCATGAAGGAAGCCGCCTGGTGAGCCCGATCGAGCTGCGCACACTGATCCACACCGCGCTGAACAAGAAGGCCGGCACACAGTACGGCGACATCGTCAGCGTCGAACAGATCCCACCCGTGCCCGGCGAGCCGGTGCGCCTGCGAGTGCAGGCACCGGACCCCATGGGCGCGGTCCGCACCCACTTGATCGAGATCCGCGAGGAGAGCTGACGCAGCCTGCTCCGGTTGCCCCGGCCCGGTGCGGCCGTGGGAGCCCGGCGCCTACGGTGCCGGGCTCCCACGAGCGTCGGCTGCTGCCGGTGTCACTGTCGTGCGCGTGACCGTCTGGACCGCACGACGCGGCGGTTGAAGAACAAGCCGACTCGATCGACGCCTACGCCGCCGCGACGGCAATGCTGTCCGACCGCGGCCGTCGGCACACCGAAGGTCACCCGGATCAGCGAGCTCTATCGCGGCGACCGGGCGCCGGCGGGTGACTGAACTGGATCGACGCAGTCGATCCGGAAGCAGATCTGCAAGGAGCATCGGCACCACACACCCTCGACCACGGGCGCGGTCACTTCGTGGACTCTGCCGCAGATCAGGCCGAGACCGATCACCTCGCCGACGACTTCGCGACCAACGCGGGATCTACGGCGCGAACTGCCTCTGCTTCCGCGCCGCCTGGGGGGGCATGACCCGCCAGATCTCACGAAAGCGGTGTCCCCACCCGGTCAGCACCGAGGCTGTGAAGCCGGCCTGGTGGTGAAGCGCCACTGCCGCGAACCCAAGGTCCCGGAGGCAGCCGAGGACCTCACATACAACACGAGCGAAGAGGCCGTCGCCGGCTCTTCGCTCCCAGTCGAAACCACCACCACCACGACGGACGGAGACGCCACGTGATGCTCGCGATCGGCGCGCTGCCCGGCTGCGCCACCACTCTGCTCGCCCTCGCCATCTGGCGCGCCCTGACCCTCACGCCGCACTGCGGGTGGTGCGCGACCGCCTCGAACTGGCCGACCTCCCAGCACGACGCTCTGCTCTGTCGCGGCTACGTTCAGGACCGTCGCCGCGAACGGCTTCGCGACATCAGGCAAGGCCGCCCCGTCGAGGAGCCGAACCCGTGGGGCGAGATGTACCTGCTCGACGAGGAGATCGCCCGGCCAACCGAAGCCGATGCCATGAGCACCAAGGCCACGACAGCCGTCGGTGACTTCGCCCAAGCGCTCGCCGAGCTGGCCGATGGATATCCGACCGACCCCGAGGGCACCGTACCCGTGATCGTCACGGTCATCGCTCCGACGGCCGGCGAGCAGCGCCAGGTCCCGATGGAGCCCGGCCAGCTCGACTGGCTGACCGCGCTGGTACGGGGCGAGCTGGACACTTTCCCCGCCGCTCACTCCGACGGCACCGGACACTGCGGGCACTGCCGGGGCACCGGCTTTGCGGGTGGCAGCGGAGGCGCCGCCCAGCTCGCCGACGACAGGAGCCACCCGTGACGGCTGTCACTCAGCGGTCAAGACACCGACCTGGCCGCCTGGCTGCACGCTGTTCTCCCGAGGCCAACCGCCACCAGCCTGCGGCTCCTGTCCTACGGCACGTGCTTAGGCCCAAGGACCATATCAATGCGGAGATATCCACTGCCGTACCCGTCGGCGTTCGCAACGCACGTCATGAGAAAGGCGAGACCATCATGGCTGAGTCCGCAACCACCGTAAGGCCCGACGTCACCGTCGATTTCGGCTGCATCGAGCTTACGGGAGCACTCGTGCACGACAACGAGAACCGTCTGCTGGAACTCGAAAACGCCGAGGGCCCCGCCGAGCCCATCTCGATCAGCCTGCGGGCCCACGGTCTCATACCCGAGCCCGGGAACGTCTTCATCAAGGACTGGTCCGAGCACTGTGGCCTGACGGCTCGCCTGGCGCAGGCGGGTCTGGTGACGCCCGTACAGACGCTCAATGTTGGGCCGTATCTCTCGACGGCCTACGAAGTGCAGGTGACGCTGTGAGGAATTCCGCCCTCTGAGCTTCGTTCAGGCGCGCTCATCGTCCTCGCAGTGGTTCAGGTGTTCTGGCTCTCCACAGCAACACTCCACCAGGCCGAGATCGCAAATCTCGAACACTTCCACCAACTCGCGCGCGGCCGGCGACACCGCCAGAGCATGTCAGGCAGAAACCGCGCTGTGGGACATCCGAATATCACGTGGGGGTCTGGTCGGAATAGTGGCCGGTAAATCGGCGAAGCCGATTCGGGTATCGGAATGACGAAGCATTCGATCAGCGCAGCTGATTCGGATGAAGCATTGAAAGAGAACATCATCTGATCAGCGAAGCTGATCCGGATGGTGGCATGACAGATAGCTGAATATCTCAGCAACCCAATTCCACCCCACTGTGCGCGGACGGCGAAATCGATCCGGGCACTCTGCTGTATTCAAGGAGAATCCACCATGTCGAACCCGACCAGCACCGCATCCGTCGTCGGCCGCCTGGCGAACGACCCGAAGGTCTTCGAGAACAAGGACGGCTCCAAGAAGGTCATGCTCACCGCCTTCGTCGACCGTGGCTACACCGACGCCCAGGGCAATCGCATCTCCGATGCCCTGCCGTTCGAGGCCTTCGTCCGCGCCCAGACCACGGGTATCGGCCCCTTCGCGCACGTGCACAAGGGCGACCTGTTGGCCATCGGCTACGAGCCGCGCATGAACCGCTACACCAAGAACGGCGTGGAGGTCTTCGAGCTCAAGCTGGAGATCCAGAACATCTCATTCCTGGAGTCGCGCAAGACCACCCAGGCCCGTCTGGCCGAGCGCGTCACCAACGCCGAGGCCCGGAACCAGGCCCTGCAGGCACAGGCCCCCACCCCGGTCGCGGCTGTCGCTCCGGCCGTCGCGTACACCAGTGCCGTGGACGAGCAGCTGCCCTTCCCGACTCGCTGACCATCTGCCGAGCTTCACCCCTCCCGGCGGTCCTGGTTGAGCTCACAGAGCGGGCCCGCACATCAGCACGGCTGACCCGGGCGGTCGACGACAGATCGGGGGCCGCCCCAGGTCCGTCGCAGCCCGTTCCCCCGCCACCGCCCACCCAACTCGCCGAGATAGGAATACGCGTTGAGCATTTCCACCCCAACCGTCCCTGCCCGACGCCCTCACCAGCGGACCGTAAACACCGAGATCACCGCCCTGGACGTGGGCAGCGTCGAAGGTGTCCGCGAGGCCATCGGCCTTTTCGCCCGCAGGATGCTGGAGGCCGCCGCGATCGGGCACGACCGCGACCAGCGCACCCACGCCGCGACCATCCAGGCCCTCAACGCGCTGCTGCTGGACATGCTCAACGCCCGCTGCCCCGACTGCCGGGGCACGGGAACACGCGACCACGATTCGTGCCCCAACATGGCCGCCCACCGCTCGTAATCCCGCCCCTCCGGGGGCGCCCGCCGACGCGGCCTGCTCTTCGAACTCCTCAACCGGATCTGACCTCACTGCCGGCCAGACTTCGACTGTTCTTGAGTCATCAGCACAGCTGATGCCGGCGATCGACGACAGACCACCACGACTTCTGCACGGAGCGGTTCGAATCCGCAGTGCGCCGACTGATCCTCGGCGTGCGCCAGTAGGCACACCGCGCAGACCGGTCGCGGAACAGGTTCGATTCCTGAGCGCTGCAGCTGATCCCCGCAGCGCGTCCCTGGAGACCTCCGCGGATCCGGCTTCCCCAGCACCCCGGTGCGCGCTCTGCCTTCGGGCAGTTGCGGCGCCGGGGTGCTGTGTCCTTTTTCTTCGTGGCTCGCCTTACTCGCCCTGTGAAGGCAGCGAGCACAAGCGATCAGCGGAGCTGATCCGGATCTGGCGCTGAAGAACATCCTCGTCGCGTCAGGAGCCGAGCCATGAACTGCCCGAACTGCACCATCGACATGGAGTCGAACGCCCACGGTGTCGGCATCACCCCGAAGGCCGAGAAGGTCACGCACACGTGCTCCCAGTGCGGTTACAGCGAGACCCGCTGAGCGGCTCCTCCTTCCCCCCGACTGCGATCTCGAAGGAGACCACGCTCTTCGGGTGGCCGTCGCCACCGCGCCTCTCCTCGCCGCGTGGCCCGCCCCCGGGCAAGCGGGCCCGCTCGATCCGTTCCGGGCCCTCAGAGCCGTCCACCAACTCACCGGAGCACACCATGGACCCCACCGCTACCGCACACGCTCTCGCGACCGCTCTCTCCCAGCACGGCATCCCCGCCGAGAGGACCGACCTCTCCGGTGGCCGCACCGTCGCGGTCGAGCTCACCATCCGTACCAGCCCCGCAGGATCCCGTGACTACCACGTCCTCTACCTCGAACCCGACGACCAGGGCGACACCGTGCTGTGGCAGCTCACCACCGCCCACGGCGAGATCAGCGTCAACGGCACCGGCGCCTGGCACATCCCCGACGCCCCGCTGCTGACGACCGAGTACCGCCACCAGCACACCGTCACCGCCCTGTCCGGCTGGATGAAGGAGCGCGGCGCCCGTCCCGGCGCCCCCGCGCTCCCCCCGACCGAGGTCCTCCTCAGCCTCGAACTGCAAGGGTGGGAACTGCGACTTCTGCGTCTCACCGCCGCCTACGCCGAGGCACTGATCAGCGGTCAGGCAGCGGCCGACACCACGCCCGCCGACCTCGCCGCCCTCCACCCCGAACTCACCGCCCGGTACGACAACCCGTACCTGGAAGGATGGCACCTCGCAGGAGAGGCCATACGCGCGCTCGCGTACGGCCGCGTCATCGAGGACACATCCGCCACCAGTGACCACATCGACGTCACCCCCGACCTGGTCAACAGGTACGGTCCGCGTGCCCTCGCCCAACTTCGGCAAGGCTGCGACGGCGACGTCCTCGCCGCCGCCCGCCTCTTCCTCGCCGCCAACACCCCTATCTCAGACACCCCCTGACCCCGCCGACTCCCAGCCCCGGCCTGCTGCGCCCCGGAGCCGGGGCGCGCCACTGCTCGGGGTCCGGCCGTCTGTAACAGAGTGCAGTGGTCTCACCTGAGCGTTCGAAGGCGGGTTGCTTGCCGAGAACAACGCGGCCTCCTCGACCGTGTATCCGTCACCGATCGCGTGACCGGATGGCGGATCAACGCCGACGGCAAAGCCGAGGACGCCCGGTGATCAAGCGATGAGGCACGCGATCCAGATTCAGTTCGAGGTCGGTTCCCGCCGTGTGACGGCGCCGCATCTCTTCGCTGTGGCCGGCGGCTTCCTCGCCGTCGGCACCGGCACCGTCCTCATCGCCCGCCATCTACACGGCCGCACCCAGCAGCCACCCGAGACAATAGACCCGTGCGCCAGGCCGCCGAGACCAGCGGCCTCGTTCCCGCGACCCGGAGGTACCACATGATCAAGCGCCACCAGGTCTACCGCGACTGCGACCCCCGCAGCAGCGTCACCATCCGCATCCTCCGCTACACCCCCGGTGACGTGCGGGCCCAGGTCGTCGACGCCATCACCGGCAAGCGCCAGCGTCAGATTCTCGCCAGCCGCCTCCACGCCAGCGCCGTCACCGCAACCGGGCAACCCCGCCGCAGCGGCTACGTGCTCGTCCAGGACGCCGGGGAGCCGTAGCCGTGACCGTCTACGCCCGCCCTGCACCGCTCTCACCCTCGCCGAGATCGACCGGCTCGGCGCCGTCCTCGATGGAGCCCGTAGCGCCGCGCTCACCGAGGGCGCCGAGCTGATCGAAGCGTTCCCCGCCGACTACGAACTCGTCGAGGCCAACCGCCTGATCGACTAGATCATCCGAACACGGCGCAACCTTCGTCTCGGCTGAACACCACCGCCCGGCCGCGCACGACTCGTTCGGCTGGGCCACCACACCACCGCCCGACCCGCACCGCGCGCTGCGCCTCACCCCCGGCCAGGACACGGAACCGGCCACGCCGCTGCTGATGCCCCGGCCGGCCCCCCTCCAGGTCTGGTGCCGACTGTGTCGCCGTTGCGTTTCCGGCGGTCCTGGCCGGCATCCCAGGGGCGCCTGGCGGTGTGTGCTCTCCCCTCGTGGTGCGGCCGGGTGGGGGCCGGGTACCTTCCCGCTCCCTGTCCCTCGCCCCCTTCCCTCGGGGGCGGCCACCTCCGGCGGCGCTTCCGGCGGGCGCGCACCGTCGTGTCCGCCGTCGCTCCCGTTCAGGCGACCAGGAGGAGGAGGCCCGGTGCGGGGCGGGTGCGCCGCGTCCGGCCGCCCGTTCAGAGCCACCCCTCACCCGGCCTGAACCGCCCTGTCATCCACTGGGGTTGGGGTGTTGACCGGCTCCGTCTCGTGGCTACTTTCCTTCCCAGGCAGAGCACCCGGCGGCCCACCGCCCGGCCGTGCCGCACCCGCCCCGGTCCGGGTAGGGGCCAGCACCGACGGCCGAGACCCCTTTCACTCCGAGCGGGGTCCCGGCCGTCCCGCGCACACCACGTCCCTGCCTCTCAGTCCCCGTGTCGGGGCCTCTGTCCCGTGCACCCCCGTGCCTTGGCCCAGCCGCCCGCGCCACCGACCAGTGAAGGAACACACCAGCCGATGACCGCCCGCCGCCACCTGTCCGATCTCGCGTACGAGTCCGAGTTGGGCGCCGCCGTCTACGAGAGCGCCGCCGCCGACACCGATTTCTTGAACCAGTGGAGCGAGTACGGCTTCTACGACCCTCGTACCCTGGCGCTTTACGCCTATCGCGCCGCGGCCGAGGAAGCGTTCGAGGACACCCTCGCCCTTCTGGCCCCCGAGCAGGCGGCCGAGTCCCTGGGGTGCGGTTCCCACATCCGCCACGCCGTTCAGATCCGGGGCTGGACGCTCGCCCTCACCACCGCCCCCGGCCACCTGCACGCGACCCTCACCCGCCCCCACCTCCCGGGCCCCGGCCAGTGGCGCGGCCCCGAGCCCGCCCTCGCACTCACCGTCAACGCGCACCTCACCGACCCCCACACCCCCACCCCGGACCCGGTCCACGCCCACGACCCGCTGCGCCAGCGGGCACTGCGCCTGTGGCAGCGCTGGACCCACCGCCACCCCGCGGCCCGCTACCAGCCCGGCGGCCTCACCCGGCCCGGCGTTCTCACCGCCGGTCCGTGGCTGATCGCCGTCCACCGCCTGAGCGTGCTCGTGGAGCGCCTGCCCGAGTTCGACTGCCCCTGGCACGAGCCCTTCGACGGCGGGCCCCACTGCTACCCCGAAGGATGCACCTGCCCCCGGATCCGGCCCCGGCTGGAGGCCTCCTTGACCCGGCCCGAACGCCGCCCCGAGGAAGCTCCGTTCTGACCGGCCCCACGCCCCGCAACCCCGGGGACGGCAGTGTTTCCAGACCGGTGTCCGACCCAGTTGGGTACCACGCCGACCGGGCGAGTGACCTGGTGTCGCAGGGGCCGGTATCCGGGCTGGCCAGACACTGTGGCGGCCTTGTGCCCCAGCACCCGACCACACACGCCACCTGACAAGCGGGAACCAGTTCTCGATCCCTACGGCCGCTTCCCGTTGACGGAACGCTGAAAGGCCATTCCCCATGCGCCACTCCACACGCCTCCACCCGGCGGGCCGGTACCAGTGCACCGCATGCCGTGCGGCGTGGCCCACCGAAGCTGCCGCCCGCCACTCGACATTCGCCTGCCCTGGCGTGCCGCTCGCCCACGGAATGACTCCCGAGCACCGGGTCTTTCCGAAGTCGGGAGACCGGTCCTGCCGCAGCTGGGGCTGCGAAGAACCCGATCCCAGCCACTACCACGGTCCCGACCCGTTCTGCGACGACACGAGCTGCCGCTACTGCTGCCACACCTGTGATTGCGCGGTGTGCGCTGGCACCCTGCACGCCCCGCGGCTCACCGTCCTCGAAGACATCCCCGAGCACGAACTCGCCCTGACCCCCAGACGAAGGAACGCACGCATGAAGGTCGAATTCCAGGAGATGATCAACGGCCTCGCGGTCGGAGAACACGTCACCGCCGTAGGCTCCGACACCCGTGGCCACGAGGTCACCCGCACCGGCTACCTGCTCGCCGAACCGAAGCACGTCAACGCGCGGCGCGGCGAATTCCCGACTAGGGCGCGTATTCGGTCGTGATCAATCTGCGCGATTTACCTTCGCAGCGGGTCCAGTTCCGGTAAACCGTGGTGCGTGACGCGAGCGCAACT
>NZ_JBIWAP010000076.1:0-19999 GCF_044760075.1 Kitasatospora sp. NPDC098663 | reverse complement strand
GGCCGTGGCGGGATGGCGGGACTGTGTCGGGTGCGGGGCGCCGGTCGGCTTCATCGACCGGCAGCACTGCTGCCGCTGCACGGCCCGAATGAAAGAGGAAGCCGCCCGCGCGTCCTGTCCTGTCCTGCCTGCGGGAGGTCACGCGTCCTGCAAGGCCGATGTCGGCAACGGCTGTCACCCGTTGCCGACAGCCGACACCGGGCGGTGCATCATCTGCTCGCGGACCTGCACGGGCTGCGGTCGCGCAGGTCCGCTCGCCGACACGGCCGCAGGTGGCGAGCTGGGGCGGGCTGTACAGTCCGACCGCATCCTCGACAGCGAGTGGTACCAGGTGATCATCACACCGTAATGGCGCCTGCGCCTCAGGGCGTAGTCCACGGATTCGGTCTCGTTCCCGCCCCCGAGCACCCCGCCGGCCCGAACGGGCAGACGTACCGGCCCGCCGCAGAGCTCACCTACACCGCGACCACTGGCGGCCGACGCCAGCGGTTGCGCGCGTTCGTCGAACTCCACCACCCCGCCACGGGCACCGAGCACACCGCGGAACAGCTGGCGGCCTGCGCCCGGCTCTGGGAGCGGCGGTGGAAGGCGTTCCCGAGCGTGCTGGTCGTCCTGACCGGCGCCGCGGCCGCCGACGTCGGCACGACGGTGGAGGGCCTGTGCCTGGCGGCCGAGGAGCAGCCGGCCGTCGCCGAGCTGCTGGCCGCCGTCCCCGCCGGCGCGGCCTGCCTCGAGGACCTCGTCCAACACGGACCCGCAGCCCCGGTCTGGCACCCCCTCGGCGACAACGGCCGGCGCCCGCACGGCTGGACGCGGCTACAGCCCTGACCTGCGCCCGCACCTTGATGCCCCGCCCGGGTCTTCTGCCCGGACGGGGCATCAAGGTATCCAGATCGACCGCCACCAATGCTTTGACCTGCGCGTTTTACCCGGCCTCAAGGTTTCCGGGGCCGGTGGCGGGGCGACCGCCAAGGTATCGGGAACGCCTTCCAAGACGACCATCAAGGAGTCCGCCCAGACGGCGGGGTGACCGTCAAGGAATCCCGCCGGGCTCCGGGGCGGGCATCAAGTGTGACCGGAATCGATATCTGGCCTCAGGGCTGCTGGTGGAGCAGGGCGAAGACCGAAAGTGGAATCGCTAGTTGGCCAATTCGGGGAGTCGTAGTTGGCCAGCGCGGCGCCGGTCGTTACCAGGAGTGATGGCGTCGACGTCGGTCGACCCTTGGGGGTGGCGTCGAGGGTTGCCGGTTCCGGGTGGGTTGACGGATGCGGTCGGTGACCTGGAGGAGGTCCTGGCGGGTTGCTGGCGAGCACCGGTCCAGCAGGCGTGTCCAGGTGGTGCCCCAGTGGCTGTTCTCCCGGGGGTCGCCCTGCAGTAGATGGTCGAGGTTCTGCCGCAGAACCGTCCGGGGCTGGTGCAGGAGTGCGTCGGCAGTGGCGAGAAGGGCCGCAGGTCGGCTGGGCGTCAGCGGGTGGTTCGTCGCATCGAACGGCGCCTTCGGTAGCGCCCAGGGGAGTCAGTTATGCCTCGAAGCCCAGCGGCAGGTCAAAGGGCGCGTGGACGGCCGCGCGGGGCCAGGTTCCGGCGACGATCGCCGCCATGACGTGCAGGTCGCCGATCGCGTCGGGTTGAGCCGGTCCGGACTTCGGGGTGATGAAGTCGAGGATCCTGCCCTGCAGGATGGCGAGTTCGTCGGTGACCGGACGGGTCGCGGTGGTGTCCAGGCGGTGGCCGCAGGGACTGGGGCGTCTGCCGGTTCCCCGGCCGGCCCGGCATTGGGCCGGGTGCATGCCCGGTGTTCCCTGGCCGGGTAGCAGGCAGTGCCTGGTGAACCAGCGGCCCGAGCCGAAGGCCGGCTCGCGGCAGATGGGGCAGAGGTGTTCGAGGAAGACGCGGTGCTGGAGGCAGGAGAACACCGTCGCGAGCCGCCAGTGGAGCTTCCAGGGTCCGCCGTGAGCTGCCTGGACGTCGCTGCCGTCGCCGGCCAGGCAGGGCGGGCAGTAGCGGCTTGAGCCCAGTAGGAGCCAGCGCGGGGCGGTCGCGGTGGGGCGCCGGGCCGCACCGGGGCGGGTGAGCGCCTCGCTGACGGCCGGGTGGCGGCCGGTGAACTGGCTCAGGGTCAGCGCCTGGGCTTCTTGCGTGGTCAGGCGGGTGAGGCGGGCGAAGGACTCCAGAGGGCCGGGGTCCAGTTCCAGCAGGTGTCGGGCGGATGCCGCGTTCGACGCGGTGACGCCGGGAGCGACCAGTCCGGCTTTGCGCATGAGCCGGCCTGGAACCAGGTCCAGGCGGTGGCAGACGCGGAGGATGAAGCCGGGCAGGCTCTCGTCGGGCAGGGGGGCGAGGCTGCGCGGCAGGACGTCGGGCCAGTCGTCGCCGGCTGGCATCAGGCGCCCGCTCCGGCCGCGCGCGGACCTGGGTCGTCGAAGACGGTGTTGCGCGGGCGCCGCCGGCTCTTCTTGGGGCGGGGCTGGGCGGGCTGGTCGCCAGGGTCGATGGCGGGGATCTCGCCGGCGGCCGGATCGCGGGTGGGGTCGTTGAGGCTGAGGACGATCTCGTCGAGCAGGGACTCGTCGATCCGTTCACGGCCTGTGTCGATGGCTTCCTGGGCGCCGTCCTCGATGAGGCGGGCGAGCAGGCCGACAACGCCGCCGGTGCGGCGCATCAGGTATTCGGGCATCGTGCCGGTAGTGAGCATGCCGGGGCGGGAGTCGAAGAGGCGCAGGCCGTCCTCGATGCCGGCGAGGTGGTTGGTGAACGCCTGGATCTGCTGCGGGGTGGTGTAGTGGAAGCGGTCGAGGTCGACCAGGTCGAAGCGGTGCTCGGTCTGGGTGGGCTCCAGGCCGAAGTTTCGGGCGCGGGTGGCGGGTGGCATCACCCACTGCCGGTTCTTTTCGTCCCAGGCGGCTTCCCGTAGCAGGCCCGAACCGGGGATGTCGACGCCGACCAGGATCAGCGTGACGTTCATGCTCATGAACGCCCGGATCAGGTCGAGGACGTCCTGGTCGTCGAGCCGGTGCATCCGCAGGCGGGTGATGTCGTCGAGTTTACCGACCGCAGGAGCTCGGATACCGGCTCTGAACTGCGACGATCCATAGACTACATGTCCGTGACGATGGTTCGGCACTGGCTGCTGCCGTGTTTCGAGTGGTCTATCAGGCGACCCGGCCGCCGACATCGGTGGCCGGGTCGTAGAAGGTGCGGTTGGCTCCGTGGCGGTTGTTCAGGAGAGAGCGTCGAACGGCTCATCAGTCTTGTCCGTCAGCCCGAGTAGGGGCAGGCAGGGGCCGAGTCCGGTGATCGAGACAGGCGTGTTCTGGTGGGCTTCCCACTGGGCGCGGGAGATCCGGAGGCGACGCATGACGGTGACGCGGCCCCGGACAACGTGGTGTTCGATTCCGTCGGGCTCGTAACCGAGCTTGCTGGATACCCGGAGCGAGGATGGGTTGTCTGCGAAGGCCCCGGACGTCGCCTCGTTCGCCTCCAGTCCGGCGAACGCCAGCTGCAGGACCGCCGCACGCATCTCAGTGCCGATGCCTCGTCCATGATGCCGAAGGCCGAGCCAGGAGCCGGTGGCGACCTCGCGCACGGCGGCGTAGTTGCGGGCCGCGATCGTCTGCAGGCCGACGATCTGGCCCGCCTCGAAGACGGCGAGATTCAGCGACCAGTTGTCGGGAGTCCAATTGCCCAGCCGGAGCCAGTGGTGCTGAACCACGGAGCGCGCCCGTTCCGTGGGCGGCAGGTCGGTCCAGGGGACGTAGAAGGGCATGCGGTCCGGCTCGTGGACGCCTTGGGCCGCGAGGTCAGCCAGTTCGGAGAGCTCCTCGCCGGACGGCAGCCGCAGTTCCAGCCGGGGAGTGTTCAGTCGCAGCCCGAGCAGGGGCCAGTGGTCGATGAGCATGGGCCATTGTGCGCGCCCGGCCAGCCTCTGATCACCTTGTTTTCGCAGCGAAAGAACTGTCCTGGCCAAGGCAAGGTGGTGTTCCAGAGCACCTTGGGAGGAGTCGCCACGGCGTGAGGCCGTGGCGACTCGGGAGGGTCTTGTGGTCAGGTCACCTCGTGCCAGTGGGGTCGATGATGTGGGCTTCGAGGTCGGCGACGCGGCGGTCTTGGAAGCGGAGGTTGGAGCGGGCGGCCTTGAGGCGCTCGTCGAGGGTGCGGTTGTCGGTGGTGAGCTGGCGGACGCGTTGCTTGAGGGTGGTGTTCTCGGTGGTGATCCGCTGGATGGCTTCCTGGGTCCATTCGGCTTCCAAGTCGCGGATCTGGCCGAGGAGTTCACTGATGCGGTTGCGCTGGGTGAGGATCTCGCTGTGGGCGGTCTTGAGGGCGTCTTCGGCGTTCAGGGCGCGTTCGCGCCAGGTCGCCTCACGTTCCTCGTCCTGGTCGGCGAGCAACTGGGTCCGGCGGTCTCCGGCCTCGGCCATCGCGGAGGCGATGACGGCTCTGGCCTCGGGATTGTCGTAGAGGAAGGTGCGGGAGACGTCCGCGCGGCGAGCGACGGCGGCGACGGTGACCTGGGTCTTCTCGCGCCGGAGTCGGGCGATGGCCTGGTGGACGCGCTCAAGGGCGGTCGCGGTCTTGCGGCGGCGGGCGGCCAGGGCCGCCGCGGTGCGGGGCTCGGGAACGGTGGCAGTGTTCATGCAGCGTCCTGTTCGGGGGTCGTCGCCGTCGGCTGTGCACGTATCGCTGTACTCGTCGTCGCCTGCGTCGGCGAGTTCGGTGGCGCGGAAGGCCGTGGACCAGACGCGGTGGAAGTAGTCCTGGGGTTTGCGCAGGTCCAGGGCGAGGGCGTCGTCGAGGAGGCCGAGGCCGGCCAGGGCCTTCTCCAGGCCGTTGATGGCGCGGGCGGTGGGCTCGAAGTAGCGGTGCAGGTAGTCGGCGGTGGCGTCGTCCAGGGCGCCCTCGGCCAAAAGTCGCCATTGTTCGCGCTTGCGCCGCCAGTAGAGGAGGTCGGCGCCGGAGAGGACGAACTTGTCGCAGTTGTGGCAGTCGAGGTTCCAGGGGCAGGCGCCGCCGTCGACGACGGGCTGGAAGGTGCAGAACCCGCCCTCGGCGGGGGTGCTGCGGCGGGCGAGGTCGGTGGCGAGGGCCTGGGCCCGCTCGCGGGTGAGCGGGGTGGTGTCTCCGGCGAGGAGTTCGCCGGGTTGGGCGGTGCCGGGGCCGGTGACCCAGACGTGCTGGAGGACGTTCTCCAGGTCCTCGCTGGTCAGGTGTAATGGTGGAGTCGGGTATCGGAACTGTCCGAATGCCTGGTTCTTTTGGGCGTTGTCGGCGTGCTGATGAACTGGCAGATCTCGTGACGCGAGGCATCTGCTCAGGATCCGGTCGGAGGACGGGGCAGTGGATGCAGGCCGACTCCCAGCGTGTCGCGGAGATCGATGTCGTCAGGGTGTCGGTGAGGACGCGGTCAGAGCCGGGGAGAATGCCCGGCATGGATGATGCCTTCACGCTCCTTCAGCACGCGGCCGATCTGCTCCCGGAGGGTGCCCGTGCCGAAAACGGCGTGACGCTCGAAGACGTGCGCGACTACCAGCGCCACCAGGAGTGGGAGCTCGTGCTGGATCTTCTGATGGAGATCGGGGACGAGCACCCAGTTCCCTTGGGCTTCTGGTCGCTTCTCGCAGACGCTGCTCGGCAGATGATGCTGGAGCAGAGCGCTCGCTGGTGCGAATGGCGGGCCTGGGAGGTGCAGCACGGTGCTATCCGGGCCAGGTTGAGTCTGCTGAGGGCAGAGGAGGGCGGGCGTCAAACTGCGTTCTCCGGGGAAGGTCAGCTCAGGCCGCTGTGGGACATCGGCAACCGCGCACCCGACGGCGAGCAGGCCGTGAACATCGCGCGGCTGTGGGTGGAGGGTGCTCCTGGACTGGCGCCAGGAGAGAGCGCCACGATCCGCTTGGCTCCTCTCTGCCCCGAGCAGTGGCACCATCTTGAGCTCGGCGATGTGATCACCATGTATGAGGGCAGGCCGGCAGTGGGCAAGGCCACGATTATCGAGGTCAGGCCGCCTGCCGATCCTGAGCATGAGCGGTAGCTGCGGGCGCGAGCCGTAGAGGTGCCGGCGGCTGCTCGTCAGGGCGGTGGGGCCGGCCCGGTCTGGTCGCGAAGCGCCAACAGGTGGGATGATGACCGGCAGGACGATTATCAGAAAGGCCGATGCCGCGTAGACGGCCTGGCCGCGTCCGTACCGAGCTTCCGCGCGGACCCAGGATGCAAGACGACCCCACGATCATCCATGGTCTCTCCTCGGCAGCTCTCGCTGAGGTTCGCCGGATAGAACGTCAGAAGAAGTACTTGTGGCCGGGCTCGATCGGGTCGGCCATGGTGCACTGGAGAAGCTTCGTCCACCAGCCGAGCCGTCGCCTATGGGAGTACGAGAGCGGCGGCTGCACGGAATGGGCCTGTTGCGGAGACCCTTGGCAGGCTCGTGAGCACCTCGAAGCGGTGATGTTGACGATGTCCCGACGGCGGGCGCGTGAACTCCGCAACCTTGTCGATGCTCTGGACAGACACTACTGATGCGCGGCGGGGCGGCCCGTGTTCGTGTCGCGGGCAGCCTTGTTCTCGGGCGGTTTCAAGCAGCGCTATGCGGCGGGGGCGTCCCCGGCAATCTTGTGCAACCACTCACTGAGAGTGTCGTAGTCCAGGTTGGTCAGGCCGCGGCGGGGGTCGACGCGATGGAGGAGGGCATGTCCTTGGTGGTGTGCGCAGACCCAGGCCCGATCGGTCTCGGTGATCTCGTCATCGACCCAGGCGAACGCTCGCCCTGCTGCCCAGTCGACGAGCGCGCGGGTCTTCCAGTGCAGCCCGTTCCGCTCGTCGCGCTCGTCGGAGTCGGATGGCTCCGGCCAGGTCACCACCGCCAACTGCGGCAGGCCCAGCTGCGGCGCGACGCACTCGTTCGCGTCGTCCATCCATGTCGTGGCCCAGACGAGATCACACGGTAGCGCCTTCAACCGGGGTCCGTGCTCGGGGTTGATCCTGGCCAGAAGGGGATTCGAGTCGGGCCCCTGTAGTTCGCGGCCCGTCTGATACGTCGGATGCCCGTCCGGATACTCCTGAGGCGCTGCCCCGAACGGAATGAGCGGACCGTCGACATCGAGGAAGAGCAGTGGAGGCTGTGCAGCAAAACCGGTCACGGCTGCACGATAGCGGCTCCTTCGAGAACAGGACGAGGGGCCGCGGCCGTTCATGAGTCCCACTGGTCGCAGTACTCGATGTGGATCTCGCGCGCGTCGCCGAGAATGCCGTCGTTGGAGTGGAGTTCTGTGCAGAAGTACGGGTAGCTGGGATGGACGGGGACGTAGCCGGGACCGTTTCGGGCGACGTCGAGGAAGTGCCGGGCGGTTTCCCTGAACACCTTCGCGCTGCCGGTCATGAACAGGGTCTCGGCGTGGAGATGCTGGTGGAACAGGTCCCGGTTCTCCCGGTAGTGCCGTGCCTCGTGGTCAATCACGGCGTCGCCTGTATGTCCCGGATCGGGCAGCGTCACGGTCTGCGGACGACCCGGGCCGAGTCGCCCGCGCACCTCCTTCCATCGTGAAGGCGCGAACTGGAGCGAGTGATGCAGCAGCACGAGATCAAGCTGACGCATGCCGTCTTCTGGAAGCTCGCGGGAGGGGGCTTGGTTGCCTCGCATCGGCAGGTGGACCAGTGAGCGCGGTGAAGAGGCAGCGAGCGTCCATAGACCGCCGATTCGCCGCGCGGCGTCTTGATCGAGATAGGCGTCCAGGTGTCGATCGTGGTCGGCGAGCACGGCGTGGATCAATGGCTGGGCTGGTCGGATGACTTTGAACTCCACGGCGCCGAGCCGTGCTTGGTGGATGGTGATGGGTAGCTTCATCGGTTCTCCGGGACACGGCGGCTGACGTCGGCGGCGTAGGCGGCCCAGTCGCCAGCGGATGCCTTCTGCCACTGGACGGCGACTTGGATGTGGATGCCGAGCATGCGGGCGAGGATCGCGGCCGGGACTTCCTCGGCGAGGGCGAACAGGGCCGTTGACCGGGCCTGGCCAGGTTGGATCCCCACGTTGATCAGCCGTTGGCCGAGACGAGCGGCGCTGACGTGCTGGCCTGGGCGTTGGCCGGGGAACAGCCAGGGCGTCTGGTCGGTGTGTCCGATCACTGTGAAGGGGCGTCGCGTGGCGATCAGGTCGAGGACCAGTGCGGCGAGCGGTTCGGGCAGGACCGTCGGGGCAGTCCCCAGCCGGATCGCAACCCGGCCGTTCGCCTCGCTGACCTGGTCGACGGTGAGGGCGCTGATCGTGCTGAGCCGTTGGGCATAGAAGAGCAGGAGGAGTCCGGCGACCCGGTCGGCGGTGGTCAGCGTTGCGTCGTGGAGGAGTCTGCGGGCGTCGTCCCAGCGGCCTTCGGAATCGTGAGGGCCGACCGGGCCCTGCCAACGCTCGGCGCCGAAGGTCAGCCCCTTTGCCAGCCGGTTCTTGGTCGCCCAGCGGATGAAGTGGCCGGTCTGGTCCCGGTAGCTGAGGTCCTCGCGTGCTTTCCACTGGTCCAGGTCGGGCTGAGTGCAGGTGGTGAGGGTCAGACTTCTGCTGGCCAGCCAGTCCAGGAAGTTGACGGCGGCGGTGATGTGGCTGCGGACCTTGGCCATCTGCAGGTGGGTGGCACGGCCGGCGCCGACGCGTTGCCGCAGGCGTCGGAGGTGGTGCCAGACCGCGTAGCGGTGAAGCATCGCCCGTTCGTCGTGGTCGCCACGGGATGCGACGATCCGGGCAGTCCAGCGCTCGAGTTTGACGAGCCGCTCGTCGCGGTCAGGCAGCATGCCTCCGGCAACCAGGACGGCCCGCAGATGGTCGAGGGTCTTGCCGGCCGCGAGCTCGTCGAGGACGTCATGGGTCACCGCGCGCTGGTCGGCCGCGATCTCCTTCAGCAGCCCGGTGACGACCGGCCGCGACAGCCAGGCGACTGCGGTGACCGGCCGGTCGATTCCGATCAACGCGGCGTGCAGAGGGGCCAGTTCATAGCGAACGAACCCGTCGGGGCCGGCGAACACCTCGTCGGCGCGTTGCGCGAGAGTGCAGCGATGGCACGGCCGGTGCGCGCTCGTCTGCCAGGTGGTTTTGCAGACCGGGCATCGCTCCCAGAAACCGGGATCGGGATTGAGGCACTTCGCGCACAACGGCGCCTTGCGTGTACCGCCGCGGATCGAGGCGATGGTGTGGCAGCCGCTGCAGCGGGCCCACCACGACTGGCACCGGTCGCACCACGGTTCACCGGTCGCGGCGGAGATCTCGCAGAGTGTCGATCGCCCGCAGATCCCGCAGATCCCGCAGGTCGCGGCGGTGCGAGGCCGGCAATGATCGCACCAGGGGCCGTCCGCGGTGCGGGCCGCGACGCGACGTCGCCGCCCGCAGCCGCGACAGTCTTCGAGGTTGATCGGATCGTTGCTGAGGCAGTTCGGACACAGCGGGCGTCCGTCCGCGTCGCGGGTCGCCGGTTCACGCACCGCGCCGCAACCGGCGCAGGGCACCGCCCGGTGGTGTGCGAAGCAGGTCCGGCAGATCCGCTGCCCGTCCAGCAGCTTCGACAGTGCCACGGTCCGACCGCAGTGCGGGCACGACGGTCGCGCGATGTTGCTGGCGCCCGCCGCGAGGAGTTCGTCGATGAAGCGCAGGACCGCCGGGGTGGGGGCGTCGCTGCCCGCGCCGGTCAGCAGCGAGGGCTGGTTCACGATCGCCCAGGCCAGCCGACGCTGCCCGGCCGGGCGGACCGTCGCCCGGCCCAGTGCAGCCCTGACATCGGCCGGGTCCAGGCCCGGGGAGATGACGGTGACGGCTTCCGCCAGCAGCACCATCGGGTCGCCCTGGTCATCGGGACACTGCTCGCAGCGAGGCTGTCCGTGACGGTCACGGGTGGAAACTCGCCGCTGGTCTCCGCAGGCGGCGCAGGTCTGGGCCGTATCCCGGCATCGCGAGCAGAGCAGGTATCCACGCCGGCTGATCATGTAGGTCAGCGGTCGTCCGCATTCACCGCACCGTGGGGCGGCTATCGACGTTGCGCCGGCGGCCCGCAGCCCTCGCAGAAGTTGTCCGACCGACCACGCGACCGGCGGGCCACCGGTCGTCAGCACCTGGGGGCAGTCCGAGAGGATCCGGGCCAGCCGGCGGCGCTTCGCGCGCCCACCGGCGACATCCACGACGACTTCGTGGATTCGGGCGGCGTCCAAACCGTGTTCGACCGTCGCGACCAGCCGCACGATCAGGCCGACCGGGTCCACCAGGGCCTCGTCGATGGAGCCGGTCACCGGTCCACCGGGGCGATCCGAGCACGCTTGGGCCGCAGATCGCCGATGCTCTCAGCAGCTGTCCCGCCTGCGGCGGCCTTCCTCGGCCTCTGTGCCGCGCCGGCTGCGACTACGGGTTCGATCAGGTCGTCCATCGTGCAGTCCAGGATGTCCAGCAGGGCCATCAGGATTTTCAGGCTGAGGCGTTCGGGGCGCTCGACGACGAGGCGGTAGACCTGGCTGGAGGACAGGTTGATGCCGCGCTGGGCCAGTGGCGGCAGGAGGTCGGTGGTGGAGAACATGCCGCGGTCCGCCATCAGGTGACGCAGGTGCCAGCGGTAGTCGAGCTTGGCGGCCATCATCGGTCCTTCCCGGTCGGCGCCTCGTCGAACGCCGGGTTGAGTGCGTTACCCAGAGCAGTGTTCATGAAGTCGTCGCTGACGTGGGTGTATACGGCGGTGGAGCTGTCGCACTCATGGCCCACTTGCTGCTGGATAAAACGCCTATCTATACCGTTTTCGGTCAAATGTGTGACATATGAATGACGGAGGGAATGGGGGACCAGAGCCTTGGGGAGCTTCAGGGCGTCGCGGTAGGCCACGAACCGGGCGTTGATCTCCGAGGGCTTGACCCGGCCGCCGCGTTCAGTCACCCACAGGGCCGGGTGGTTCTCGCAGCCGAAACGCGGGCGGACGTTCTCCACATAGTCCCGGGCGGCGTCCACCGCCCAGTCCATGACCGACAGCACGTTTCGACGCCGCGGTGGCTGTCCTCTCTTCGCCTTGCCGTAACGCACGTTGAGCGTTCCGAACCGGCCGAACTGACGCGCCTTCGGATTGCGGCCGAAGTCGACCACGTCCAGCTTCGAGGTCTCCGTGCGCCGCAGGCCCCAGCCGTAGAGGACCTTGAAGAGGGTGGCGTCCCGGTAGGCGGCCAGGGCCCCCTTGCGCTTGGACCGCACCGCGCGGTCAACCTGGTCGTCGGCGTAGTCGAGGAACCGCTGCAGCTCGTCGCGGGTGAACGGCCGGGCCTCCGGGTCGCCCTCGTAGTCATTGAGGTGGGCGATGGTGTTCCACTCGTGGCAGATCGCCACCGGGTGGGTGCCGAAGGCATCCTCGCAGGCGGTCGCCCAGCCGTAGCGGCCGTCGATCAGGAACTCGGTGAACTGCCGCACGTCGCCCTGGTAGCTGCGGATCGTGAACGGCGCCAGGTGCCTCTCACCCGTCAGCGTGGCCGACCACTCGTCCATGTGGCCCGGCAGCCACTGCCACGGGTACTCGTTGGTGAACTCGTGGAAGCGCCGGATCAGCCGTTCGCGGGCGACGATCGTGTCCTCCCTCAGCCCCCGGGACATCTGCTGGGCCCGCCATCCGCGCAGCATCGCGTCCTCCGGACGCAGCTGGATCACCCCGGAGACCATCTCCAGTTGAGCCGCTCCGGCCAGGGCCGTCGTTCGCTGTTAGGCAACGCAGACCATCCCTTCTAGAGGGCAGATCTTGCATCAGATGGGATGAGCGTGGCAAACCGCCTGATCAGACGGCTAGTTCGTATTAGCCTTCGAGAGCATCAGGGCGTCGCCGTGAGCTGGCGACCTGCGACTTCTCGCCCGTCTGATGCAATTCCCGAGGGTTGACGTAGTGCTCGGCCATGCGTTCGGAGACCTGGCCGAGGTAGCGGCGGATGTGGGTCAGGCTCGCTCCGGCTCGCAGCAGGCTGGTGGCCAGAGAGTGCCGGGCTTGATGGGGAACCCACCCGCCGATGTCGAGGTCGTTGATCCATGCCTTGAAGCCCCGGTGGAACCACTGGTAGGACAGGGGTCGGCGGCTGTCGCTGTTTCGCTGGTTGCTGGGGAAAAGCGGGAGATGAACGCGCTCCTCCGGGGTCGGTGGGCGGTTGTGGCGAGCGGCGAACAACGCCAGGGTCTTGCGCTGCCGGGCTTCCAGCCGCTGGTGGAGCTGTTCGGGGATACGGATCGCGGCGTCGTAGTTGCCGACCTTCGTCTGGTCGTGCCAGAGCATTGGGAGACCGCCGTAGCGGCCCAGGCAGTCCAGACGCAGTTTGATCACCTCGCTGCAGCGCCGTCCGGTGACAACGATGGTCTCCCAGGCGTCGCGGAGCCCGCGGTCGGCCGGGTCGTGGCAGGTGGCGAGTGTCTTCAGGTTCGCCTCCGCGGCGAGGGCCTGGGCGACTTCGTCGGAGAAGGGGCCTTCGCGTCCGGGTGGTGATCCTTCCCGGAGAGGGCATGGCGGTGACGAAACCCCGGTCCAGGCCGAGCCGTTCGGCTTCACCGGATTCCAGGGCTTCCAGGAGAATCCGCCGGGTGCGGGAGAAGACCATCTGGCGGGTGTAGGCGGTCACGATGGACGGCTTCCCGTGTAGACCCTTCATTCCCAGGGACGGCAGCCCGTCCAGTTCCCGCAGCCGTTGGTCGGCGGCGAAGTCGTGGACGTTCTCCGACCGAAGGAGTTTTGGGTCGTGCCCGCCGCCCGGGGCCCGGACCTCCAGGAAGGCGCTGAGCTCGATGCAGGCCCGCCGAGTGCCGTCGAAGGTATGACCTGAGCGCGGACAGCTCGGCGAGCGCAGAATCGTGGCGAAGTGATCCCAGGCCAGGTCACGGAGCCATCGCTGGGATATCGAGGTCAGGTCCATGCGCGGCGACCGGTTGTTCAGCAGCCGCCCGAAGTGCTCGGTGTTCAGGTAACCCTGCTCGCGGGTCTGATCCGGCGTCACATAGAGCGGGGTGAGCAGGTCGACGAGGGTCCGGGCGAGATAGGCGGTGTCCCGGCCGGCCGCGCTCACCAGACCCTTCTCCTTCTCCGCGTCCAGGCCGTCGGCGGCCAGGTCGGTGAGCGAATGAAGCCCGTGTTCGCGGCAGTAGTCCGCCAGGCCCTGGATATGAGTGAGTTCCCAGCGCCTGCCCGATCCACGGGCATGGACGGACAGCCCCCACTGGATCTCGGCCCGCAGGAGCGGGTGCAGGCCGCGGAGGTTGACCTGCCCTGGCCGAGATACCGGCGCTGTCTTCGAGCACCACCACCGGAAGTCCGACTCGCTGTCATAGATGACCGGCACCGGCAAACCGACCCGCTCGTAGCGGTTGCCCCACTGCGTGGGCAGCACGGCGCCGCCCGGCCCTCCCTCCCTGCGATAGCGCCGGTGGTGCCGATAGCAGAGCCCCAGGGGCGATTCCGCCAGGTCAGGGCAGACCACGGCTTTGCAGCGTCCGTATCCGGGCCTGGGCAGCTGCTTGGCCAACCAGGTGTCGAAGTCGGCGGCGTCGCCGTGCCGGTCGCGGTGGTGATACCAGCTGAACTGGTGGTGATGGCAAAGTTCCAGGGTCAGCTGCCGATCCGGGTCCGTCCCTACCTCGGCGAGGAGACCGACCACTATCTGCACCGCCTCGCACGGGCCAACCACCTCAAGCCCAGCTACCTCAACAGCCTGACCAGCCCGAAGTCCCGCCACGGCAAGCCCAACATCACCCTCCTCGCCCAGCTCGCCGGCCGCCCCGCCGCCGGCCTGCGGCGCGCGCTCGTCGACGCGCCCGGCAAGACCTACACCCAACCGCCGGCCGAGCAGTCCGCTACTACCGATGTCGCGGACTTCCGACGCGGAGTCAGCCTCCTGCTCGCGACCGTCAACCTGCGCGAAGGAGCCCCCCTGCGGTTGGCCGCCCAACGCCACGGCCTCCACCCCAAGGCCCTCCTCCAAGCCGTCCAGCAGCAGGAACCGCGCCGACTCTCCCGCAGCGTTCCCCGCAGCGAAGCCACCCGCCGCCTCATCAGAGGCATGGCCAGCGACGGCCTCTCAACCTCGGAGATCTGGGACAGGATGATCGACGACCACGACACACCGCTCACCTACGCCAGCATCAACACCTTCCTCTCCCGAGCAGGCCGGCCCACCACCCGCCGCTGATTGCGGTCCCGCTCCCGCCCATCGGTCAAGATCATCTGTCACGGGACAATCCGGGCAGTGTCCTACGACAAATGACCTCGCTGGCGTGCGACAACCCGGCACTGTCGGCGTTCGGGCTGGACGTCGTTGATGCTGGCGAGCGCTGCCGGTTACCGCTCGGACAGGCCTGGAACGGCATTGGCCAGCTTCTTGGCGGCTTCCCCGGGCGGCCTTGGAATCAGCGCCCGTCGGCCCGCTCCGGGCCCGCGAGCGACACCGGGTAGGTACTACGCGCGACAACGGCGGGGCGCACGCCGTCAGTTGGGCCCTCGGCGTGAGCGTGCCGAGGGCATACGATAACTCCCGTCAGGCACCTGCGAATGAGGTCGGCTGGGGGCGGATTGATGCTGACGTGGATCGAGGCTGTGGCAGCCGGGGCAGGCGGTGGACTGATCGCCGAAGCAGTCGTCACCTCCGGACGTTTACGCAGCTGGCAAGAGGCACGACATGCGGCACGGACTACAGAGGACCCGCTTCCACCACTCGGCAGGTTCGTCGATCCCCTCGCGGACTCGCTCGCCGCACTCGTGCGCGTGGTGCTGGGAGGTGCGGCCGGGTGGCTGCTGCACACCGAGGTCACCGGTATATACGCGGCGGTGACCGTCGGAGCCTCCGCCCCGGCGCTACTAGCCCAGATCGGCCGCGCGACCACTCCGACCGAGGCTCTCCGCGCGCCCGGCGTCACACTGCCGCACACGCCTCCGCCCCCAGCAGATCACGGGGGAACGCCTCCCGTCCCCAGGGAGGCGTCGTGATGGCCATCGGCTCGGTCGCCTGGCGCTCCTGGCGCTCGTTCACCGGCAGCACGGTCGCCCACCGCCCCCCGACAGGGGCTCGCGCCCGTGAAGGGTACACACTGCGGCAGCGGCTCTGGGCATCGTTCATCGGCGCGGACCTGCCCTCCGGGCCGCTCACCCCCGAGCCTGTTCTCCCGGAGGATTCGGCCGGGAACTGGCATCCGATCGCCGCGGCTCCGCGCGATCGGTCACGCCCCCAACCGCTTGCTCCCGGTTGGTTTCCTCTCGCACAGCTTCCGCAAGCCGCCGGCTTGGCCGCCGCGGGAGGCGACGCCGTGCTGCTGGAGGCATCGTCCCCCGATGGCACCGCTCGGTTCCTCGTGCGTAGCCACGGGGAATCAGTTCCCGAGTACAGCCTGGAACTCGTCGTGCGCGGCATCGAGGGCACCGCGCCACTGATGACGGCGGTCAGGTACTCGAACCTGGTCGGTCCTGAGCGGGTGCTGCTCGTGCCCGTGGCGCGGGGGCGATTTGGTCCTGCCGCCTCATACGTCCGGCTCCCAGGCTTCACCGGGGATGGTTGGACGGCCTCCGTGCCGGCTCCAGTGGGTTCAGACAGTACGTGGGACGCCGCGACGGTCGCGCTGTCGGTCGGCGCCTCGCTCAATGATGCGACCCGTGATGCCTGGCGCGAGGTGCGGGCGCTGATTTCGGACCCCGGCCTTCGTCGCGTCATCGACCAGGAGCTGCGATGACCGGACCAGCGGGACCCGGGCATCGCACGAGTACCCGGGATACAGCCCCCTCAGATGCAGTGGCGAAGCGCCGAACCGGCTGGCGCCGGCCGACGACCCGTGTCGGCCCCACGGCTCGGACAACGGTCGAGACCGTGCTGGATCGGGCATCCGGCCCGCAAGCCGCCGTCCGGGAACTGTTGGGCGAGTCGGCGCTGTGGTGGAGCTGCTGCAGCGAGGCGGTTCGTGACGATCCGGCGTGGCTCGCCGGTCGAGGCTGCGAGGAACTGCGCGCCTGGCTCGGGGCGACCGCATCGGACCAAGAACACGCCGCGGTGGTGCGAGCCGAGCACCCCCTCCTCCTGGCCAGGGCGCTTGTCGCACCGAAGGGCGGTGCCGAGGAGCACGACGGCGCACTCCTGCAACTGCTCGAAGCGTGGGAAGGCAGCGGACTGCTGTGCTCCGAAGCCGCTCCCGGTCCCGCGCAGCCGTCCGGCAAGGGACTCGCCGAACTATCGCCCCGTCTCGCCGGCGGAATCGACGCGCTCCTGCAACGAAGCCAGCAGCTGCGCCATGCCGCGGCTCCGGGCGGGCCGTCGTTGGCTGCCGAGGGACTTCTGGTGATCGCCGCGCTCATGATGGCGGGCATTGCACCGCGCAGGCGCCCTGTCGTGCGGGTTCCCGTGGTCTTCGGCCGCTCACCCGGACAGAGCGAAGAAACCCCGGCCGCCGAGGGCGCCACCGGCATTCTGGAACTGCGCGAGTTCCCCCCGGGACCGCCAGGGCTGTATCCAGAGCCGCGGACGATGGACGGGGTGCGCAGCCCGAACGCCCAGTTTGCCTCCGCGCTGGGCACAGCCTGGCATCTGGCCGGTGCGCAGGCCGAAGGCCGCTGCGTGGTGTGGCGGATCGTCCTGTCCGACGAACCCTCGGCCCCGGAACGGATCGAGGGGCCTTCCCTCGGCGTTGCCTTCGCGCTCGGGCTTCGCGCCCTGCTGCGGAACCGGCCCGGTGCGGGCTGGCTCCGAGACGTCTTCTACGGACTGCGCCCACGCACCGTGGTGACCGGCGCCCTCGACGCGGACGGCCGCCTACTCAGGGTCGCGGGCCTGGACGCGAAGCTGCTTGCCGCGCGCCGCAAAGGCTTCCGACTGGTGGCACCCGAGCCGAACCGGCTCGAAGTCTCCGCAACTGCTCCCCGTCCCGGTGACGTGAGGTTCGCTGCCACCCTGCGCGAGGCCGACCGGTACGCCCGGCAGTTCCGCACCGGCCGCATCGCTGTCACAGCGCTCGTCCTCGCCGCCGTGACGACGGGGGCATTCGCCTTCCATCAGCGCGACCTCGCCCAGGCCCAGCAGCAGACCGCGCTGATCAGCCAGGTCACCGCACGAGCGGACCAGCTACGCGCCACCGACCCTTCACTCGGGGCCAGAGCCGACATCGAGGCATATCGGCTGAATCCCACCGCAGACCGCTACACGCGTCTGGTCGAAGACGCGAACAAGCCTCTGTCCACCGACCTGAGCACTTCTTTTTCCAATGTCTACCAGGTGGCATTCAGCCCTGACGGCCGCATCCTCGCCACAGCCGGCCGCGACAATGACAAAGACACAGGCACAGTGCGGTTCTGGGACATGGCGAACCCCGCACATCCCGTCCTGCTCGGCGAGCCCCTCCGGGTCCCCGGCACCGCCTGGATGGTGTTCAGCCCCGATGGCGCTACCCTCGCCATATCTGCCGGCCCACTCCCCGGCAACACCGGCGTACAACTATGGAACGTGACGGACCCAACCCGTCCCCGTGCCCTCGGCACACCCCTCCCCCACACCACAGGCGGCAGCCCACTGGCATTCAGCCCCGATGGGCACACGCTAGCCACCGGCACTGACCACTACTGGGACGAGCAACTGTGGGACGTCAGGGATCCCGCCCACCCAACCCAGCTGGGCCAGCCCCTCAAGCACGCCTCCGCGGTCAACGTCGTCACGTTCAGCCCGGACAGCCGGTCCCTCGTCACATCCTCCGTGGACGATGGGGCACGGATGTGGAACGTCACGGACCCGGCTCATCCCGTCCTTCTCGGCAACTTCTGGACCGCTCTCGGCATCGCGATATTCACTCCGGACAGCCGCACCCTCGCCGTCGAGTCCAAGGGCGCCGTCCAACTGCTGAATGCGACTGATTCCACGCACGTGGTCGCGTTGGGTGGTCCCGTGACAAGTTCCCTTGGCGGCCTCAACGCGATGGCGCTGAGCGCGGACGGCCGCACACTTGTCACCCCCGGCGCAGAGCGGACATTGCAACTGTGGAACATCGCTGACCCTGCCAGGCCGACGTCCATCGCCTCGCCGCTGGCCAGCCCCGACATAGTCGCTATGTCGTTCGCCCGCGACGGTCGCACAATCGCTACAACCAGCGGTGACCGAACGGTACACCTGTGGCACTTGCCCACCACACTGCTGACCGGCCACACCAAAGCCGTCTCCCCGACCGTGCCATCTCCCAACGGCCACATCCTCGCCTCTGCATCAGGCGACAAGACCGTGCGGCTATGGAACATCTCGAACCCCACTCGCCCCACCCCCCTCAGCATGCTCACGGGCTTCGGCTACAACGTTTTGTCCCTGGCGTTCAGCCCCGACAGTCGCACCCTCGCCACCGTCACCAACGGCGACTATCGCGTGATCCTCTGGGATCTCACCGAACCGACCAAGCCCACGGTCCTCGCCCAGATCAACTTCCCCGCAAGTGTTGGGAACGAAGTCAACTCGGCGGCCTTCAGCCCCGATGGCCGCACCCTCGCCACCTCCAGCGGCACCGGCGTCGTTGGTGGCGACAACAGCGTGAGGCTGTGGGACATGTCGGACCCCGCCCGTCCACGACTGCGTGGCCAGCCGATCACCAGTGACGGTGCCACCAACATGTTCATGCACGTCGTGTTCAGCTCGGACGGACGCACGCTCGTCATCGCCGGCCGCTACTCTTCTGGCACGGTGCAGCTGTGGGATGTGACCGATCCGGACCATCCGACCCGCTCCGGGCCATCCATCCCCGGCGGCGCCGGCTCGATGGCGCTCAGCCCTGACGGTCACACCCTAGTCACGATCACCGACGCCGGCGTTGCCGGTGCCCCAGGCGACGGCGACGTCAAGTTGTGGAACATCTCCTACCACAACCACCCCGTGCTACTCGGGCCACCGCTCAGCGGATACACCAGCCGGGTGACCGAGGTGGCCTTCAGTCCCGACGGGCATACTCTCACCACCAGCGGAGACGGTGTCCGCCTCTGGAACGTCACGGACCCGGCCCACCCTGCGTCGATCGGCCACCCCCTCGCCATCAGCACTAGCGAACTCGAATCACTTGCCTACATCCCAAACAGTCAGACCCTCGCCACGGGCGGATCGGACAACACGGTTCGACTGTGGCCGCTGGGAGTGGACGAGAGCATCCGACAGATCTGCGCGAACACCGACACCCCCACCCGCCCACAGTGGCAGCAGTACTTGCCCATGCTCCCTTACCACTCCACCTGCGGCTACTAACGACGAGTCTCACATGGACGGCGATCAGCTACCCATCCCCTGCCACATCACCCTGGCGCCGGTTTCCGGCCCCATCCACGGAGCAGCCAGGGCGATCTTTCGTTGGCACATCCCAGACGGCCGGCTACCGGTGAAAACCCTGGCTACCCATCGCCGCCCTGGCAGCCCCGTCAAGATCATCTGACAATCGGTCAAGCTCATTTGCCACGGGACATCTGCGAGTGGAGCACCGCAGGTTGCGAGCCAGGTGCGATCGACACCCACAGGACGTTGACCTGGGGTTATGGAGGTGGCCGCCCGGGCCGGTGCTGCCCGGCTCGCAAGATAGGGTGCTCCGCCCTCGCAAACTACGGTGCACCGCTGCGCCGCTGACCAGCAGGTTCTAAATGATCACTCGCGAACTACGGTGCTCCATCACACGGGGCATGCGGGACGACTCTGCTGACGGCCGAGGGTCCGCCGCCAAGCGCCTTTGACCGGCCCCAGGACGTCCTCAGCCAGCGACACGCACGTGGCTAGCCTCGCCCGTGGCAACCGCGCCTGCCAATCGGCTCAACTCCTCTGCCGACGCCGTGAGATCAACTTCGCCGCGCACCGGGTCACAGACGAGTCTCACGCGGTCAGCACTCCTTCAAGATCAGACTCCCATGATGCCAGCCGACTGCCAGACGTGATCCCGTACTTGGGATCTACTCGTCTAGGAGATCGCTGAAGATCTTTCAGGTTCTGGCCCCACGTGCTTTCGCGTGGGGCCAGACTGTTGCGGGTGCAGGGAGACTGGGCTGGCGA
>NZ_JBIWAP010000075.1:0-20139 GCF_044760075.1 Kitasatospora sp. NPDC098663 | reverse complement strand
CGCGCACTGTGGGCGGCGTCCGGGATCGACCCACAGGCACCCGGCGTCTTCACCGAGACCGACGCAGCACGGGCCGTCGCGGCCCTGGTGGAGCAGCTGGGCACGCACCGGGCCACCTTCGTGAGCCTGCACAACGCCGAGTTCGGTGACCCCTTCTTCATTCTCAGCCACGCCGTACCGGGCCTGGCCGGACAGCTGGCGGCCATCGCGGCTCGACACGGCCTCCCAGCCGCCGAGGCGGCCCCCTCCGACGTCGTCGGGTGGCCGGTACTCGGCCGCGGTGTCTTTCAAATGCCCTCGGTAGAGGAACTGGTGATCCGCGACCACACCCGGGAGGCCCGGCCTACGGCTCGCACCTCGCCCACTACGCCGCGCGATACGGCACGGTGACACTGCTGCCGGAGGTTCCGCGCTGGCACGCCGCTACCCGGTTCGAGGACTCCCCCGCGGTGGCGCTCGCCATCCTGGCCGAGGCCCTGACGGGTGAGGCCGCCGAGGTGCAGCGGCTGCTGGGGCAGTCTGGCCACCCTGGCGACGTGTTCGCGAGGGCGGCCGCTGATACCGCCGCCGTCGCCGACGCCGTCACCCGCTCCTGGCAGCATCGGGCCCAGGACGACACCCCGGTTCCGGGCACCGAACTCGCCGAGGCGCACTACGCGCGGGTCATGCTGATGCTGCGCTCGGCGGGGATGGCGCTGCGCTCCGTGTGTGAGGAGCCGCCCGGCAAGGCCGTCCGGAGTACCCGCGCGCGCCTGGAGAGGCTGCTGTTCGAGCGGGCGCGGCAGTGTGAACACCAGCTGCGCGCGAGTCCGGTGGGGCTGCGGCGTCTGGTGGCGGTGCAGGCCTGTGCCGCGTTGGCGGCCGCTGTTCTCGTTCGGTAGGCCGCAGGCCGGGCTCGGGGGGCCATCAGCCTTCGGCTGCGGCACGCGCGGCAGGGCGTGGTTCACGATGCGCCCCCGGCAGCGCAGATCGGGCAGGGCGGGGTGGTGGCGTCCAGGACCGCGGGCACCACCCCGTGGGCCCGGTAGACCGCCGCCGGGTTCCACGCGGTACGCATCCGGGCGCGGACGGCCGCCAAGTGGTTGGCGACCGTGTTCTGCGAGATCTTCTTGCGGCGGGCGATCCGCTCTCGGGTGCCGCCGTGTGCCAGCGCCTGGAACGAGGTGAGCGCGGTGACGGAGATCGCCGTCTTCAGCACGCCCCGGGGCGGGACCAGCAGTCCCGTCCGGCACGCGATGTCGGTGATCTGCGGCAGCGTGGTCGCCCCGAGCTTTTGTCCCAGCGTGCCGATGCAGCTGCGGACCGCGTAGTCGGACGCGCCGGTGTGCTCGATGATCTGCACGGCGTTCAGGTCCGCGGCCAGCAGCGCCATC
This sequence comes from Kitasatospora sp. NPDC098663, assembly GCF_044760075.1. Taxonomy (NCBI): domain Bacteria; kingdom Bacillati; phylum Actinomycetota; class Actinomycetes; order Kitasatosporales; family Streptomycetaceae; genus Kitasatospora; species Kitasatospora sp. NPDC098663. The sequence continues at coordinate 18,766 of NZ_JBIWAP010000075.1, read as the reverse complement.
ACCTCGCCCTCTTCTTCCGTGAGGTCGGCGTAGTGTCCGCACGGGCGGACCCGGGCCTCCTGCACTTCCGGGACCCGTAGGGGCGTAAGGGCGTTGTCGGTCATCGCACGGTCCTCGAGGACGAATCGGTGGACGAAAAGGGGGGGGGCGCTGGGAAGGGCGGGCGCTACCCGCCGGTGCCGGATGGCGTCAGACGACAGGCAGGATGGGGCCCATCAAGGAGCTGAGGACCCGCTGCTGCATGTCGTCGTGCTGGTCGCGCAGCAGCAGGATGCGCTGTTCGTCGGTGTCCCACCGGGTCTGGGAGGCCGGCCTGGTCTCGGCCCGCTCCGGCTGTGTGCAGGCGGGCCGCGACCGGCGCGGCGGGCGCACGGGCGCGTGGTGGCGCAGCCGGAACAGGCCGAACGCGTTGCGCCCGGGGATCCCGTACCACTCGCACAGCTCTGCGACGGTCGCGCCCAGGTAGTAGGAGTGCAGGATTTCCGACGCCCGGTCCATCCAGCCGGTGCCCTCCTCTTTCGCGGCCGGCATGCGGGAGCTGGATCGCATCGGGTCGTTCCTTCCGGCCTGCGGCTGCCGCAGGACCTCGTGGTTGGTGTTGCGTGGGGATCGGGGCCGGCTGTCCCCCGGGGCGGTCGGCCCCGGAGGAGACGATGGCCTCTGGGGACAGCCGACACGGGATCGCTGGGACGAGCGATCCCGGCCCGGCCCGGCTGCTCGGGGGGTGTCGAGTCGCCGAGCCGGGCGTCCCGTCACGGTCCGGGCGGGGAATCCGGCCGTGACGGGAGTTCAGAGGCCTGCGGCGCGCAGGTGGGCGCGGGCGTGCCGCAGGGCCACGGCCAGGTCACCCAGGTCGGTTGGCCCGCGCTCGCCGTCCGGGAGCACGAGCCAGCTCCTCGCGCAGACCCGCTGCATGCCGGGCGCCGGCATCGCGACCGTGTCGGGCGGATCACCGTCCGCGGGACGGCCGATCAGCTCGGTGCTCGGCATGTCCCACTGCGCGGCGGCCCGGATCGTAACCAGGAATTCGATGCCCTGGCCGGCTCGGTTGTGCAGCACCGGGCCGACCGGCCTGTCGGCCAGACGCAGGCCCTTCAAGACGGCCATGCCGAGCCGTTCACCGTTGACGCGCAGGACGTTGAACAGCTCGCCGGTCTCGATGTCGGCGAGCTGGCCTGCCCGCCATCGGTCTACGGCCAGTTCCGGCGACCGGTTGGCGGAAGCCAGCCAGATCGCCCCCTGGTTGAAGTCGGGGCCCTGCCGGACCCGACCCCGTCTCGTGTAGACCACGGAATTCTCCCGTCAGGCCGCGACCAAGGTGCGGGCGGACGGTCCCGCCCCGGCGTCGACGGTCTCGGCGGCAGCCACGATGTAGACGACGTCGCCGTGGTTGACGGTGATGGCGTGGGACCGGCTCGCAGAGAGATCGTCGTGAGCCCTGGCCTCGGCGGCCGGGCTGCGCAACCACAGCCCCGGCGTGCTGTCCTCGGGAAGGTCGAGTTCGCCCACCAGCGCCTCGACTCGCGTGCGCAGCACCTTGACCGCCAGTCGGACGCCGTGGGCGCCGCCGCTCCAGATCCGGATCGGCTGGCCGGAGGTGTAGTAGGCGGTGACCGTGCACCAGAACGGTGCGGGCGGCGTCCAGGGGCGGCTGCGGGCGAAGACGCTGGCCGCCGGCTGGGGGCCGCCGCTTGCCCGTGCGCGTGGGATCTGGCTCGCCTTCCGGCGTCTGCCCGGTCGTCGGCCGAACGTTGCGACGAGTCGGTTGAAGATGGTCACAGCGTGTCCTTCAGAGCATCGTCGGTGAGGCGAACGCTCGCCCACACCTTCTTGGTTGTGGCTGTCGTCGTCACTCCCGTGGCGTCCGCCCGGTGTCGGACGAGGAGCAACCCGCGGCCGCGTTCGCCGCAGGCGACCGGGGTCTGCGGCAGCGGCAGGTCGGGGCGGGCGTCCAGAACTCCGACGCGGCAGTCACCGCCGGTCTCGTCAAGCCTCACCACGACGGGAGCACCCGGCTGGCTGGCGTGTCGAAGGACGTTCGTCATCAGCTCCGTGAGGATGAGCAGAACGTCGTAAACCCGGTCGCTGTCCGGGTCCCAGCCCCACCCCGCCAGCTGGGCTCGGGCGGCATGGCGTGCCAGGGGAACCTCGGCCTCGTCCGCCGTGAAGGTGCCCTTCCAGTGACGGACGGGCGTCGCATGTTCGACGGCCCCCATGTGCATCGCTCCCGTCAGCAGGGACGTCTTGACGCCCCGTTATGGTTCGCTTGCGGGGATCAACCATGGACCGGAAGGCGTAGACAGAACCACTCCCGAAACAGGGACACTTGGTACTCGTTCGGGTGAGGTCAGAGACAAACTGCGGACGGTTCGTGGACACTTCCGCATCACCTGTGTGGCCACCGGCCCGGTGGTGGTAGGCAGGGGGTGAAGCAGTTCGCAGCTGGGGGCCGCGGCCCCGAAGGGACCGCGATGAACACTCTGTTCGATGCCTTGGTCACCGAGGCCCGCATGGATTTCCGCAGCTTCCTGGCCGAGTACAGACGGGTCGCGGCGCTCCTCTACGAGAGGACCGGGGATCTCGCCTTCAGGAGAGTCATCCTGACGGACAAGAGCTTCGCGCGGTGGCGCACTGGGCAAGTCGCCCGACCTCATCATCCGACGCCCGCGATCCTCAAGCAGATGTACGGCAAGCCCGTCGACGAGCTCTTCGCGCCCTGCACCGACGAGCAGGCACAGGTACTGCGCGCAGTACCAACTCCTGTGCTCGATGAAAGAGAACTTGCAATGACCGCACGCGATGCACGTGCCCACGCCGCCGACGCGGCCTCGCAGATCCTCCCCGACCTCACCCTCGACCAACTCGAGGACGACTTGGTGCGCCTGGTCCGAGCGAACACCACCACCCCGCCTCACGAGATCTTCATGCAGGCCAGGGAACTACTCGGCCTCGCCAAGGTGATGCTCGACCGTACGCAGGTTCTGTCCCAGCGCGGCCGCCTCTACGTCGCCGCCGGCCAGGCCTCAGCGCTCCTCGGTGCCTGCGCGTTCGACCTCGGCTCCATGCCGACCGCGGTCGAGCTGATGCGCGCCTCCGCCCTATACGGCCAGGTTGCGGAGCGCGGGCCGCTCCAGGCCTACGCCTACGGCTACCTGGCCCTGCTGTTCTACTGGGAGGGCAACCCTGCCCATGCAGTTCGCCAGATCGAGCGGGCTCAGTCGTTCCCGGGAGTCGGCGCCACGGGCAAGGCACGGCTCGCCGCGATCGCCGCCCGCTCCTACGCCCACCTTGGCCGGTCCGAGGAAGCCCATACGGCCATAGAGCTCAGCTTGGCCGAGCGTGGCCCCGCCGTGGACGACCTTCACGATGGGATCGCAGGTGAGTTCGACTTCAGCCTGGAGCGCGTGGCGATGAGCAACAGCGCGACCCTTCTCCTGCTGCGAGATGGCGCCGGAGCCGAGGCCTCCGCCCGGCGGTCCTTGGAACTGATCGCCTCCCAGTCGTCGGGCTCCACGCCGCTGACCGTCGCGCCCCAGGCTGGCGCCGACCTAGCGACTGCCCTGCTGATGCGCCGGGACCTGGACGGCGCCGAAGACGCGCTGGGCCCCGTACTCACCCTGCCGAGGGAGTGGCGCGGAGCCGGGCTCGTCAGCAGGGTGAACGCGGTCCGAGAGGAGCTGACGTCGCCGACGTTCCGCAACGCGACCATCGCACGAGACCTCGTGGAGAAGATCGACGACTTCACGCTGGTAGCCGCACCGCGGATCCTCGGACCGGGCGCGGTGCGGCTCGCCATCGACGGGGCCAGCAGTTAGACAGCCGACGCCAAGATGGCGTTCTCCTTGTCCGGGGCAATCCCGTGCTCATCCCACCGCTGGTGCGGCACAGGCATGTTGCCCTGCTGAAGCCAAGCCCAGGTGTCTGTGACAGTCTCGGCAAGCGGCCGGCTGCGGAAGCCCGCCGTAACCGCCGACGACGAGTCGATGGCCCACACCCCCGGGTGCGTCCTCCAGAGCGGGATCTCCGTCCACTGGCGCAGGCCGCTGCCGAGCAAGACCTCATCCCTGACCCACACCAGCTCGCCGGAGCTACGCGTCACCTCCATGCACGCCTGGAGGAAACCGCCCATCGTCTCCCCCACCGGTGCGGTGAGGTTGTGAACCTGGTGCCCGACGCGCTGGGTCTGGTCGAGCGCGAATTCGGCCACGTCCCGCACGTCGACCGGCTGGATGGCCTTCGCCGGGTCTCCGGGCGCGAGGATGCGACCTCCCCGCTCCGCTCGGCGAAGCCACCACGGCAGCCGGCCCACGTACTCGCCGGGACCGAGGATGACTCCGGGCCTGAGCAGGCTCGTACGGGTGAGGCCGAAAGCCTCGGTCACGGCGCGCTCGGCGCCGGCCTTCTGCCGCCCGTAGTACGTGTCTGGGCCCGTCCACCCCTCTGGCAGCTGCCCGTACTCCGGTCCGGCGTCGGCCGGGGCATCCAGCACTGGCGAGTCCACGGTCAGAGGCTCGGTGGGCCAGCCCTCGTAGACGGACACCGTGGAGACGTAGATGTACCGGCTGACGACCGGTTCCAGGGCCCGGGTGCCGGCCAGCACGGCGCGGGGCGACAGCTCGGATGCGGAGGTGTCGATCACGGCGTCCCACGGGCCATGCTCGGCCAAGCGTGCCATGTCCTCCGGCCGCTCCCGGTCGCCGTGCACCGCAACCGCTCCGGGCGCCGGGATCCCGGACAGGCCGCGCGTGAACGTGGTCACCTCCCACCCTCGGTCCAGCGCGCCACTCACGACCGCCCGGCCCAGGAACCAGCCGCCACCCAGTACGAGAATCCTCATGCGGGCGATCCTGCCAGTCCGGCGCCTTCGCGCGCAGCTGCCCACGGGATCGGGTGCCGCCTGCCGCGCACGCAGCAGGTCGAGGCACCGGTCAACGACCGGCTGCCCCAGGTCGTCCTGGATGGAGCGCACCACAGCCAGGGCGTGGGCCTCCACCGTCTCGGGGGAGGCTCAAGCCGCGACGGCGCTGTGTGACGTGCCGGAGCGGCCCGCGGCTAGGCGGTGGGGGCGGTGCGATCGAATCGGCCAGCTCTGGCGCCTTCAAGGAAGTCCGTCCACTCGGTCCACGCGAAGAGGAGAGGGTCCTTGTCAGGGTTCAAGGTGTCGCCCACCCCGACGAGTCCACGGTCGAGGAAGGCGACCTTGACGCAGTTGGTGCCACCGCTGCTGGCCGTCAGCCACTCCGCACGTTCGAACTGGTCCCTGACCCACGCCGGATCGAGGAGGTTCTTCTCCTCAGCGGCGACGGTGGTGTCAGCGTCAACAAGGGAAACGTGGGGCGCGAAGTCGTGGGTCACAAGAGGTCCTTGGCGATTCGAGCGAGCAGTTCCAGCGATTCCTTCGGCGGCAGGGCATCGGTCTTCAGGTGATCGCTGCAGGTGTGGTAGTCGGTGACGGCGGCAGGGTCGTTGAGGTGAAGGGCGGTCTTCATGCCCTCGATGGTGACCGAGTCATGGCCGGTCGGGAACGTCCAGGCCATGTAGGGCCCGTCCGTGCCGGCGTGCGCGCCGCGCGACAGCGGGACGACCTGGATGACGATGTCACGGTGCGCGCGGGCCAGTTCGATGAGATGAAGTACTTGAGTGCGAGCTGTAGCCCGGCCACCGACTTCCTGACGGAGCTGGGCCTCGGTGAGTACCGCCCAGATCCGTAGCGGGGTCTTGCGGGACAGCGCGCTGAGGCGGGTGTTCCGCCGCACCGTGATGAAGCGCTCAATGTCCTCGTCGCTCTTCCAGGCGCGGCCAGCGACGACTACGGCCCGCTCGTAGTCGTCGCACTGAAGGAGACCGTGGACGACTACGGGACACCAAATGAACAGGGTGTTGGCGATCTCCAGGTTGACGAGGTAGTCGCCGAGGGGATCGTCTGCGACGCCGGGGTAGCGCTGGTGCCAGTCACGGTCGCGGGCGTTCCGCACCATCTCGCGCCAGGCTTCCTGGACGGCGGGGTCGGCGATCTGGAGGACATCGAAAAAGTGCGGGAGTTGCTGCGGCTTGATCCCCTGCGTACCGTTCTCGATCTTCGAGATGGTGGACGCGGAGCCATACCCGAGTGCAGCGGCGGCCTGTTCGACGCTCCAGCCAAGTCGGGTCCGGGCAAGCCGGACTTCGCTCGCAAGGCGGCGTCGCCGCGGTGTCGGCTCGACAGCCACCTTCAGCACCTCCCCCTTCTCCGGGACAGGCTAGCGGTTAGGCAGTAACTCGCATATGCCGGTTCGGCGAAAAGGACAGAGTGTCCTTTCCGACCCTCTTGCCGTTTGCCTGACGTAGCGTCATCATCGGTTCACGGTTGGGAACGGGACCGTGCGCCACCGTGTGGTCGGCAGGCGCCTCCCGTCGATCCATCGAACTTCGTTACACCACAGCCCGATTACCGCCTGTGGGCCCTCTACCTGGTGCTATGACCGCCGGCTTCGCGGCGGCCCGGGAAGGCCCTTCGCGGACGCTCGGGCAGATGGGAGGCAGCAGCATGGACCAAGCCACCGTCTTAACGGCGCTCTCCTCGGGACCGGAGCGCGAACCCGCACTCACGGCCTTGGCCGAGGGACCCCGGGCCATCGACTGTCCCGGCCTGGGCAGCGGGCGGCTCGTCTTCACGCGTCACCAGGAGGTGCGCCACCTGCTTCGGCACCCGGGCTTCGTGTGCGCGCCGACCGCCGCCGGCCTGCTGGACGAGATCAGCCCGGCGCTCCGGCCGGTGCTCGAACCGGTCGCATCGTGGGTGCTCTACGCGGACGCCCCAGAGCACCCGCGGTTGCGGGGGCTACTGGCGAAGGCGTTCACGCCCCGGCGAATCGCCGCTCTGGAGCCGCAGATCGCAGCGACGGCGGACTCGCTGGTGTCCCGGTTCGTGGCGGCCGGCGGCGGTGACGCGGTGCGCAGTATCGCTGAACCCCTGCCGGTCGACACGATCTGCACGCTCCTGGGAATCCCGGACAGCGACCGGGACCTCGTCAAGAAGTGGTCCGACGACGTCATCCTGCTCACCGAACCCTCCCTCACCGACGACCAGGAGAAGCGGCTCGCCGCCGCCTGGGCCGGCCTACGGGACTACTTCACCGGCCTCATCGAGCACCGTCACACCCGAGCGGTCGACAACATCCTCTCGCCCCTGGTCGAGGTAGAGGAGCAGGGAGGGAGCCTCACGCTGGAGGAGGCGGTGGCCAACCTGATCGCCCTGCTGATCGGCGGCCACGAGACGACGACGGGGCTGATCGGCGCGCTGCTCATCGCGATTGCGGATCACCCGGAACTGGCGGAAGCGGCGGCTGGGTCGCCGGAGTCCGTCGCCGGGTTCGTCGAGGAGGTCCTGCGCCTGGAGGGGCCGGCGCTGATCACCGCCCGGACGGCTGTCGAGGACTGCGAGGTCTTCGGAGTGCCGGTGTCGGCGGGCCGCCGGCTTGTGCTGCTCCAAGCATCGGCGAACCGCGACCCCGAAGTGTTCGAGGAACCGCAGGAGCTCCGGCCTGGCCGCCGCCCGAACCCGCACGTCGGCTTCGGCCACGGCCCGCACGCATGCTTCGGCGCCGCGCTGGCCCGTATGGAGGCCGCCGCCGTCATGCGCTCCGTCCTGCGGCGCGGCTGTCGGCTCCACCTGGAGGACGGGGTGACCTGGAAGCCCTCCCAGGTGATCCGCTCGGCGACCTTCCTGCCGGTGCGGGTCGAGCAGGGGGCGAAACGGTGATCCTGACCGGCCAGGCCATCCGGCGGTTCATCGCCCAAGGCCATATCGTCTTCTCCCCCTATGATCCGGCCAGCGTCAACCCCAACTCCATCAACTACCACCTGGGACGCGGGCTGAAGGTCTTCCACGACCGCACCGGCACGTTTGTGGAGACGGAGCTGCCGGACGAGGGCTTCGTACTGGAGCCGCACCGGATGTACCTCGGGCACACCGAGGAGCAGATCGGCAGCAGCCTGTTCGCGATGCGGCTGATCGGATGCAGCAGCAACGGCCGCCGCGGGCTGTTCCTTGAGCTCTCGGCCGACCTTGGCCACACCACGTCCTGCCACCACTGGACGCTGGAAATCGTCGCGGCACTGCCCATCCGGATCTACCCCGGCATGGTCGCCGGCCAGGTCTCCTTCTGGCGCAACACCGGGCTCATCCAGCCGACCTCGGCGACCTACGCCCACTTCAACCACGCCTGCGAGTCCCAGCCGCGGATCGGAGCACCATCGTGATCCTCACCGGACCCCAGATCGCCCGAGAAGTCGAACAGGGCCGCATCAAGATCGACCCGTTCAACCCCCGCCGCTGCACCACCAACAGCTACGACCTGGCGCTGGGCAGCCGCGTGGGCGTCTACCTGGACGACATCCTCGACCCGACGCGCGAGCCCAAGGTCGAATACCGCGAGATCCCGTCGACCGGGTACCTCCTCCAACGCGGCGACTTCGTTCTGGGCCACACCGTCGAACGCTTCGGCAGCGACGCGCTCGTCCCCATCGTGCACGCCAAGTCCGGGTTCGCCCGCCGCGGCACCTTCGTCCACTGCACCGCTGACCTCATCGACCTCGGCTTCTACGGCTGCTCCACCCTGCAGCTGTACGCCACCCTCCCCACGGTCCTCTACCCCGGCACACTGGTGGCGCAGGTCAGCTGGTGGGAGACCTTCGGCGAGATCGACCAGCTGTACAGCGGCAAATACCAGGGGGCGGACGGCCCGATGCCCTCGCGCAGCCACCTCGACGCCTGGGCGGTGGCCGCCCGTGGCTGACGACGGCTTCGCCCCCATCCGGCGCGGATCCGCATGCCCGTTCGCCGCCCGGGCCCGCATCGAGGCCGTTCCCGCCTACCCGGGGGCCGAACCGTACGAGGCCGGACTCGAGGCAGGGCCCGTCCTGACCGACTTCGCGCGCCGCCTCGAAGACGAAGAACTCGACGGCCTGGTCCTTCAGCTCACGGACCCCGGTCTCGGCGTCACCCTCGATGCCGTCGCCACCACCGTCCGGAAAACCGTCACCGGCCTACTGGCCGCGACCGGCGCCGACCCGGCCGCCGAACTCGCGCACGCGGGTGCCGACGGTTGGTGGCTGCGGCTGGCCGACATCCGCTGGTTCCTCGTCGTTTTCGCCCCCTGCTACCCCGACACCTCCCCCCGCTCCACCCACGGCTCGGACTCCACCTTCCTCCTCTTCCAGCCGGTCCACTCCTTCGACCGGCACGCCACCCCCAAGGGCACAGTCATCGCGCCCGCCATCCGGGAGCGCATCCGCGACGCCCACCACGCCGCTGGCACCCCCTACGACTCCGACCTTGCCCAAGGGACCACCGAGGCAGCCAAGTTCGTCGCCGCACTCAACCCTGGTGACCCGCCCGTCGCCTGGTGGCGCCCCGGCCCCACCGAAACGGAGACGACATGACCACCACCGGCCTCTCCACTCTGGCCGACGCCATCGCCGCCACGCATGACTCCACCGCGCCCACGACGTGGGACGCGCCCACCGAACTGCTCGGCGCCGCGGCCGTGCTGTTCACCACCCACCCCGCCGACGGCGCCGATGAACTCCTGGCAGGCATCGCCCGCCTTCTCAGCCACGGCCCCCACCCCGCTGTCACCCTCCACGCCGGCGCGCCCGCCCGGGGCCCGCGCGAACTCGACATCCTGCACCACGCCCTCGCGGCCGCCGCCGAACCCGGCCGACCGCCCTGGCCCCACGGCCCCGCCGACCCCGCCCGGCTCGCCGCCGCCACCCACGCGCTCACCGCCGCCATCCCCTGCCGCCTGATCGCCCTGCGCGCCGCCACGGTCATCCACCTCCTGCACCTGCTTCCCGACACCGACGGCCACCTCCACCGCGACCTGATCCGCCGCACGACCTGGCTCCTCGACCCCCGCACCGACGACCCAACCGCCCTGCTGCTGACCCTCACCGCCCCCGACGACCCACTCGCCCCCGCCCCGCGAAGCCGAACCCACACCCGCGAACGCCACCCCCAGCCGCTCCCACTCGCCGACTGGGACCTCTGGCCGGCCCCCGACCAAGTCCTCACCCTGTCCGGACGTATCACCGCGGTCCGCACTCACAGCCACGTCGCCTTCGCCGACCTCGCCTGGGACCGCCACGACGCCCAGCTCGCCTTCGACCCCGCTGCTGTCGCCGACCTGCACGCCGGCGACCTCGTCACCGTCCGGGGCACCTGCTCCACCAGCCGCACCGGCCGCCCGACCCTGTTCGTCCGCCACCTGGAGCACCACGAGCCCGGAGCCCCACCGCCGTTACCCGACAGCGCCCTCCTCACCCCGCTCCTCGGCCCGCTGCGCGCGCACCTCGCCGCGGGCGGCTTCCGCGAGACGATCAGCCCCGTCCTCACCGACGGCTACTTCGGCGGCGCCGCACGGCCGTTCACCACCTGGGCGCACGCCGCCGGACGCCGCCAGTACCTGCGCGTCACCACCGAACTCGACCTGCTCGCCGTCATCGCGACCGGTACCACCCGCTGCTACGAGATCGGCCCGAGCTTCCGCAACGAGGGCCAACGCGGCCGCCCCGCCGTCGAGTTCGTGATGCTGGAGGCGTACGCCGCCGACCTCACCCTCGACCAGGCCACCGCCTACCTCGCCGACCTCGTCACCGCCACCACCGGCCTCGCCGTCCCGCTGACCCGCAGAACCTTCGACGACGCCTTCCGCGAGATCACCGGCATCGACTCGACCGACACCACCGCCGTCCGGGCCCTGGCCTCCGAGCGCACCCCATACACCGCCGAGCACACCGACGACCCCGACCGCCTCGCCCGGCGCCTGTGGCGCCACAGCGTCCGCCAGCAACTACGAGGCCTGACCGCGATCACAGACATCCCCGGCCCCGCCTCACCCCTGATCGCCGGCACCGGCCGCCAGGCCCAGCGCATCTGGCTCTACGCCGACGGCCTCGAACTCGCCGAGATCGCCGCCAACGAACGCGATGCCGCCCGCCTGGCCCGCTCCTTCACTGCCCAGTTCGCGGCCGACCGCCACGTCGCCCACCGCACCTACCAGCACGTCATCGACCTGTACGACTGCGGACTTCCCCCGTGCGTCGGCCTCGGCATGAGCGTCACCCGCCTGGCCAGCCTCCGCCCCGTCCCCGTGCCAGCTCAGCGCCGAAGCCCTGTGTTCCGAACCGCAGAGAGGACTCCATGACCATCACACCCACCTGGCCCCTGCCCACGGTACCCAGGTCCGCCGACACCGTCCGGGCCGCAAGCTACCCCGACTTCGTCGCCATGATCAACCAGACCAACGTGATGCCCGGCGCCCACACCACGCTCAGCACCTGGGCCCTGCACTCCCGCCTCGCCCCGCAGCACCGCCTCCTCGACGTCGCCTGCACCACCGGCTTCACCTCGCGCGAACTCGCCCGCCTCACCGGCTGCACCGCCACCGGCTTCGACCTCAGCCACGACTCGGTCAACCTCGCCCGCTACAACCACCGCCTCCTCGACCCCACCCTCCGCCTCACCTACCACCAGGCCGACGGCACCACCTACCGGCCCGACCACACCTACAGCCACATCGCCGTCGGCGCCGCCCTCGGCTTCTTCCCCGACCCGCCCGCCATGGCGAACCGGCTTCTCGGCTACCTCGACAACGGCGGATACGTCCTCGCCGCACCCTTCTGGGCCCCCGAGCCCCTGCCCGACCACGCCGCCGCCGTCCGCCGCGACGTCTTCGGCATCACCAGCCCCATGGAGACCCGCCACCAGGCCCTCGCCCTCTTCGCCGGCCTCGACGTCCTCCACCAGGCCGACCACACCCTCACCCCCGAACCCACCGACGCCATCGAGCACTACTGCCGCTCCACCATCGACCGAGCCTGCACCCAGAGCGGCAACACCGACCCCGCCGTCCGCACCGCCATGACCGACCGCCTGCGCGAGATCAAGCACGCCACCAACACGTTGCGCGCCCACCAGCGCTACACCGTGCTCGTCCTGCGCTACGACGCGGGCGCCTACCCGGACCGCTACGTCGAACTCTTCTGACCACCCAGCGAAAGGCACCACACCCGAGTGATCGTCTTCGTCAACGGCCCATTCGGCGTCGGCAAGAGCACCACCACGGGCCTGCTCGCCGAACGCCTGCCCCAGGCCCTGGTCATCAACCCCGAGGCCATCGGCCACATGCTCTGGGCCCAACTCCCGGAACCCCTGCGTACCGAGGAGTTCGAGCTGGAACCGGTCTGGCCGCCGCTCACCCACTGCATGCTCGACCAGGCCGCCCGCGCCTACGGGCGCCCGATCGTCGTCCCCATGACCGTCGCCCGCCGCAAAGTCTTCGACCGGATCGTCCAGCCCCTGCGCGCCGCCGGCCACGACGTCCGGCACTTCACCCTGCTCGCCACGGCCGCCACCATCCGCGAACGCCTGCGCGAGCGCGGCGAAGGCCCCGACAAGTGGGGACCGCTCAGCTGGGAGGGCAACCAGGTCGAACGCTGCCTCGACGCCCTGCGCCAGCCCGCCTTCGCCGACCACATCGACACCGAGGACCGCCCAGCCACCGAGATCGCCGACGTGATCCTCACCCGCACAGGACTCCACGCAACGGCCTAACACAACACCGAGGGCCGGGCCGGAGCATACTGCTCCGGCCCGGCCCTCGACGTCGTCAGCGACACGGCCGGGGCGGCCGCCCCGGCTCGGCCGCCAGCCCTACGCGACGGTCAGCAGCGACCGAATCCGGTCCGCCCCGAGCGCCAGCAACAGGGTCGGCAGCCGCGGTCCGGTGTCCCGGCCGACCAACAGCTCGTACAGCAGTACGAACAGCTCCCGCTGGGCCACCTTCAGCTCCGGCGACGCGGGGGCGTCCAGTGGCAGCCCCGCCTGGATCTTCGGCACGCCGTACACCAGCGCCGTCAGCCCGTCGAGCGACCAGTTCTCGTCCAGACCGTCCAGCAGCAGCTTCAGCGCCTCCCGCTTCACTGGAGACAGCTGCTCCAGCCGCTCTCGGTCCGGCTCCGCCCGCACCTGGGTTCGCTCTTCCGCCGGGACGTAGGTGCTCACCCACGCCTGCGCACGGTCCAGTCGGGGTTGGGCCTCATCCAGGCCGGCCAATGGCTCCCCGACAGTGAAGTCCTGAAGGATGCGAAGGGTCTGCTTCGGGTCGCCAGCCGCCACGTCCGCCACCGAGGCCAGCGTTCGAAACGGCAGAGGACGTGGGGTGGACGGCAGCGGCCCGGCCGCCGGACCCAGCGAACGGGCGCGCACCGCCACCTCCAGCTCCGTGGCCGTGGCCCCCTCTACCTTCCGGCCGAGCGCATCCCACTCGTCGTAGAGCCGCAGGATCTCCGCGTCCAGCGCGATGCTGAAGCTCTGGCGCGGCTGTCGGCGGTTGTAGAGCCACCGCAGCACCGCGGGCTCCACGACCTCCAGGATGTCGATCGGGGTGGGCACACCGCCCTTCGAACTACTCATCTTCGCCATGCCGCTGATCCCGACGAAGCTGTATCCGAGGTACGACGGCGGAAGCCCGTCGAAGATCTCGCGCACCACCTGCGACCCGACGGTGAACGACGAGCCCGGAGAGGAATGGTCGACGCCGCCAGCCTCGAAGGTCACGCCCTCGAAGGCCCAGCGCATCGGCCAGTCCACCTTCCAGACCAGCTTCCCGCCGTCCGTCTCGGACAGCGCGAAGCCGCCCTCATGGCCGCACTCGCACCGGTACTGCATCTGGGTGCTGGCGTCGTTGAAGCTGACGACCGTCGTCGAGTCCCGTCCGCAGACCTCGCAGTACGGCCGGTAGGGGTAGTAGCCTGCGGCACTGGCGGCGGCCAAGTCCTCGTCGTCCTGCTCCACCTCGGCGTCGACGGCGGCCTTCTTCGTCCGGTACCGGCCGAGGACGCCGTCGATCTGCTGCCGGTGGCGCATCGCGTGGACGATCTGCTCGCGGTAGGCGCCAGAGGTGTACATCTGCGTCTGGCTGATCTCGTCGACCTCGACACCCAGCTTGGCCAGCGCCGCGCGGAGCGGAGCCTTGAAATGCTCCGCCCAGTTCTCGTGTTCTCCACACGGGTCAGGCACTGCGGTCAGCGGGCGGCCGATGTGTTCGGCGAAGTTCGAGGGGACACCGGCCGGCACCTTCCGGAGCCGGTCGTAGTCGTCCCAGGACAGCACATGGCGACACTCCAGCCCCCGGCGGCGCAGTTCGTCCGCCACGAAGTGCGGCACCATGATCTCGCGCAGGTTCCCGAGATGCACTGGGCCGGACGGGCTGATCCCGGACGCACACACCAGCGCAGCCCCGTCACGGCGTTTGCCCTCGGCGATCACCTGGTCCGCAGCCGCGGCCACCCAATCACCTTGCTTCACGCCCACGTCACAATCCTCCGGCTGATGGGTATTCAGTAGCGTCTAGATTAGAGGCGATTGGGAATGATCGAGAACATGTCGCGGCACGACACCGGCCAAGGAGCACCGCGGTCCAACTCAACTCGGTGCGCCTGAGCGCGTGCTGGGCCACTTGGCGGCTCATCTCACCGTCGCCCAGCCGGGCACGGACGTACCGCTCGTACGGACGATGGCGCAGCTGTACGAAGGTCGCGTAACCGAGTGCTATCGCGGGCCGGTGACCGGACACGGTGAGACTCCTTGGGCGTCAACTCGACAGAACGGCTGCCCTCGTTCCGGGCCGGGCAGGCACCCCGGCGCGCACGGAGCATGCCGGGGCGCGCGATCGGCCGGGTGCAACGCCCCACCGGCCGCAGGGCGGTCAGTGCCGTCCGGTCACGAACCGCCGACCTCGACGTCCTTCACCATCCGCAGCAGCGCCATCACCAGCGCCGTACGCTCCCAGCCGATCGGCCCCTCGGCCACCACGGCCCACAGCAGCACCGGCACCACCAGCACTCCGCTGAGCCCCGCAGAGAACCCGACCGCACACAGCTGGGGCGTTCCGTCACCCAACCTCCACACCCTGCTAGCGTGGAGAATCATCACGGGCATGAGTGCTCGGCCCCGAGCGGGTCGTTCAAGCATTTCTCTGTCTTTGCTTCGATCGGCCCTTCGTCGTGGTTGGTGTTTGCCCACCGGTCACGACACCCCCACCAGTGCGGAGGGTTGCAGCCTCGATGCGAAACGCTACCCCCGCTCCTCGGATGAACCGCGCCAAAATCGGCCTCGTTCGTGCAAGCACGGGCAAAAGGCAGCCAGGAATGTCGCGTTTGTCTACCCGCTGTGCCTACCCCGGAACTCGCCGAACCATCTCGCCCGAGCCACCGCCCACTCGCAGAACACGGACCGGTTCAGATCTTCGAAGAGGCCATGCCGCTGGTCGGCAAGCAGCGCCGCCACGCGTGGGAGCACGGCCGGTCGAGTAGGTCGGCCGCAGGTCTAGCAGCCGGCACCGCCCGGACGCAGGCACCAAGTCCTTCGCCGCGGGCGGCCTTGCCATCCACGGCCACCGAGTCCGCACCGCCGGGATCGGCACCGGTCAGATCGGCCACGCCCGCCGGGACACACCAGGTTGACGACCCGTCGGATCGTGGCGGCACTCGGCGCGATGCGCACCCCCAACGCGCCCGCCGCACGAGCGCCCAGCCGGGCCAGGGCGTGCTGTGGAGCATTCGCCGACCACTGGCCGATCGCCGCATACGAGCGTGCGCCGGCGACCACGGCCGAGGCGGCAACCAGCAGCACCGCCACGAACGGGTGACGCACACCGCGCCGTCGACGCGGATCGGGCAGCGCCCGCAGCCTCTCCGCCAGCGAGAGCCCCGCTACATCCCCCAGAGTGGGCGACTGGACGAGACAGACAGAGGCAGACTGACGGCACATCGAAGCTCCAGCGGTTCAAGGCGACTTGGCAAGGTCACCTCGTTCAACTGGAGCTTCGATGCTTACGTGACGGGTCGGCCCGGACCCTCCAGACCGCTCTGGCCTGCGGACTCATGTGATCACCGGGACTTTGAAACGCCCCTGGGCGAAGAACGCCTGGGCGCGGGTCCAGAAGGCGGTGGCGGTTTCCTTGCGTTCGTCGGTCAGGATCTCGCTGTAGGCCAGGCGGGAGTGGTCGTCGACGGCGTTGTGCAGGTAGCTGTAACCGACTCCGGATCGGTTCTTTCGGCCGGCCCGGCGGCCGAGGACCTGGTGGCCGCCGCCGTCGGGGATGTTGCCGAGCTTCTTGATGTCGACGTGGACCAACTCGCCCGGCGCGCAGTGCTCGTAGCGTCGGATGACGCGGCCGGTGACGCGGTCGAGATGGGCCAGTCGGGCGAGCCGGTAGCGGGTCAGTACGCGGTGGACGGTGGCCGGGTTCAGCTTCAGCAGGTAGGCGATGCGGGCCGGCCCCCAGCGGCGGAGCACGCGGACCTTGATGATGCGCCGCTCGGTGCGGGTCGGGGTCCGGCGCGGGCTGTGGTGCGGCCGGCTGGAGCGGTCGCTCATGCCGGCCTCACTGAGCGCGCGGTAGCGGTCGGCCCAGCGCTTGGCCGTGGTCCGCAGATAGCGTAGAGCGAGCCGCTCGGGCAGCAGTGAGCATCGAGCAGTTTCGAAGATTCTCAGTCTATGCAGACGCTGCTAAATGGTTCTCGGGAGACCCCGGAATGATCTGGCGGAATGCCACGTAGATGACAGAAAATCGTCCATATCGGGAGCCCTCAGGTCAGGGGCGTTTCAAAGTCCCGGTGATCACATGAGTCCGCAGGCCAGAGCGGTCTGGAGGGTCCGGGCCGACCCGTTCTGCCGCGCCCCGGTCCGGACCCGCTCGCGAGATCATGCCTGAATTGGGAAACTAATACGGTTTGTTCATCAAGTCATTAACCTGCGGTGATGCGCCGGACGAACGGAAAACTCTGCATTTCTCGATCAAGAACTGTCGCGATCCCAGGCATCGGCCATCGGTTCTTGGCGGTCAACGCCCCATATCGTTCCGCCAAGCGGTCCGAGACGGAGATGAAATCAAGCCGAGTGGCGCAAATCCGCCAGTTCTGGCACAGCCGTGAACTGCTGGCCCGTAGGCACCACTCTCATGGTCTCTTGCTGCTAGCCTCTGATCCCATGTGGAACAGAAGTCAATCGTGGTGGCCCGCTTTCCCGCGGGTCTGACTCCTGTGCCCTCCTCCTACAGGCCAGTCGCCCCGCATGGTGGCTGACGCTGGCGGTCGACCACTCCACGGGCCCTGGCGAAGACCTCGTAAGGGAGCAAGTGATGATCAGGCTGTCGGGAATCACCCCCTCAGGCGAAGCACACCTGGGCAACTATCTGGGAGCCGTTCGGCGTTGGGCCAGGGAACCGGGCCAGGGGGACCTCTACTTCGTCAGCAATCTGCATGCCATGACGACTCCCCATGAGCCGGACCGCCTGCGCAAGCTGACCGAGCACCAGCTCGCGATCCTCATCGCGTCCGGAGTCCCGGCCGAGAGCATGTTCGTGCAATCCGACCTCATCCAGGAACACATGGCGCTGTCCTGGCTGCTGGAGTGCACCTGCACCTTCGGAGAGGCCAAGCGCATGGTGCAGTTCAAGGAGAAGTCCGACGGCAACAGTTCAGTACGCCTGGGTCTGCTCACCTATCCGGTGCTTATGGCGGCGGACATCCTGCTGCACGGTACGACCGAAGTCCCGGTCGGCAACGACCAGAACCAGCACGTGGAGCTCGCTCGCACCCTGGCTCGTCGGTTCAACTCGACATACGGCGAGGTTTTCGTGGTCCCCGAGGCGGTCCTGCCCACGGCTGGTGCCCGGGTCCGAGACCTGGCGAATCCCGCCAAGAAGATGTCGAAGTCGTCCTCGGAACCGGACGGTATCGTTTACGTCCTGGATGATCCAGCCGTTGTCCGCCGCAAGTTCCGGCGTGCCGTGACGGACGGGTTGAGCAAGGTAGCCTACGACCCGCAGGAGCAGCCCGGCGTTGCCAACCTCCTGGAGATCATGGCTGCGTGCACCGACACGAACCCTGCTGACGTCGCCAGTGGCATTACGACGTACCGCGAGCTCAAGGAGTCCGTGGCCGACGTGGTCGTCAAGGAGTTGGCGCCCGTCCGTGAGCGTGCCCTGCACCTTCTCCGGAGCGGCTCAGAGCTGCGGGAGATCCGTACCGCAGGAGCGGACCGCGCTCGGGACCGGTCCGGATCCCGTCTGAACCGCGCGCTCGAACTCGTGGGATTGGGCTGAGCGTTGCCGGGAACGGGAGCGGGGCGAGCTCCCGCTCCGAGGCCGCTACTGAATCAACCCATTAACAACGCAAGGAACTTGATCGTGTGATGTCGGGCCATCCTTTGGGTCCCCACCCGGACGCGAACGCCCCGGTGCTCTTCACCCCCACTGGCGAGGGACCGTGGTGGCTGGCCACGATCCGCGACGCCTTCTCCCGCCGGATCGTGGGATGGCACACCTCCGAACGCGCCGACGCCGACCTGGTCCTCACGGCACTGGAGTACGCCCTCCATGGCCGTCCGGTGGAGCCCGGCAAACTGATCCACCACAGCGACCACGGCTGCCAGTACACATCCATCAAGCTCACAACCCGCCTGCTCAAGGCCGGAATTGAGGCAAGTATGGGCACGGTCGGCGACTCGTTCGACAACGCCCTGGCGGAGAACTTCTGGAGCGTGCTGAAGACCGAATGCGTGCGCCGCACGGCCTTCGCGACCCGCACGGACGCCGACCTGGCGCTGTTCGCCTACATCGACGGACCCTGTTGCCCAATTGGGTGAATCGGCGCGATCTTCCGAACACGTGAGGTCTGCGGGGTGGAGCCTTCGAGGGCGGCGGCCTGTTCCAGACGG
>NZ_JBIWAP010000074.1:0-21117 GCF_044760075.1 Kitasatospora sp. NPDC098663 | reverse complement strand
ACCGAGACCCCCGCCACTGATCAAGATCAAATGACAGAAACCTACCGTCCGTCAAGATCATCTGACAAACGATCAAGATCATTTGAGACGGGACATCACCGAACTGCTGGGCCATGGTTCCAACCTCCTGGTGGTGCGGTGTGGTGTGCGTGTCCGTGTGCGTGTCCGTGTGCGTGTCCGTGTGCGTGTCCGTGTGCGTGTCCGTGTGCGTGTCCGGGTGCGGGAGTGACGGGAGTGACGGTTGTGTTGATCTGATGTCTACCGGCCCCTGCGAGCGTTCGGACGTCTTGCCGTAGGTACGTAGGGAGCGTCATCCGTGTTTCGAACGATTGTTGTCCGTACGGCTGTTGCCGGTGCGGCCGTGCTGGTGCCGGTGGTGGGCGCTGTTGCCGTGGGCGCGGGGGCCCCCGTGCGGCAGGGCTCGCCGACCGAGCCGTCGGCACAGGCCTGCGGCGGGTCGGCCGGCGCGCACTGCCTCTCGGGGCACATCGCGTGGAACGGCACCGGTCTCGTCATTCGCTACCGGGGGTGAGGGATCCGGTCGGCGGTCGCCAGGGCGGCCAGCATCGACGTCACGGCGGCGGCCTCCGGGGCGCTAAGGCGGCTGAGCAGTAGACGCGCCTTCGCTTCCTGATGCCGGGCGGCGTGGTGGTCACTGCGGGCCGTCATCGCATGGGCCAACACCAGGTGGGCGAGAGCGCGTTCGCGCTGTCGCCCACCTTCTTCTGCGAGGTCCAGTGCCCGCTCCGCCTGCTGCACGGCCTCGTCGAGCCGTCCGAGCAGGCGCAGGACGTCGGCCAGGCGGCTTCGGGCGGCCGACTCGCGGTCGAGATCGCCGGTGACGCCCGCACAGCAGATGCAGGACCGCAGCTGCGCCGCAGCGTCGTCGAGTCGGCCCAGCTCCTGGTAGGCGAGGCCGAGGACGTAGTGCACGTACGCGGTCATCGCGACGTCGGCGGTCCCCCCGGGTGCCGCGAGGATCCGCTGACAGGTCTGCACCGCCGTGGCCGCGTGGCCGGTGCGGATGCGGGACAGGGCCGCGTTCGCGGTGCTCGCCACCTCGCCGGACCGGTGGCCGAGCCGCCGGGCGAGCGCCACCGCCTCGTCGAAGGCGGTGATCGCCTCCTCGTGCCGGCCCTCGGCCTGGGCGATGAGGCCCAGGTCGTTGAGGGCTTGCCGGAGAACGGCCGGGTCTTCGGCCTCCCGGCACGCTTCGGCCGC
Organism: Kitasatospora sp. NPDC098663; assembly: GCF_044760075.1. Taxonomy (NCBI): domain Bacteria; kingdom Bacillati; phylum Actinomycetota; class Actinomycetes; order Kitasatosporales; family Streptomycetaceae; genus Kitasatospora; species Kitasatospora sp. NPDC098663. The sequence continues at coordinate 19,896 of NZ_JBIWAP010000074.1, read as the reverse complement.
CTGCCCGGCCTGTGCGCCGGCCTCGCCGAGCCGGGCCCGGGCCAGCAGGACCGTGCCGAGGAGGAACCGCGACCGGCCCTCCGCGCAACGGTCGCCGGCCGCGACGGCGGCGGCGATCAGTGTCCTGGTGGCGTCTTCCGCCCGGCCGCCCACGGCGCCGAGGCCGAGCGGGCTGAGGGCGATCAGCAGGTCGACGGCCGCGCGCAGGTCGGTCACCGCCGAGGGCCGGCCGTCGGCGAGGGCGCGCAGGGTGTCCGTCGCGACGGCGGCCGAGAGCGCCACGGCGCCGGGTGTCTCGGTCCGGGCCCAGCGGCGGGCGTCGGCCAGATCCGCGAAGACCGGGGCGGCCAGGGGGACCGGAGATCGGCCCGGACGGGCGGCCGGCTGCTGGAGCGGCTCGCCGAAGACGTCGGCGACCGGGTCGCCGGGTACGGCGAGGGTGAAGGCCGTGCGGGCGCTGCCGAGCAGGTGGGTCAGCAGCCGCTGCTGGGCGCCGGCCCGTTCGTGGTCGCCGGTCCGCAGCGACGCCCGGCGGGCGAAGGCGCGCACCAGGTCGTGGTAGCGGTAGCGCCCGGAGCCCGTCGACTCCAGCAGCGCCTGGTCCACCAGCGACTCCGCGAGCCGCTCCGCCTGGTACTCCGCCAGGCCCAGGACTGCGGCTGCCGACGCCAGGCCGAGGTCGGGCTCCGCCCAGGAGAGCATCCGGAACGCCGTGGCCAGGGGTGGTGGGAGCAGCCGGTAGCTGAGCTCGAAGACCTGCTCGATCGCCAGGTCGCCCGTGCGCAGGGCGTCGATGCCCTCGCGGTCGTCGGCCAGGCTCCGGACGAGCTCGGCGATCGGCTGGTCCGGGGTGGCGGCGAGCCGGGCCGCGGCGATCCGTACGGCCAGCGGGAGCCGGCCGCAGGCATCGACCAGCATCCTGGCCTGGGGGCCCTGTTCGGACCGGCGCGCCGCGCCGATGACCGAGTCGAGCAGGCCGATCGCCTCGGGCTCGCTGAACACGTCCAGCGCGACGTGCAGGACCGACGGCACACTGGTGAGCACCGTGCGGCTGGTGACGATGACCGCGCAGTCCGACGAGCCGGGCAGCAGCGGCTGGATCTGGGCCTCGTCGCGTGCGTTGTCCAGGAGGATGAGCAGCCGTCGTCCCGCGCTGGCGGTCCGGAACAGCGCCGACCTGCTTTCGAGGTCCTTGGGGACAACTGCCGCCCGGACACCCAGCGTTGTCAGGAAGTCCGCCAGGATGTCGGACGCGTTCGCGGGCACCAGGTCGGCGCCGCGCAGGTCCGCGTACAGCCGGCCGTCCGGGAAGTCCGGGCGCACGATGTGGGCGGCTCGCACCGCGAGGGTCGTCTTCCCCACCCCGGCCATCCCGGTCACGGTCACCAGTCGCAGTGCGGGGCTGGTCCGTCCGGTCAGTGCTTGTCCGATTTCGGCAATGTGGTCTTGCCGCCCGATGAACTGCGACAGCACCGGGGGGAGTTGGTCCAGGGCCCCACCACCGGCCGCGCGGTCGGCGCTTCGGTCGGCCCTGCGGTCCGCCGGGGTGGGCGGTTGCGGTACGTCAGGGCGTAAGTCCGGACCGGGTGCGGCGGCCCTCGATCGTATGGTGGCATCCACACCGAGATCGTGACACAACTCCGTGAGTACGGGAGCCGGTTCGATCCCCAGCTGCTCCGCCAGCCGCAATCGAAGCGCGTCGTAGACCGCACGCGCCTCGGACGTGCGCCCTTGCCGGCGCAGTGCGCGGATGAGCAGTTCCTGGAGGCGCTCGTGGAACGGGTGGTCACCGGCCAGCTGTGCCAGCTCCGGCAGGTAGCCGGAGGGAGCGTCGAGGGCCACGTCGAGTGCCGCGTCGAGGGCTACATCGAGGGCTACGTCGAGGGCGAGGCGCTCCTCCAGGAGGGTGAGGCGCAGCCTCGAAAGCCGTTCCCGCTCGCGGCACATGAGCGGCCCCGGCAGGCCGGCGAGCGGCTCCCCGTGCCACTGGGCCAGGGCCTCTCCCAGCGCGTTCCGGGCCTCCTGCGGCCGCTCGGTGGCACACCTGCCGGCCAGCTCCTGCAAGCGCTTGACCCGCCACAGGTCCACGCGGTCCGGCTCGACGGCCAGGCGGTAGCCGCCCGTTCGGGAGATCAGCACCCTGGGCGCCGTGCGCACGGGCTCCAGCAGATTCCGCAGCTGCCACATGTAGGTGCGCAAGGTGGTGTCGGGCGCACCGGGCGGGTGGTCGCCCCACAGGTCGGCGATCAGCTCGTCGACCGTCACGACCGCGTTCGGGCGCAGCAGCAGGGCGGCCAGTACCGACCGCTGCCGCGGGCCGCCGAGGCGCAGGTCCGTGCCGGCGCGCCGGACCCGCAGCGTGCCGAGTAGCGCGAAGCTCGGCGAATCCTGATCATGATCTGGACGCACGTGTTCCCCTCATCTGGTTGGGCCTGTACCGAACCGGCCATCGGCCTGCGCCTGGTGGTCCGATTGTCGGTGAACGGCCCCGCGTTCCCCCTGCGGGCCCGGGAGCCCTGCGCCAACTCTGCCCCGGTGGAAGCGGGTTGCCGCGAGGGCGCGCCGACTCCACCACACGAGGACGTACAGGGTCAGGCTGCCGATCAGGCCGGCGCCCGCGCCCTTCGCCGCGTCGGACAGCACCCCTTCGACCACGGCGCCCAGCGGCAGCCCGTCGGTCGCCGCCTCCGGGCCGGCGTGCCACCGCCAGGCGTGGGCGACGGCTCCGACGAGCGCGACCAGGGCCATGGCGAGGAGGACAGGGCGCCGGATTGCGCTGCCGGACTTCACCCGGCCCTCACCGGCGAGGAATCGGGCCCGCCTCGGCCACACGTACACCGCGACGGCGGCCAGGCCGCCGACCGTGCTCGCGTGCTGCAACGCCCGTGCCCAGGTGAGGCCGCCCACCAGCGTGGAGTCGAGCCAGGGCGTACGGGTGACCACGAAGCCGTCGACGTGGGTGAAGGCGTCCCAGACCAGGTGTGTGGCGACACCGATCAGGGCGGACAGCACGATCCACCCGGCTCGCCGCGCCAACTCGCCGGCAGTGCGCAGCCGCCGCGACGAAGTGACGGGCACAGGCACCGACAGCAGGGACGCCAGGGGGCGATGACCGGCGCGGAGCAGTCCCCACAGGGCGAGGGCGTACGGCAGGGCGACGGTGACAGCGCCCGGAGCGCTGTGCGAGGTCGTCGCGTTGACGAAGGGTTCGTACCAGGACTGCGCACTGACGGGCAGTCCCGTGGTGCCGACGAAGTAGGGCAGGTCCGGTGCGACGGCTCCGGCGACCAACGCGGCCCGGCTGAAGGGCCTCCGCAGCAACGGCAGTACGGCCGCCGGGTGGGCCAGGGTGAACGGCATGGGCATCCTCTCGCACAGACCCCAATAGTCCGTCGAACGGAATGCTACGTCAAACGGACTAATGGGCCGGACCACCTCGCGCCCGGGCCTGCATCACGGCCGGCGTCGGCACATCGCCCCCGACCGCCTCCGCCACACCGCGTCCGCCGGAGCATGCCGCTCGGCCGGGTTCGGAAAGCAGGCGGCGAACCGCACATAGCTTCCGGGAGGTCCCTGGCGTACGTCGAGCGCCGGCAGACCGCGCACGACCACGCCTGCGCGGCGGCGCGCCTGCGCGGCGCTAGATGAGAGTGACGATCTTTCCCCGGGCGTGTCCGCGCTCGGAGTGGGCGTGGGCCTGTGCGATCTCCTCCAGGGCGTAGGTCCGTTCGACGCGTGGCGTGGCCCCGGGGGTTCATGGTGAACCCGGCCCGGCGCAAGGCCCGTCGTGAGTACGAGAACCGGGTCAGCGCACTGGCGCCGACGGAGTCATGACCGTTCTCACCGATGACCACGGTTCCGTTGATCCGACCGCCGCCGATTCAGTCGGGTCGTCAGGCCGTTCACCGCAGGACGCGACCGCTTCGCTTCAGGCGGCCGGCGAGCCCGGCGGCCACCGCGGTGGCCGGCAGCGCGGCCGCCAGGCACGCCACGACAGCCGCCTCCCCCCACGCCACCGTGTAGGCCTGGGCGAGCAGCGGCGGGGAGGCCAGGGCCATCGCCGCCAGCTCGCGGCCGCCCCGCGATCCGCTGGACCAGGTCAGCGCGACACCGGTCGCGGCGAGGACGACCAGCGGCCAGCACCCGTAGTCGGTACTGACCCACGGCACCCCGTGCGAGGCGATGACCGCCCGCGGCACCACCACGAGCGCGACCACGGCACCGGCCGCGCCCGCCCGCCCCGCCGCGACGCCCTCCGCCCGCCGGTCCTGCGGGCAGGCGAGCAGCACGGCCGCCGCCAGGACCATCGCGGCCGGGGTGACCACCGGGTCGCCGAACGCCCGCCCGCTGACCACCGCGGCCGCCGCGAAGGAGAGCAGCCCGGCCACCGCACAGGGCACCCCGAGGCGCCACCGGCCGGCCAGCGCCGTCACCGACCCCGCGACCACGACCAGCGACGAGACGAGCAGCGCGCCCCACGCCCCCGACAGGTCGGTTCCGAGTCGCACCCCCAACGGGGCGGGCGAGGAGACGACGTCGGCGTACCAGCTCAGCAGGTGCAGGCCGCAGGCGGCGGCCGAGGCCGCCAGCGCGAAGGGGTACGCCAGCGCGAGGACCTTCGCGACGGGAGCGGCCGTGCCCAGCCCCATCCGCATCCTCATCGCGTGCGCCGCCAGACCCGCGCCCTCCCGCAGCCGCGAGCCCAGCGGCTCACCCGCGGTCATCTCGCGGAAGGTCGCGACGATCTCCGCGCCGTGGGCCCGGCGGTAGGCGGCGGGATAGAGCCGCAGGACGCGCTCGATCATGCGGAGGCCGCCGGCGGCTTGGCGACGGACAGGCGGCGGGTGGCCTCCTTCGCCGCCGCGGCCAGGCGCTCGGCCTCCACCGCGAGCCGCTCCCGCCCCGCCGGGGACAGGGTGAAGATCCGCCGGGCCCGGCCGTCGACGATCTCCTCGCGGTCGATGTCGATCAGGCCGTCGGCCAGCAGCCGGTCCAGGGCCCCGTACAGCGCGCCCGTACGCAGCGCGACCCGGCCGCCGGTCATCGCCTTGACCTCCTGCGCGATGGCGTATCCGTGCCGGGGCGCGTCCGCGAGGGCGGTCAGCACCATCAGGGTGGGCTCTTGCATCACACGTTCACTCACCTCACGAAGATAGTCACTCCGCCGGACCATCTCAACGCGGCCGGCCGGGCCCGAGGCGAGGTGTGCACGACAGGACCGCCCGTCGTGGTCACGCGGGCGCCTCGGTGGGAAGGATGCAGTCGACGGGCGGCCAGGTGGGTTGCGGTCGTGGCCGCCCGTCGACGTCCCTGTCGTGATCGAGCCGGGAGGAAGCGCTGATGGAGGAGAACGTGGTGCGGGGCACGGTGGCCGAAGGATTCGAGTCGGTCCGTGCGGAGTTCGCCGCGGTCGCGGCCGGGGAGGGCGGCGACCACGCCGCGCAGCTCGTCGCCTACCGGCACGGGGAACGGGTCGTCGACCTGTGGACGGGCCCGGAAACCACCGCGGACTCACTGTTCGGCGCGTACTCCGCGTCCAAGGGCGCCACGCACCTGGTCGTCGCGTCCCTCGTCCAGGAAGGCGTGCTGGACCTGGAGCAGAAAGTCGGCCACTACTGGCCGCAGTTCGCGCTGGAGGGCAAGGGGGACGTGACGCTGCGCGAGCTGCTGGCGCACCGGGCCGGCCTGGTCGGCGCGGACACGGGGTTCACGATCGAGGAACTCGCCGACGACCGGATCGTCGCCGAGCGCCTCGGTGCGCAGCGCCCCTACTGGCGGCCGGGCACCGCGTTCGGCTACCACGCGCTGGTCATGGGGGCGCTCAGCGGCGAGGTGGTGCGCCGTGCCACCGGGCGCAGCGTCCAGGAGCTGTTCGCCGAGCGGGTGCGCGACGCGTACGGGGTCGACTTCCACCTCGGGCTGCCGCAGGAGCACGAACCGCGGTTCCTCAGTGCCCGGCCGATGGTGGTCACTCCCGAGCGGCTGGCCGCGCTGACCGCGTCCGCGAGCGCCCCGAACAGCCTGTCCGGCATCGCCTTCAACCGCCATCACCCGCAGAACCCGGAGGTGTGGGAGCTGCCCAACTTCCCGGCCGTCCGCACCTCGGGGACGGCCTCGTTCGGCGGGACGGCCTCGGCGCGCGGCCTGGCCCGGATGTACGCCGTCGCGATCGGACCGGTCGACGGCACGGCCCCCCTGCTCAAGCCGGAGACGCTCGCGCTGGCCGGGCAGATCCAGTCCATCGGCCACGACGTGGTCCTCGGCGAGCAGAAGGCCTTCACCATCGGCTTCCACGCCACCTCCGAGTACTACCCGCAGCTCGGCCAGGGCTCGTTCGGCCACAGCGGCGCGGGCGGCCAGCAGGCCTTCGCCGACCCGCGCAACGGCATCGCCTACGGCTACACCCGCCGCCGCACCCCCTTCCCCGCCGCCGCCGGCCCGGAGAACGACCGCCTGATCCGCACCCTCTACGAGGCCGCCGCCACCCGGTGACATGCACTGCCGCGATACCGGGCCCTCCTGCCGGGCGCGGCCTGATTGTCGGCCACCCACGCAAGTGCCTCTGAATTCAGCCGCATTGACTCATGAACCGCCACTCTGACGCCCAGTCGGATGTGGCCGGCCCGGGCCAACCCCAGGCCGGCCACATTGTGCGAAGTGGCATGCCCCCGGATGTCAGTAGGCCCAAGTCGAGCCAGTACCTCGGTACTTCTCGACCGGGATCGGGCGGACGTCGGGGTGCATGCGGTCGGTGTAGAGCAGGCCGTCGAGGTGGTCGATCTCGTGAGCGATGAGGCGGGCGAGGCCGAACTCGTAGGTGACGGTGGCGATGCTGCCGTCGAGGGTGGTGGCGGTGACGTCCATGCGGAGCGGGCGGGGGACCATGCCGCGGACGTCGAAGAAGCTGAGGCAGCCCTCGTACTGTTCGTCGGTCTCGTCGGAGACGGCGGTGACCTTCGGGTTGAGCAGGATGATCGGGTCGGTGACGGCGGTCGGGGGCAGGACGAGGGCGGCGGCTCGGGGGATGCCGATCTGTGGGGCGGCGAGGCCCATGCCCTTGGCGAAGGAGTGGACGCGGCCGATCCGGTCGACGGCGGTGAACAGTTCGTCGATCACGGCCTGGGCGGCGGCGCGCTCGGAGGGTAGGTCGAAGGGTTCGGCGGGGCGGTTGAGGATGGGGGTGCCCTGTTGGATCACGCCGAGGGACTGCATCTGCTGGCTGGGCCGCACCTCGATCACCTGGTCTCCTTGGTCCGTTGCGGGTTGTTGACGGTGGCGCGGAAGCGCCATTCGAGGCGGAAGCGGGCGTGCAGCGGCGGGTCGTCGGTGGCCCAGGCGAAGTGCCGCCGTTCGCCCTCGTCGCGGCGGCTGACAGCGGTGCGCAGGGGCACGGCCTCGGCAGTCATGGAAGTCTCGGTGCCCCACACGACCGGGTCGAGGGCGGCGGGGAAGTCGAGGCCTACGGCGAGGTGTTCGGTGGGCAGGCGGACGGCGCGCTGGAACCAGTGGCCCCACTTGTCGGCGCCAACGCTGTAGGCGTACTCGATCCAGGTCGCCTCGCCCGGGTAGAGCGGGAAGCGGCCGTGCTCATTGTCGAACAGGAGCCAGACCTCCTTGAACGCATCGCGGTCGTGCTTGGCCTGCCACCGCATGTCCTCGCCCTGGCACGATGCGGCGAGCGCCAGCTCGTCCCAGGTCAGCGGGTGCTCACGGTAGTGGGCGTTGGAGCGCTCGGGTTCACCGGGGTAGCGGTCGACGGCGATGCGGATGAGGTAGCGGGTGACGGGTTCGGCGCCGGTGTTCCGTAGGCGGCGTCGCATGGTCAACCGGTAGGTGGAGCCGTCGAATTGGAGCGCGGCTTCATCATGCTCGACCACGATCGCGGCCCCGGAGGCGTACGGCTGCTCGGCGCGGCGAGGCAGCGGCGGCGAGGCCGGGGTGCGGTTGCGGGAGCGGGCAGCGTCGTAGTCGAGCCAGCGCCGCCAGATGGCCTTCCCGGCGTTGAGGGTCTCATCGGCGAGACGGGCGAACTCCTCGGTCGGCTTATGGCGGCCCGACTCCATGTGACTGACGTACGACGGGTCGAAGCGCATCTTTCCGGCCAGCGCGCGCTTGGAGAGTCCGCGCACCTCGCGCCAGTGGGCGACTTCGGCGGCGAACGCCTCCACGGCCTGGTCGACCGCGTCGTGGTCGGCCTGTGTCTCCATCCGCTCCGCCCCCAGTGAGTGATGAATGAACCGTGAGTGACCTTAGCTCACCATCCCGTCACGGTCCTGCCTCCGGCTCTTATTACCCCATCGGGCACGAAATCCAAGCGCCCGGCAGCACCAGACCACCATCTCCCCCTCTGTCGTGAGGAGTTAGCCGTGCCTGACGACTTCGACTCGGCCCGAATCGGTGCTCACCCGGCTGCCAACTCGGCGCCGGACAGCGGCACCTACGCGTAGCGCCCTTCCACCCATCGCCCATCACGGGCTGGACTCCGAACTGGAGTGAACAGCATGGAAACCAGGAACGTGATCGTCCCCGTCCGCGACGGCCCCATCGACCTCACCCGCCCGCACTTCGTGGGCATCGGCGGCGCCGGCATGTCGGCCGTCGCCCGCCTCCTGCTGGAGAGCGGCAGCCACGTGTCCGGCTCCGACACCAGCGACACCACCGCCCTGCGCGAGCTGGAGGACGCCGGTGCCGCCGTCGCCATCGGCCACACCGCCGGCGACCTGCCCGCCGACGCCACCGTTCTCGTGTGGTCCAGCGCGGTGACCCCGAGCAACCCCGAGGTCGCCGCCGCCCGCCGCACCGGTATCCCGGTGGTGCACCGCTCGGACGTGCTCGCGCACTTGATCGCCACCGCCGAGCAGTCGGTCGCCGTGGCGGGCACCCACGGCAAGACCATGACCACCGGCATCCTCAGCGCCGCCCTCGCCCACCTCGACCCCTCGTACGCCATCGGCGGCACCCCCGTCGGCCGCCCCAACGCCCACCAGGGCCTCGGCGGCCTCCTGGTCGCCGAGGCGGACGAGAGCGACCGCACCGCCGGCCGCTACCACCCGCAGGTCGCCGTCGTCCTGAACGTGGACGACGACCACCCCGAGCAGTACGTCGACCTGAACGACGTCCTGGACGTCTTCGAGCGCCTGGCCCGCAACAGCTCCGTCCTCGTCGCCTCCTCCGACGACCCGGGCGCCCGGCTGCTGACCGAGCGCCTCCAGGCGGCGCCCGGCCCGCGCGTGATCACGGTCGGCGAGGCCAAGGACGCCGACGTGCGGGTGCTGCGCGTGCTGTGGGACGGAACGGCCAGCCACGTCACCGTGCAGGACACGGACGGGTCGTGGCACGAGTTCACCCTGGCCGTCCCCGGCCGGCACAACGCGCTGAACGCCGCCGCCGCGTTCGCGGCAGGCCGGGTGCTCGGTGCCGAACCCGCCGACCTGGCGGCTGGCATCAACGCCTTCCAGGGCATCAAGCGCAGGCTCACCACCACCGGCACCCACGGCGGGGTCACGGTGCTGGACTCCTACGCCCACCACCCGAGCGAGATCACCGCCGACCTGGCCACTGCTCGGATGCTCACCGAGGGCCGGGTGATCGCGGTGTTCGAGCCCACCGGCTGGACCCGCACCGCCGCCCTCGGTGAGGAGATGGGCCGCCGGCTCGCGGCGGCCGACGAGGTCGTCCTCCTCGACGTACACGCCTCGGTCGAGTCCCCGCTCACCGGGATCAGCACCGCACCGATGGCCGCACAGGTCACCGCCTACGGCGGCCGGGCCCACACCGCGAGCGACGGGCGCGACGTGGCGGACGTGGTCGCCGAGCTGGCCGGGCCCGGCGACCTGGTGGTGACGATGGGCACCGGAACCGCCGGTCGCGTCGGACAGGCGGTCCTGCTGCGGTTGGCCGAGGCGCCGGCGGCGGTCCGGGCCGCGTAGTCAGCCGGTGATACCCATGGCGTCGGGCTTGGCGAGCCGCATCGCGGTGTCCTCCAGCCCGACGCTGTGGGAGCCCTTCACCAGCACCACGTCTCCGGGCTTGAGGTAGGTCAGCAGCAGGGCGAGGGCGGCGTCCCGGTCAGGGACCAACGCCGCCACCACTCCGCCGTCGACCGCGCTCGCGTGCACCAGAGCGGCCTCCGCGCCACCGACCGCGATCAGGTCCGTGACACCGTTCCGGGCCACCATCCGGCCCAGCTCCGCGTGGTGGGCCTTGGACTCCTCGCCCAGCTCCCGCATCTCGCCCAGCACCGCCACCGTCCTGCGCCCGCCGCCGGCCATGGCAGTGAGCGCAGCGAGGGCGACGGCCATCGAATCGGGGTTCGCGTTGAACGCGTCGTTGATCACCGTCACGCCGTCCGGCCGCTCGGTGACGTCCATCCGGCCCAGCGTCAGCTGCCGGGCACCGGTCAGCGCATCCGCCGCCTGCCGCACGCTCGCGCCCAGGCCGATCGCCACCGCGGCGGCGGCCGTCGCGTTCGACACGTAGTGGGCACCGTGCAGCCCCAGCTGCACGGGGGCGCTCTCGCCCCGATGCGTGAGGGTGAACGACGGCCGCCCGGTGCCGTCCAACTCGACGTCGCCGGCCCGCACGTCCCCGGCCTCCACCCCGAAGGTCAGGACCGGCGCGACGGTGCGCGACGCCATCGACATGACGTACGGGTCGTCGGCGTTCAGCACCGCCAAGCCGTCGGTGGGCAGGGCCTCGACGAGTTCGCCCTTCGCGACGGCGATCGACTCCTTCCCGCCCCCGAACTCGCCCACGTGCGCAGTCCCGACGTTCAGCACCAAGCCAACCTTCGGCGGGACGATCCCCGTCAGGTACTTGATGTGCCCGGCGCCCCGCGAGCCCATCTCCAGCACCAGCAGACGGGTGTTCTCATCCGCCCGGAAGACGGTCAGCGGCAAGCCGATCTCGCCGTTGTACGACAGCGGCGTGGCCACCGTGGTGTCCATGGTCTCCAGCACCTGGGCCAGCAGGTCCTTGGTGCTGGTCTTCCCGGCCGACCCGGTCAGCCCGATCACGGTCGGCGCCTTCAGCCGGCCGAGCACCGCACGGGCCAGCGCGCCCATCGCGTCCTGGACGTCCGCCACCACGACCGCCGGCACCCCCACCGGCCGAGCCGCGAGCACAGCGGTTGCCCCGGCGCGGACGGCGGCCCCGGCGAACCGGTGCCCATCGGTGTGCTCACCCGCCAGCGCGATGAACAGCGCCCCCGGCTCCACCAGCCGCGAGTCAATGACCCCTGGCCGGTCCACCACCGCGGCCGGGTCAGGGACGTCGTGCAGAGCGCCCCCGACGGCCTCGGCGATCTCTTGCAGGGTCATGGGGACCACGGTGGCTCCGATCCGTCGACGCACCCGCCCGCTCGTCCCGGGGCGGCCTACCCTCGACGCTAGCGGCTCACCGACGCCTCTCCTGCCACCCCGCGCATTCCGAACCAGACTGTGACAAAAGGAAGATGAGAATGTCTGACACCCCTCGTATCGCCCTCGTCACCGGTGGCCGCTCCAGACCGACTCCTCGCCGAAGACGAGCGCTTCGCCACCTCGGATGGTTGGCCTCAAGCGGTGGGCCTGCCGGTGCCGTTCACCTGTCAAGTGAACAGCACCGGCCGGATGCCGGTCGGCTGATGTCCGCGCGCCGCGATCGGTGACCGCCGCGTCGCGCCGCTCCAACAGGGTGATCCGACCGCCCAGGCTTTCCAGACCATTCAGTCGTACGGCGGCGCTCCGTCATGTGCCAGCGCCGACGCCGGTGTTCGAGGAATGCCTTCCACAGCTCCAGACGGTGGCGGGAGTCCTGCGGGAACGTAAAGCGGAGGACTCCGAGGATGACGGCGGCCACCATAACGGGCGCGGATCCCGGGTGGTCGGTGAGGAACGGCACGGATCAGCCCTTCCCGTCACGCAGTTCGAGCGTGGCGGTGCCCAGCGCCACCCGGAAGGCGTCGCCGTGCCGGGTGAATCCCGCGCCCCTGATTCCAGCCTCCCGGTGGGTCAGGGCCAACGCCAGGTCATAGGGTTCGGGATAGCCGGTCCAGCGGAACGTCCACGAGTCCTCCGCACCCCAGAGCCGACGTACGGCACCGTGCCGGATCACCTCCGGGTCCTTCCTGCGTTCCACTCCGGGGCGCTGCAGAGGGTCCCATGACAGACTGGTCGCCCAGCGGCCGCGCCGGTCAACCAGGTTGTAGCGGGAGACGAGACCGGCCAGCAGAGTGGTGGCGTCCCGCGAGATCGGGGGAACCGATGCCAGGGCGCGGCGTTCGTGCCCAGTGAGGTCGTAGTCCACCGTGAAATAGGAGTGCAGGGGCACACGACTGCGCCTGTTGCCGCGTCGGCACCCGGCTGGGTCACCGGTGATGGTTAGCAGTGCACCGGTGGGCAGATGGCGCAGGCAGAGAGAGTGCTGCCCGTGGCACGTGTAGCTGACCTCGTGTCGCAGTCCGGGGATACCGCGCGAACCGGTCCCCTTGGTGGCCAGCAGTCTGGTGGCCACGTTCTCCGGGGCACGCTCCGCCACCATCACCAACTGGTCGCGGCGGGGCGACATCACCGGGTCGTACGAGGCGACGACCGCGTAGCCCCACCTCGCAGTCGGGCCGCTGTACACGTTCTCATTGAACAGCGCGAGCGCCAGCAGGGCCCGAAAAGCACGCTGGTCGTCCGAGCAGTGGTCCAGGCCGAGCCCGTGGGTGTCGCTGCTGACTGCAGATCGGGCGGCGGCCTCGCTCTCCGCGGTGTACTGGATGCGGAGCGGGATCCGCTCCTCGGCAGTCATGGTGTGCACGGGCAGCCCGCCCAACTCGCGCGCGGCGGTCAACCACGCCTGCCGGAAGGGGATCGTGCCCCCGGACTCGCACTGGATTCGGCGTGCGAGCGTAACGATATCCCTGTCGAGCGTCATGTCCGGCTCCCGGTGGGCGCGACTCAGTGCTCCCGCCCACTGCGCCCCATAGGAGGAACGGCAGTTCTGCACCACGCGCGCCCGACGGCACTTTGCGCCCTCAACCCCGGGCGGCTGCGGGAGAAGCCCGGGTCCGACGTAACGGCGAGCGTGGTCGCCTGCCCAAAGCATAGCGCCTCGACGGCGTGCGGACGACGTCAGGAGATCGGCAAGGAGGCTCTGTGGCTGGGGATTTGTGCTGCCGGCTGAGCTCGGACATCGGGCTGTTCGGGCGGGTCAGCGTTGGCAGGTAGAGCCGTTGACGGCCTTGGTACCGGTCGGCGCGGCGGGCGTCGTGGGTTCAACACGGCTCGGGGGTGCGCCCTGGTGTGGGTGGTGGGGGGGGAGCCCCCGGGGGTGGTGGGGGGGGTGGTCGGATCGACCGGGGGCGGGGCGGGGCGAGGACTGGTGGTCGTCCCGTAGCGGCGAAGGTCGGTCGTCGGTGGTGGGTGACTTGGCCTGGCGCACCTTCGATGGCCCCGACGCCGTGATCGGGGCCATCCACGCCATGCCGGCCAGGACGGGCCGAGCCGGGGAGCTCGCGGTTTCGGAGGGCCCTCGGCGCGTCAGGATGACGGGGGTCGCCGGAGGCCCCGGAGGAGCAGGTCGACCAGGCGGCGGGGGTCGTAGCGGGGGTCGCCGTCGCGGCCGGCGCAGAGGTTGCCGATGCCGCGCATCAGTTCGTAGGCCTGGGTTCCGGGCCTGATCTCGCCGGCCTCGGCCGCGGCGGCGAGCAGTTGGGCGCAGACGGGCACCAGGCGGTCGAGGAAGTAGGCGTGCAGCGCGTCGAAGCCGCTGCCGTCCGATTGCAGCGCGTTGGCGAGTCCGTGTTTGGTGACCAGGAAGTCGACGAAGAGGTCGACCCATTGGCGAAGTGCCGCGAGCGGGGAGTCGGCCTCGGCCAGCAGGGCCGGGCCGGCTTCGGCGCAGGCCTCGACCTGGTGGCGGTAGACGGCGACGACGAGATCCGCGCGGGTCGGGAAGTGGCGGTAGATCGTCCCCGTTCCGACGCCCGCCCTGGCCGCGATCTCGCGGATCGGCGCGTCGACGCCGGAGGAGACGAACACCTCGGCGGCGGCGGCCAGCAGCGTCTGCCGGTTGCGCTGCGCGTCGGCCCGCCTTCCCCTGGCCGGCTGCTCCCCGGGCGGGGTCTCTCCTGGCTGGGTCTCTCCGGACTGGCCCGCAGTGGACACGACGTTCTCCTTCCGACAGCCGTCGACCGTTGACCGTTGACTAAGCGGAACACTGTTCCGTATAGTAAGTGGAACAAGGTTCCGGTTTCAGCTTAGCCGAAACCGGACGCTCCCGACCGCCTCGCCCGCCGCCGGCCGCTCAGGCCCGACGAGGAGAGGCCCCTGAAGGGACATACGCACCATGAGCGAATCGACGCACCCGGCCGACACCTTCGGCCCGCCCGCCCCCGTCCCCGTCCTCTCCGTCAGCCCGGTCGTCCTGCCGGTGCCCGGCCGGGCCGTGGACCTGGAGGTGCGGATCTCCGCGCCGGTGACCGGGACCGACCTGCCGGTCGTCCTCCTCTCCCACGGCCAGGGCCACTCGAACAACCTCTCCTCGCTGAACGGCTACGCCCCCCTCGTCAACTTCTGGGCCGCGCACGGCTTCGCCGTGATCCAGCCCACCCATCTCAGCTCGACCACGCTGGACCTCGCCCCCGACACCCCCGGGGCACCCATGTACTGGCGGTCCCGGGCCGAGGACATGACGCGCATCCTCGACCGGCTCGACGCGATCGAGGCCGCCGCCCCCCAACTCCTCGGGCGCCTGGACCACGGCAGGGTCGCCGTCGCCGGGCACTCGATGGGCGGGCACACCGCGAGCCTGCTGCTCGGCGCCCGGCTCACCGACCCCGACGACGGGACGGCGGTGGACCTGGCCGAGCCCCGGATCACGGCGGGCGTCCTCCTGGCCGCACCCGGCAGGGGAGGTGACGCCCTCACCCCGCTGGTGGCCGAGAACTACCCCTTCCTCTCGACCCCGGACTTCTCCCGGATGACGACGCCCGCGCTCGTGGTCGCCGGGGACAAGGACGCCTCCGCCCACCTGACGGTCCGGGGCCCGGACTGGCACACCGATCCGTACACCCTCTCCCCCGGCCCCAAGTCGCTGCTCACCCTGTTCGACGCGGAGCACGGGCTCGGCGGGATCTCCGGATACGACGTCGCCGAGACCACCGACGAGAACCCCGTACGGGTCGCGCTGCTCCAACGGCTCACCTGGGCCTACCTGCGCACCGCGCTCCACCCCGGCGACCCCGCCTGGCAGACGGCATGCGACGCGCTGGCGGCCGACGCCGACCCGCTCGGCCGGGTCGACTCCAAGTAGGAGCAGCCGAGCGCGTGCGTCATCCGGCGCCGTCCCCGACGACGTGGGGAATCCGGGTCGTGCTCAGCGGCGCCCGGATCCCCGCGTGCGATGGACACAGGCGTGCCGCCGAGAACCGCCGGACCGCCACAGGCACGTGCCGCTACTTGACGGCCGAGACATGGATCACTGGCTCTACGCGCTACTCCGGCTCCCACCCCGTCGCCTCCCGGTACAGCCGCACCCGGAACAAACCGAACAGACTTGCCGTCACCGCCACACCACCGCCCAGACACAGCGCCGCGCCGCTCATCAGCAGCACCCCGAGCCCCTGGTCGGCCGCTGTGAGCCCCAGGACGAGCACCACAAGGGAGCGGCGGAACGACAGCAGAACGGGCATCGCCATCCAACTGGAACCCTGGAAGCTCCATGGGTGCCCGTAGCACGGCACCTTCCCGCCCCGGACGGAAGCGCTCCCTCGGCAGATAGGTGATGTTGCCGTGCACGTTGGCGCTGTCGCCTTCGCCACAGGATTCGTCGTCCTCACGAGTCCTGCCCCCGGTGCGGCCAATCGGAAGCGGAAATGGAATCGGCGGGGGTCCGTGGCCGGGATTGGCGTGGGCCTCGGCTCGGTGAGCAGGTCACCGGCGAGATCGATCGCGGCGTCGGTGCCGGCGACGATGCCGGCGCCGACGGTGGTGACGGTGACGACGACGACCGGGGCGCCTTCGACCACCACGCTGGAGACGGTGGCGGTGCCGACGGCGGCAGTGAAGAAGTCGATCGGGTCGGGGTTGGCGTGAGGGTGGTCGTTGTCGTTGATCGGGCGGGCATCCGTTGGCGGCTTGGGCCGGGGCAGGGTGGGGTGGGGGCATGCGCGGTGGCCGGCGGCTCGACGGCCGATTCGGGAGGCCCGAGGGAGTTGTAGGTGTAGTCGACCGAGGTGTTCTTGCCGTTGGTCCACCGGGACTTGCCCCCACCGATGTCGTAGCCGAAGGACGTGGTGATCGTCTGCCCGGCGGCGACCGGCTCGACCTGCTGGACCGCCAGGCCAGCCGGCTTGTAGCTGAACTTGCGTGCATGCGCGGCGATGTCGGCACTGCTCGCCACCTTGTCGGTGGCGCTGCGGAACGGGGCAGGCCGCTCAGCCGCCGATGTAGGACCCGGAGCCATACTGCTCGGCGTCGCGGCGATAGTTATCCTGCCAATGCGGGAGCTCGTGGCCACTGCCGGAAAACCTGCGCTGCAGATCCTCGAGAAGGCCACCGGTGCAGACCCTGGAACGCAAGGAGGGCAACCCCCGTCCGCCTCATCCTCAAGCCCTGATCCGGGGCCCGCCCCCACACTTGCCCGACTGAGCCGAGCACGGCACCAGGGCGGCAGCCGATCAACTCGGCTGCCAACCCGCGCCCTCTGCTACTGCACCGGCGACACATGGAACGCCGGCTCCGGCGCGGCCGCCCCCTTCGACTCCAGGTACAGCCGCACGCGGAACACCCCATACAGGCTCGCGGACGCCGTCACCCCCACTCCCAGACAAAGAGCTGCGCCACCCATGAGCAGCACCCCGAGACCCCGGCCGGGCAGGGTAAGACCCGCAGCGAACATCACCAAGGAGGGCAGCAACGTCACCAGCACGGGCGCCGTCACCGCACCCGAGCCCTCCGTGAACCGCCCGCGATCCCTCCGGTACGACTCCCGGGCCCGCCGCCGCGCCTCGCGGACCCCGACCCCGTCGAGAACGACCGCCGGCAGCACCAGATAGCTCGCCAGCGACCACGCCATCCCGACCAGCAACATCGCGCCGACGACTCCCAAGGCACCGACCGGCGCCCACCCCGCAATCGCCCGCCACCGCCCGGCCGCCCGCGCGTAACAGCTCCTGATCGCCACCGGCCGACCCCACAGAGCGTCATCGGCCGCGATGAGCATCACCGCGTTCAGGAACGTGGCGACCACGGCCAGCACCACTACCCCGACCACCCCCAGCAGCACACTCCCCCCGACCCGAGCCTCCGCCCAGATCAGTAGCCAAAGCAGCCCACCCACCACCGCCAGCGCAACCCCCGGCAGCAGCACCAATTCCTTCCGCCGCCACACCACCCGTACCAACGCCCGCACGGACCCGCTGTCGCTCAACTATCCACCCCGATCACCCTGATCGCCCATCCACTACTCCAACAGACTGCCCATGTGCCCGTCGTCCACCCGTATCGGCCAGAGGTGGCTCTCGCTGGCGAAGGCCTCCAGGTCGAGGACCCGCAGGACGCCCTCGACAGCGCCGTCGAGGAGTTCGGACGGCTCGAATCCCGGCTCGGTCCGTGTGTGACCCCTTCGGGCACCCCTCGCAACCGCATGGCCTCCACACCAATCCGAGTCACCACGCGCTCCCTGCCCCGCCGACCCACGATGGACGATCTTCCACCGCGCAAGCAACCATCACCGACCGCACTGACAGCAGACGCCGACAACGCCCCGGCTACTCCCAGGGGTCGTCCCCCGACTCCCGTCCCGCGGCCTCGTCCTTGTCGTGCAGGAAGCGCGGATCCTCCACGTCCTGGAGCGAGTCGTCACTGATCGGCCACTTCGGCCACTCGTTGCGCAGCAGCTTGAGCAGGAACTCGACCATCCCACACGGATACACCGACCACTCAAGGTCCCCGCGCGAGTAGACGGCGACTGGCCATCGGTCCGGATCCGGATCCGACGTGATCCAGCAGAAGGTGTCAGCTGCAGCTGTCTCCCCCCAGATGAGCAGGTCCTCCAGCCGGTGCCTACCCCTGTCGGCGGAACTCCACCGGTTCACCGAGAAGTCCGCGAGCGCCACCTCGGAGAGCCGCGAGACCGTGTTCCCTTGCTGCTCGTCTGACGAGACGGCGGGGATGAGGATGCCGACCATCTCCTCGATCGAGCCGCTACCGAAGGCGGCCACGAAAGCCCGGTAGTCGACGGGGAAGGATGTCCTGTAAACCTTCTCCGCCGCATTCCAGTCGACGGTGTCGCCACAGGTCGGCCCGATGCACGACAGGAGTTCTCCAATACCCGCCATGGCGGCACTCGCGGCGGACTGATCGTCACTCACTCTACGGCTCCCATTGTGTCGGGGCGTTCTTGCCCAGGTTGTACCACTGTCCGTCCTTCACTCTGTACATCTCGTTGGCCACGTCCGCTTCGAACAAGTTCATCGTGCCGACGCCCGGCTTGTACAGGGTGGCCTGCATGTGGAAATCGGTCGGAACGATCCTGCTTCCGGCGTACTTCGGAGTCACCTTGTAGTGGATGACCGCAGTAGGGTCCGAGTCCAGGAGCATCTTCACCCGACTTTCGTAGAAGGCCATGTTCGGACCTCGGTGCGGCGGCCAGGCCTTGTCCATGTTCGTCGAGTTCGCCGTACGGGAGCAAGTAGCGAGGTTTTCGTAGTTCGTTCCGCTCCCACCGAGCGAGCCAGCCAGCAGGTGACAGTTGTTGCGCCACTTCCACGCCTTCCCGGGGTTCCCGAGCGTGCTGGTCGCGTAGATCGCTGCCCACGTGTACCCGGGCGGAGTCACCGCATCGTCACCGTACTTGTCCCCTGACGACTTGGTACCGGTTCCTCGGTTGTTGTCGATGAAGTCCTTGGTCAAGCACGCCTCCGCGCCTTGGGCGCGACCGGACTTATCGACCGGCTGGTACGTGCGCCACCCGCCGCCCAAGGCTCGACAGTCGCCAGAGTCGTCCTCCGGCGCGGGCACCGGCCTCGGCCGCGGTGTGGGAGCCGGGTCCGGGAACAGCTCGTCCGCCAGGTCGAACAGGGCATCGGTGCCAGCGACGATACCGGACCCCACGACAGTGGCGGTGCCCACGACGACCGGAGCGCCTTCGACGACGACGCTGGAGACGACGGCGGTGCCGACGGTGACGATGGTGTCGGTGAAGAAGTCGATCGGGTCGGGGTTAGCGTGCGGGCGATCGTTGTCGTTGATCGGGCGGGTATCCGTTGGCGGCTTGGGTTTGGGCAAGGTGGGGCCAGGAGGCTGGCGCGGGCTGGGGCGCCTGTGCGGGGCCGGGTTGCGGCGGGCACCGGAACCACCGCTGTGGCCTCCTCCACCGGTCGGGGCGGGACTGAACACCGGGGCAACGGGCGGGGCGGGGGACGTAGTGGGCGAGGGGCTGCCTTGCCAGCCACTGCCGCCACAAGACCTGACGAAGGGGTGACTCTCGCAGTAGCGGGTGTTGTAGCCAGACCACTTGTCGCTTCCGGGAGGCGGAGTGCGGTCAACGCCAGGCCCCTGGGCCGGCTCCGCCGAGTAGAGCTCCCAGGCCAAGATGCTGCCCTCGACAACGACGTGGATCAGAATCGGTATGCAGAAGGGGCAGTGCCCTGACGGATCGGTCGAGTCGATCGGATCGCCGTTGCCGTACGTGAACCGGTTCCCTTGGACGGACGGGTTGGTGCCCAGCTGCCAGGAGTCGCGGGAGGCGAAGGTACCGCTGCCGGGGCGGTACCAGCGGGCGGCCATGTTGACGTCGCCGGAGGCGGGGTCGGTCCAGCCGCTCTGGTAGCCGAGCGAGTTGGTGGCCCCGGCGCTCGCCGTGGGCTTACCGAAGGGGTCGTAGGCGGTGGAGCCGGTGACGCCCTTCGCGGCCGGGTCGATGGTG
>NZ_JBIWAP010000073.1:0-21784 GCF_044760075.1 Kitasatospora sp. NPDC098663 | reverse complement strand
TCGGTGGGTGCCCCTCCGGCGTCCCCCCCCGGGGGGGCCCGGGGGGGGGGGGGCACCCGGGACGGTCGCGGGCCCGGGGGTGTTGCGCCGCGGCCGTCCCGGGGCTCATGCCTGGGTGAGACCGCGCTCCAGCTCGGCGTCGGTGACGCGGGCGGCATGGTGCTCCAGGTCCATGCGGGCGACGCGTGCCAGGTGCGCGACTACCGGCTCGTCGAACAGCTCACCGGCCAGCGCACTGGCCTTGAACGCGCCGACGGCCTCCTCCAGGGACTGCGGCACCAGCGGCGCACCAGGGTGCTCGTAGGCGTCGCCGCTGACTGCGGGCGGGGGCTTGAGGCCAGCCTCGATGCCGTGCCGGATACCGGCGAGCACCGCCGCCAGGGCGAGCATCGGGTTGGCGTCCGCGCCCGGCAGGCGGACCTCCAACCGCAGGCTGCGGCCGTGGCCGACCACCCGCACGGCGCACGTCCGGTTGTCCCGGCCCCAGGCGAGCCGGGCCGGGGCGAAGGAGTGGTCCGCGAGCCGCTTGTAGCTGTTCACGTACGGCGCCCACAACGGAGCGACCTGCGGAAGAGCGGTCAGCAGCCCGGCCACCGCCTGCTCGCCCAGCTCCGACAGTTCGGTCCCGTCGGCCGGGTCGGAGGCCAGCACTGTCCGGTCGTCGACGTCGTGCAGCGAGACGTGCAGGTGCAGGCCGCTGCCGACCCCGGTGGACGGGGCCGCCATGAACGACGCCGTCAAACCGGCTTCGTCCGCGATCGTCTTCGCGGCGTGCTTGAACAGCACGTGCTGCTCGCACGCGGCCAGCGCCTCCCCGTACGGGAAGGTGACCTCGATCTGGCCGGCACCGCCCTCGCCCTTGACAGCCTCGACCGGCAGGTCCGCGCCCGCGAGGACCTGCCGGAGCCGACGGCCGAACTCCCGCACCGCCGACGGCTGGTCCAGGGCGTAGTCGCGGTTGTCCCAGACAACGGGGCGAAGCCCCTGCCAGCCGGCCGCCGCCGCATCCCGGGCGGTGCCCTCGTACAGCACGAACTCCGTCTCGATCCCCACCGCCGGCACCACGCCGATCCCGGCGAGCCGGTGCAACTGCTCGTTCAACACCGTGCCCGGACCCAACGGGTGGGGCCAGCCGCCGCCGATTGGTTCGGCGAGCACCAGCGCGGTGCCCGGCAGCCACGGCAGCAGCCGGGCCCGCTTCGTGTCGGGCAGCAGACCGACATCGCCGAAGCCGCTCGCCCAGGAGAACGGCCCGCTGCTCGCCGGAGTCATAGCCAGGTCGGTCCCCAGCACGTACCCACACATCTCCGGGGAGAGCGCCCCCGACCGCAGCCGCTCCACCAACGTCCTCGCGTCGTACTCCTTGCCCTTGAGCCGGCCCTGCACGTCGACCGTCGCCAGCAGCACGGTGTCGACACCGAAGGCGGCCACCAGCTGCTCCAGCGGCCCGGTCGGCGAGACTGCCGACGGAGTCGGGGGCTTGGCCGTGCGGAGGCGGGCGGCCCGCATCGTCGCCCTCATACGATCAGCTCCTCCACCCGGGCCAGGTGCGGGTCGTCCACCACCGGGACGGAGAACTTGGAGCCGGCCATCCGCCACCACACCCACGCCAGGGCGAGGACCGCGGCCAGGGTGACCGGCGCGTAGTTGAACGTCTCGATCGTCACCGGGAAGCGCTGCGGCAAGCACACCAGCACGGTCACCACCACCACCCACACCACCGCGGCGACCCCGATCGGCCTGCTCCACCGGCCCAGGCTCCACGGGCCCGGGACGAACCGGTCGCCTTGCCGCAGCCGCAGAAACACCGGGATGATGTAGCTGGGCGTCATGCCGATCACGTTCACCGCCGTCACCGCGCCGTACGCGGTGGCGGACCAGAGCGACGGGACGGCCAGGAGGAACGCCACCGACACCGCCAACCACACCGCGGGGACCGGCACGCCGTTGACCGAGACCCGGCGCCACGTCGCCGATCCTGGCAGCGCACCGTCCCGCGAGAAGGCATAGATCATCCGGGAGGCCGCCGTGGTCTCCGCGCTGCCGCAGAACAGCTGGGCGCCGATGACGACAAGCAGCAGCAGCTTCGCGCCGGTCGTCCCGAGCGCGTCCAGAAAGATCTGGGCGGGCGGCACCGCGGCGCCGGCCGTACCGGAGTAGTCCTGGACAGCGAACAGCAGGCCGGCCAGCAGGACGAAGCCAGCCAGCAGGGAGACCCAGATCGAGCGGACGATGCCGCGCGGCGCCGCGATCCTGGCGTCCTTGGTCTCCTCCGACAGGTGCGCGCTCGCGTCGTAGCCGCAGAAGGTGTAGCCGGCCAGCAGCAGGCCAATCGCCGAGACGTAGACGGGGCTGGCCCAGCCGGTGCCGTTCTCGAAGTGCGTGAACACCCAGGAGAGGGACTGGTGGTGGGAGGGGACGACGGCGAGCACACCGACGATCAGGGCGACACCGAGCAGGTGCCACCACACAGAGACGGAGTTGAGCAGGCTCACGACGCGGACCCCGAAGACGTTCAGCAGGGCGTGCAGCACCAGGACGCCCGCGAAGATCACCAGGATCAGGCCCGGAGTCGGAGCGACTCCCCACTGCAGCCCCGCGAACGCGGCGATGAACGACGCGGCGCCGTAGTCGATGCCGGCGATCCCGCCCAGCAAGCCGAGTAGGTTCATCCAGCCGGTCATCCAGCCCCACCGTGGGCCGCCGAGCCGCTGGGCCATGTAGTAGAGGCCGCCGGACGTGGGGTAGGCGCTGGTGACCTCGGCGAGCGACGCACCCACCAGCAGCACGGCCAGACCCACGGCGACCCAGCCCCACATCATCACGGCCGGACCACCCGTCAGCAGCCCGAACCCGAACAGCGTCATGCAGCCGCTGAGCACGCTGATCACCGAGAAGCTGACGGCGAAGTTCCCGAACGGGCCCATGCGGCGCACGAGTTCGGGCTCGTAGCCGAGCGACCGCAGGTGGTCGTCCTCGGGCGCGGACGCGGTGGACTGGGGCCAGGGCATGCGAAACCTCCGGGGAGAAGACGGGGATCGAACCCGGCGCGGTGCCGGGCGCAGGGGCGGCCGACGATCGTCAGCCGGCGACGGCGTAGGACTGGGTCATCGCCTGCCGCAGCAGGTCGCCCGGTTGGTGCGCCAGGCTCTGCCAGGGCTGCATGGAGATGAACGGGGCCATCGCGGAGAAGACTTCGGCCGCCTGCTGGTGCTGGCGGCTCGCCCAGAGCGCGTGGGCGAGGTGGCTCTCGTCCGCCACCGGCCACCGGACCCCCCGCCCGAGCGCGGCCTGCCAGTGGGAGAAGGCACTGAGCACCGTGGCGCGGACCGTCTCCTCATCCGTCCACTGCAGCTGGGCCGCGTCCTTGCGCTTAGCGCGGCGGTAGCGGTCGACGTACAGGTACAGCGGCAGGGCGTGGAGAGCGGAGCCCTCCGGCGCACTGGGCAGGTAGGTGGCCAGGAACTCGGTTGCCGGGCCGCTCTCACCGAGGGCCAGCCAGAAACGGAGCATGCGGTGGAACGCTTCCCTGCCCCACGGGTCGATCCGGCGGACCTGGTCGAACAGAGCCCACGGACCGGGCGGAAGCATCTGGTCGGGCGCCGGGACACGATGCTCGGGCCGTGCTTGGCCGGTGTCCAGCTGCGCGAGAGTGAGCAGCCCGAGCCACGGCACGGGATCACCCCCAAGTACCGAAGCCGCCAGCCAGCACCACTGCCGGGCGGTGCCTTCGAGCGCCACGGCTTCCCGCGACCCGCGCTGCCGCTGGCCGGCCAGCAGAGCTTGGTCGGCGGCAACGCGGGTGTGCAGCGTGGTCAGGCCGAACGCGGTGGGTTCCTCATCACCCCAGTGACGGAGGATGTCGCTTTGGCCGGCCATCGCGCCGAGCACCTGGGTGCGCGCCGCCCACAAGCCCGCGTCGCCCCAGGACCCGGCGAGAAGCGCTCGCGCTGAATACCACCGTCCGTGCCGCAGTTCCTCGACCGCCGCTCGCAGGCCGCCGTCGTGGCCAGCGGGGTGTTGCACGAGCTGACCGGCACCAGCCGCGGGCGCTGATGGCATGGCCTGTTCCCCCTTCGTGGTCCGTCGGTGCCGCTCTCCTTCAACGACGCCACCGGGAGTGGAGGCGGGGAGGGGCGTCAGCCAGACCGGGTGCGATGGGGGCAGCTGACTGCCGAGGAGGGAAGCACGGTCTAGGCGGCGAGAGAAGCGTGGCTCACGCGACACAGAAACGGCTAGTGACATCGGCATGACACAGGGCGACATGAGCCGACATTGCCTCGACATTTGTCGGATCCCGCGCCGCAGCCGGGGGCGATCAGACATCGTTGAATCCGGCACGACCAATCCGGACTATCCACCCGCCTGCCACGGAGCTGCCATGGGGACCGAATCGCAGACGCTCTTTCAGACGCTGGTCCACCAGCGGGGTATGGCCGAGTACCGCGTCTTCCTCCGCCGGCTTGAAGCCGCCGGGGAGGAGCTCGCCCAGATCGAGAGGAACCCGGCGCTGGCGAAGGTCACCATCGGTGACCGGCAGTTCAGCCGTTGGATGGAGGGTGTCCGGGAGGGAGAGCGGCTGAGTAAGCCGCGCCCGCTCACGGCCCGGGTGCTGGAACACCTGTTTCAGCGAAGGATTGACGACCTGTTCGCCGTCATCACTCCAGCAGGGACGACTCATCGGATCGGTGGAGGCGGCTCCGAGGGACAATGGATGGAGCCGAGCACCGGCTCGGACGCCCATCACCAGGACATGCTGATGACAGCCGCGAATGAATCAGCCCGCTTCGCCAGCTATGCGGAACAGAGCAACGTGGGACCCCACACCCTCGAACAGCTCGACGCCGACATCCGGCGAATCGTCATCACCTACCCCAACCGGCCCGTCGTCCCGCTCTTCAACGAGGTCCGCGCCCTGCGCGACCGGACGTTCGAACTGTTGGAAGGACGCCAGCCCCCGGCTTACACGCGCGACCTGTACCTGGCGGCCGGGGTACTGTGCGGGATTCTCGCGAACGCCTCGTTCGACCTGGGGGACTACCGGTCTGCCGCGACTCAGGCCCGCACCGCCTTCCTCTGCGGCGAGCAGGCAGCACACAACGGACTGCGCTCTTGGATCCGCGGCACCCAGGCGATGGTCGCTTACTGGGACGACCGGCTCCGGGATGCCGTTCACCTGGCCCGGGACGGTCAGCAGTACATGCCCGAGCGTGGCACCGCGCACATCAGGTTGGCCAGCATCGCTGCCAGGGCCTACGCCCGCTTGGGCCGAGAGCGCGAGGCCCTGGACGCGCTCCGTACCGCCGAGGAATACCGCCAGCAAGGCGAAAGTGGCGAGGATCTGCCGGGTGGCATGATGGCCTTCCCGCCGGCGAAGCAAGCCCTCTACTCCAGTACCACCCACTTGTGGCTGGGGGGAGCGAGCCACCTTGAGCAGGCCGCAGCTGATGCTGAAGAGTCGGTCGCGCTGTACCAGTCGGAACCGGTCGAGCGGCAACGACTCGGCGAGCTTTCGCTGGCGCGGATGGATCTGGCCCTGGCTGAACTCGGATCCGGTGAGGTCGAGGGTGCTGCCGACCAAGTCGAGGCGGTCCTGGCCCTAGCTTCGCGCAGGCCGACGGAGGCGGTGAACAGGCGGCTGGACCAGTTCGCTCGGCAACTCGCGGCGGTGCCGGCGGGCTCGTCGCCGCTGGGACTGACGATGCAGGACGCAATCGCGCACCATCGCCGGAACGCGCGCCAACTGCCCTCGGGAGGTCACCGATGACCACGATTACCGTTCTGCACCCCGGAGAGATGGGTGCTGCCGTGGCGGCCCAGGCAGTCCTACGCGGACACCGCGTGCTTTGGGTCGATGCTGGGCGAAGCGCCGCTACCCGCGATCGCGCGTCGGCCGCGGGCCTGGAGGCTGTATCTGCCTTGGGACCGGCCCTGGGTTCGAGCGATGTTGTCCTGTCCATCTGCCCGCCGGCCTACGCCAATGAGGTGGCCCGCGCTGTTGCCGCCCACGGGTTCCGCGGCATCTACGTCGACGCGAACGCGATCAGCCCGAGCCGAGCCTCCGAGATCGCCTCCGTCATCGCGGAGGCCGGGGGGACACCGCTCGACGGATCCATCATCGGCCCACCGCCTGGCGGATCGACCGGTGCCCGGCTCTACCTCTCCGGGGATTCGGGCACCGGTGCGCGGGTCGTCGAGCTGTTCACCGAGACGACGGTTGA
This sequence comes from Kitasatospora sp. NPDC098663, assembly GCF_044760075.1. Taxonomy (NCBI): domain Bacteria; kingdom Bacillati; phylum Actinomycetota; class Actinomycetes; order Kitasatosporales; family Streptomycetaceae; genus Kitasatospora; species Kitasatospora sp. NPDC098663. The sequence goes on along the minus strand of NZ_JBIWAP010000073.1, from coordinate 15,563 downwards.
CGCACGTCTGCTCGACCGGCCGATCGGCGCCGCATCCGCGCTGAAGATGGCCTTCGCGAGTTACCAGAAGACGGCCCGCACTCTTGTCGGCCTCGCCCACGGCCTCGCCGACGAACACGGAGTCACAGATCAACTGGTCGAAGAGGGCAAGAAGATGGCTGGTCCGCTGCTGGCGGATCGCGACTACCTTGGCAGCGTCGCGCGCCGAGCCTGGCGGTGGGACGCGGAGATGCTTGAGATCGCCGCTGCCCTGGACGAAGCCAACCTCCCGGCAGACCTGGCACGCGCCACAGCCGAAGTGCTGGGCAGGTGGGCACCATTGAAGGACGCCCGGCCGTCAGCAGCCGATGCCATTGAGTACCTCCACACTGCCAAACCCAGTGTCGGCGGCCATCCGTGAACCTCTCCAAGTCAGCCTCGCTTGGCCAAGGGAGCCTGAAGACGCGCCTGAAGACGGCCCGACAGGTAGACCCTCTGCCACCGGGAAGCGCGGTGCTCGACGGCCCCCCAGATCACGACCTGAGGGGCCGTTCCCGTTGGTGTGGCGCCCTGCGGAAGGGCTGTGCCCCTTCCGCAGGGCACGGGCGAGGCCACCAGCAGGCCGGCCCGGGACCGGCGGCTGTCCTTGTGGCGGCGCCCTGACTGGCTTCGTCCACGTGAAGATTGACGTCACTTGGCGGTGCTCCGGGCCGCCACCGCATTGTCCGACTACCGATCGGTGAGAGCCGTCAGCGGCCAGAGGGTTGTCCTCCGTTGGCTCTGCTGGAGAAGACGGCTTCGGCACCTCGCACCGGGGTATGCCCGGCACGTTGATGACGCCGACATCTGCAGCGGCGCCTGCTCGCCGATCGCGCGGCGCACCAGTGCAAGAACCGGCTTTGAGGCGGGCGGTGGCAGGTGGAGGTGGTAGGCGCCGTGGGTGGCAAGGGTGGGCAGCGCTGCGCGGCTACCCCTCTGCCGCCACGAGCACCAGCGCGCCGTCGACGGCGGGGATCGTGCCCGCCGCGCTGATGGCCTGGGCTGCCCGGATCAGGCGGTCGAACAGTTCCTTGGCGTCCGCGTCCCTGCCGATCAGGGCGAGGGCTTCGGCCATCCAGAGCGCGGTGGCGAGGAACACCCCTTCGTGGCGAGCCAGTTTGTCCACGTTGTCGGCGACGTCGGTGTGCGTGGGGTAGCACAGGAGCATGCCATTACCGGCCCGCTGGAGGACCTCAGGGCTCTGGGCTCGCCCACAGCCTCGGATACCGCCCGCCGACTGACGGACCTGTGGCGCCCGCCCAAACCCGTCACCGCACTCGACCATCAGGGCCGGCCGCTCGGGCTCTACGACGGCAATCTGATCCACATCACCCACTTCGGGCAGGCCGTCCGCAGCAAGAACGAGGTCATCATCGCCGACCTGCTGCACCGGCTCGCCCGAGGCCGCTTCGCCTACGAGAAACCCCTGCCCGGGCCCGACGGACGCAACCGGTACCCCGACTTCACGGTCACCACCGACGACCCGGACCGGCCCATCTACTGGGAGCACCTCGACCTCCTCAACGACCCGGAATACCGGCGCCGTTGGGAGGCGAAGAGGGCCTGGTACGCCCAGCAGGGAATCCTGCCGCCGCCCGGCGGGCCGGGTGGACAACTGCTGGTCACCGATGACAGGCACGGGGTGAACGAGCCGTGCTGGGAAGAGCAGTTCAAGGCGGTCTTCGGAGCCGCGGCGAGCATCCGACCACAGCGGATCACCTGGCGGCCACCACCGAGCACCTGACGCATACGGGCGGCACTCTGACCGTTCAGGCGCTGTGCGGTTGAACGGCCAAGAAGGTGTAGCCAGCCCTCAACACGGATCAGTCGTCGGGGGTCATGTCCGAGCATTGCTGACCGCGCGAATCAAGTGCGGCGAGCGGCCGGGTGGACCCTGGTCATGAGAGCCCAGAGGCCTCCTCGTCGAAGGGGCACCCGCGACACAGACGGCCCTGCGAAAACCGGGTGGGACCGAGTGAGGAGCATCCAGAGCTGGGCGAGGGTGGACTCAGGCGAGCCGACGCCGTGACCGCACCCCTGGCCCTTGTCCCCGGCGGCAGCGACCGAAGCGACCGAAGCGACCGGCTCGCCGAACTCCTCGAAACCACCAGCCTGCAGGCTCGCCAGGCCCGCCTGGAGGCCACTTTTCTGCTGGGCACCCCGATCCGAAGGCGAGAGTCCATGGGCGTCAAACCGGTCACCACCCTTCTCCTGCCGCTGGCCCTGTGCCTTGTGGGTGGGGCTCTCACTGCCGGGCTGCTGGGGCTGCTGGGGCTGCTGTTCCCGTCCCGGCGCGGGCCCTGATTGCGACCGCACTCGTATTCGCGGTCTTCAGCTGGGCGGTCCTGCTCGCCCACCGGCCCTGGAAGGACGACAGCGAGCGCAGCTAACGGCCGCTCACCCCCGGCTACCGCTCGCGCTGCCGACGCCCACTGTCGTGCCGGCCGTCGAGGGCTACGGGTGCGGTGCCGGGGAGCCGGGCGAGGCGCCGTCGGTGGGGCAGGCCCGCGGCTTGGGCCAGGGCGCGGGCCGCGGCGCCCAGGCTGCGGTGGGCGCCGACCTGGTGGGCGAGCGGGGGCCGGGTCGCGATCCAGCTGGTCTTGCGGCCGTCGCGGTGCAGTCGTACCCGGCCCAGCAGGCGGCCGTCGAAGGCGACGACCTGGATGACCGGGTGCTCGGGGAACAGTGGCGTGCAGGCCAGGCCGCGCTGGTGGGCCAGGCGGGCCAGCGCCTGTTCCTGGCACAGTTTCCACTTGGCGTTGATCAGGATGAACCGGGCCTCGGCGAGGGCGAGCTGGGCCAGGTCGTGGCTGGTGGTGGTCATGGCAGTGCCCCCGGTTCAGTCGCGGGCCAGGCGGCGGTGGGTGACGCGGTGCGGGCGCGCTGCCTCCAGGCCGAGCCGCTGGAGCTTGTTGGCCTCGTAGTCGGCGAAGTTCCCCTCGAACCAGAACCAGCTGGCGCCGCCCTCCCAGGCGAGGATGTGGGTGGCGGTGCGGTCCAGGAGCCAACGGTCGTGGGCGGTGATCACCGCGCAGCCGGCGAACGCGAGGAGCGCGTTCTCCAAGGAGGCCAGGGTCTCCACGTCCAGGTCGTTGGTCGGCTCGTCCAGTAGCAGCAGGTTGCCGCCCTGCTTGAGGGTCAGCGCGAGGTTGAGGCGGTTGCGCTCGCCCCCCGACATCACACCGACTGTTTTCTGCTGGTCGGCTCCCTTGAAGCCGAAGCTCGCCACGTACGCGCGCGAGGGGATCTCGACGGTGCCGAACCGGATGTGCTCCTCGCCGCCGGAGACGGCCTGCCACACGCTCTTGTCCGGGTCGAGACCTGAGCGGTCCTGGTCGGTGTAGGAGACGGTGACGGTCTCGCCCAGGCGGATGGTGCCGGCGTCGGGCTGCTCGCGGCCGGTGATCATGTTGAACAGGGCGGTCTTTCCGACCCCGTTGGGGCCCAGCACCCCGACGATGCCGCCGCGCGGCAGGCTGAACGTCAGGTCCTCGATCAGCAGCCGCCCGCCAAAGCCCTTCGTCACGTGCTCAGCCTGAAGCACCAGCGAGCCGAGGCGGGGCGCCGGAGGGATCTGGATCTCCTCGAAGTCCACCGTGCGCCGCGTCTCGGCCTCGGCCGCCAGGTCCTCGTAGCGCTGCACCCGGGCCAGTTCGTCGGCCAGCCGCTTGGCCCGCTTCGCGTCCTTGCGCCCTTCCACCGTGAGGCGGGCCTGCTTGGTGGCCAGGTAGGTGGAGTAGTTGCCCTCGTACGGGTAGGCGTGGCCGCGGTCGATCTCCAGGATCCACCCGGCGACGTTGTCCAGGAAGTACCGGTCGTGGGTGACCGCGACGACGGCGCCCGGATACTGCGCGAGGTGCTGCTCCAGCCAGGCCACCGACTCGGCGTCCAGGTGGTTGGTCGGCTCGTCCAGCAGCAGCAGGTCCGGCTGCGCCAGCAGGATCCGGCACAACGCCACTCGGCGCCGCTCACCGCCGGACAGGCCTGCCACCGGCGCGTCAGGGGGCGGGCAGCGCAGCGCGTCCATCGCCTGCTCCAGGCACGCGTCCAGGTCCCACGCCCCGGCATGCTCCAACGCCTCCTGGAGAGAGCCGAGTTCGTCCAGGAGCTCCTGCATCCGCGCGCCCTGCGCGTCACCCAGTTCCGTGGTGACCTCGTCGTAGCGGTGCAGCGCGGCGCGCACCGCGGCCGCGCCCTGCTCGACGTTGCCCAGCACCGTGGCGTCCTCGTCCAGGGCGGGTTCCTGCTCCAGGATGCCCACACTGATCCCGGTCGCCGCGAACGCCTCGCCGCCGGTCGGCTGCTCCAGGCCGGCCATGAGCCGCAGCACGGTGGACTTGCCCATGCCGTTCGGGCCGACCACGCCGACCTTCGCACCGGGCAGGAAGGAGAGCGTGACATCGTCCAGGACGACCTTGTCGCCGTGCGCCATCCGGGCCCTGCGCATCGTGAACACGTTCATGCGTGCCTCCACGGGTACCGCGCGCGAACGACAGACGTGTTCCACGCGTCGGGATGTCCGTAGAGGCCATCAGCACCGGGATGTGCGGGCAAGGGCGAGCCTCATAGCCACGCTTCCCAGTGTGCACGCGCCCCGGCCGGCGCGCACCGCGATCGAACCCCTGCCACGGGCGGGCCGGGCCGTCGCCCGCGCGCCAGGGCTACGCTGGCAGTGCGGCGCTGGATCCCGCCGCGGCCACCCACGGTGGCCGACCCGCCGGACGGCCGATGGCTCCTACTCCCTCTTCACCCGAGGAGGCCGGTAGCGATGGCCGCACCCGCATCCACCCGCACCGTCCAGACCGCCTGGTTCAAGCCCGCCTGGCTTCCCCCCGGCGGGCACGGCAACGGACTCCCCGCCCCGACCTGGGCGCCGATCGCCGACCTGGACACCCGCATCGTCGACGAGCTGCTCCTCGCGCTCGCCGACGCAGACGTCCCCGCCTACACCGCCCCAGCCCCGCGGCCCGTCCGCCCGCTGCTGCCCGGCGACGGTACCCGGACGGTGGGACGGCTGTGGGTGGGCTTCACCTCCTACGCCAAGGCCGAGCTCGTGCTCGTGACCTGTATGCCACCCCTGCTGCGCGGCATCGAACAGCCCCGCTACCCCGTCCCGCACCGCTATCCCCGCCACCCGCGCAAGGCCCACCGGTGGTGACCGCCGCTGCCCGCCCGGCACGCCTGAAGCGTCCCCTCCGGGCCGTGCAGCGCTGGTGGACCCAGCACACGTCGGGCTCCGGCGAGGACGGGCGCAAGCGCGACCGGCGCGAGGCGCTGCTCCTGCTGCGCGGCGGCCTGTGCGCGCTGTGCCGCGACCGCGCGCAGGCCGAGCGTCGGTGGCTGGCCTACTTCGTCGCAGAGAACCACACCGACGCCGCCGTGCTGGCTCGCCTGGAGGCCTGCGCCGGATTCTGCCCCGCGCACACCCGGCTGCTGCTGGAGAACTCCAGCGCCCCGTGGCTGATGCCGCAGGTCGCCCAGGTCGCCCTCGCCGGCGCCGAACACCTGCTCTCCGGCACCGGGCCGCAGGCCCGTTGCCCGCTGTGCCAGAGCCTGGCGGAGGGCACCGAGCGCAGCATCCACACCCTGCTGCGCGCCCTGGACCAGGAGGAAGTGCGCGAGACGCTCACCGCCGAGCCGGTGCTGTGCCTGCCCCACACCCTCGCCCTCGCCGCCCGGGCCCGCCCCGGAGAGCACCGACGACTCCTCGACGCCGCGCTGAAGCACCTCGCAGCGCCGGACGCCGGGCTCGACCTGGTGGCAGGCGAAGATCCGGACGCCGCCGCCCGCACCCGCCGATCCAGGAACCTCGACCCGCTCCTGGACGCCGAACCCGACATCGCGGCGCGCTCGGCCGGCGGCCGCTGGGAGGCTGACACCGCACTCGCGTGCTGCCCGGTGTGCCTGGCCGAGCAACGCGCGGTACGCCGCCTGCTGTGCTGGCAGGCCCGCGACCGCGACCCAACCACACGAGCCTCAGGCCAGGAGACCGAGCTGTGCGCCGGTCACCTGCACGACCTCACCGCGGTCGGCGGCCCGAGGGTTGACGAGATCGTGGGCGTCAACGGCCAGCGGGCCCGCACCGACCTGACCCGCCACCTCGACCGGGGCGGCACCGGCGCCGACCTGACCCGCCACCTCGACCGGGGCGGCACCGGCGCCGACCTGACCCGCCACCTCGACCGGGGCGGCACCGGCGCCGACCTGGCCGCCGTGCAGCCGCACTGCCGGGCCTGCGCCGAGGAGGAACGCGCTGGGCTGCGGGAGTACGCGCTGGCCGCCGCCGCGCTCACGGACCCGCTCCGGGCGCGCCGCTTCGAGCACGCGCACGGTCTGTGCCTGCACCACGTTCTCACCTGGCCCGGCGGCACCCCGCCGCCCACGTCGGTGGCGGTCGTGCTGCGGGCCCGCCTGGCCCTGCTCGGCTGGGAGATCGACGAGGCGCTGCGCAAGCAGGACTGGCGCACCCGCCACGAGGTCCGCGGCAGCGAGACCTCGGCCGGCCTGCGGGCCCCTGCCCTGCTCGACGGGCGCGTGTACGCGGGCCTTCCCGCACCGGACGCCACCGGGTGAACAGCGCCGGCCACGCACCACGGCAACGGCGGCAATCGTGTTCACGCCACCCGGGCCAGGGCCCGGCGGCAGGTGTCGCTATCCTGGTACGGAAGACGGCGGAGGGGCTCGCCGTAACCGCGACCGAACCGGTCGCCAACGGTCCCTACCTGACGTCCGCGCACGTGGCGCGGACCGAGACCAGGTAGGAGAACCATGCCCCGCCCCACCGATGCCAGCCCTGGCCGCCAAGCGGCCGGCGCTCACGCACGCGTACGCACCGGTGAGGGCCACACCACCTTCGACCCACTCCAAGGAGCAGGCATGCGCGGCGAGCGCCCGCCCACCACCAGCGGGCCAGGACCCGCCGAGGATCTGCCCGTCGACCCCGACAGCCCCGCCCCGCTGCCGCCCGAACCGGCCCGCCCCGCCCGAGCGGGCCAATGGGACGTGATCGCGGTAATCGCGCTCGGCGGCGGAATCGGCAGCGTCGCCCGCTACGAACTCGCCCAGGCCTGGCCCACCAAGACCAGCCACTTCCCCTGGGCCACGTTCACCACCAACATCTCCGGCAGCCTGCTGCTCGGCATCCTGATGGTGTACGTCCAGGAGATCTGGCCCCCCAACCGCTACCTGCGCCCGTTCCTGGGCGTCGGCATCCTCGGCGGTTTCACCACCTTCTCCACCTACACCGTCGAACTGCGCGGCCTGCTCGCCACCGGCCACCTCGCCCTCGCCGACGCCTACGCCCTCACCAGCCTGATCGCCGGGTTCGCCGCCGTGTGGACCGGCATCGCCGCCACCCGCCGCCTCGCCCGCCTGCCGGTACGCCGCGGACCGCGCCGCCGCTCCCAGGCCGGCCGCACCGCAACCGCCACCCCACCCGCCGGACCGGACACCGACCCGACCACCGCAACCACCACCAGCCCGGGAAGTGCGCGATGAGCCCGCTGATCCACCGCCACCACGACGACGAGCCACCACGCGAGCCCCGTGCCCCGCTGAACGGACCGATGCTGCGCATGACCGTCTACCTCGGCGAAACCGACCAGTACCACCACCACCCGATCTTCACCGAGATCGTCCACCGCGCCCACCGCGCAGGACTCGCCGGCGCCAGCGTCTTCCGTGGCATCGAGGGCTTCGGCTCCCACTCCCTGATCCACACCACCCGCCTACTCGACCTCGCCGAGGACCTGCCCGTCGCCGTGGTGATCGTCGACGAGGAACACCGCCTCCGCGCCTTCATTCCCCAGGTGGAGGAAGTCATGGCCCAGGGCCTCGTCACCCTCGACCCGGTCGAGGTCGTCGCCCACATCACCGCCCCGACCCCGCAGGACGGAGAACACTGATGGCCGTGCTGATGGTCTTCCTCGGCGGCATACTCGGCGCACCCCTGCGCTACCTCATGGACAAGACCGTCCAGGCCCGCCACGACAGCGTCTTCCCCTGGGGCACCTTCCTCATCAACGTCTCCGGGGCGTTCATCCTCGGCGCCCTCACCGGCGCCACCCACGCCCACGGCCTGCCGAGCAACGCCATGCTGCTGCTCGGCACCGGGATCTGCGGGGCACTGACCACGTTCAGCACCTTCACCTTCGAGACCGTGCGCCTGCTCGAGGACGGTTCCCTCGCCGAAGCCGGCCTCAACGCGATCGGTAGCCTCGCCACCGGCCTCACCGCCGCCTTCGCCGGCTACTCACTGCTGACCTGAATCTGACAACGGGCCGCCCCGACCGGGGCGGCCCACGGTGCGCGTTTCGACCAACGGGGGACATACGCGGGGGTTGTGGGCGGGGACCAGGGTGCCGTCGACGATGACGACCTCGCCCGCCTTCGGGTGGCGGCGGGTGCGGGCCAGGGCCAGCAGCGGGCTGTGCCGGTCGATGATCCGGTGGGCGGCCGCCGGCGAGACGCCGAACAGCGGCGCGAGCTGGCGCATCGTCAGGTTGGTCCGGTGGTAGACCGCGACCAGCAGGACCCTGTCCTCCAGCGACAGCGCCCACGGCCGGCCGGGCCTGGAGGGGTCCAGCGCCCGGCCGCCGCGGTGCTTCACCGCCTGAACCAACCGCCGGAACTGGGCCGGGCGCAGCCCGGTGAACACCTCGATGAGCTCACGCCGCTTCGCCGACAGCACCTGCACACCCAGACCAACGTCACACGACCAACGAAGTTACGAGACAGCCTTTAGCGTGGCTGGGACGTTCGGATGGCCTACTTAACCGTGGCGAGCCGGTCCGCCATCCTCGGTACTCCAGACCCGCGAGCCACTCTCCCGCCCACGCCTGCGAACAGTAACGCCCACGATCATGGGCAAGGGGTGCCAGGAAATACACGACGAACCTGGGGAAATTTTCACCGCTAACAGATATGGGCTGCGGTCTGGCGGACTTGCGCATGCCAGGGCATTTCGTGCCGGAGCCAGTTTGCGCGCTCTTCGGTCGTCTCGTTGCGGGGACTTGTTGGGCCTGTTCGCCCCGGTGTACAGATCAGCCGACTCTTACTCCGATAAGGCAGGTGTCGTCATCGGTGTCCGCGTCGGTGTACCGCAGAAGGTGGTCGAGCCTGTGCTCCAGATCATCCGGGCTACCAGACGACCGGTTGTCCTGGGTGAGGGCGAGGAGGTTGCTCAGCGAGTCCTCCACTGAGCAGTCCCGCCGTTCGATCAGGCCGTCGGTGTACAGCAGGAGGGTGTCGCCGGACTCGAGCTGGACCTCGCCCTGCTCGTAGTTGGCTCGGTCGATGGCGCCGAGGAGGATGCCGGTGACGGTGGGCAGGGTGTTCGCTGTCCCGTCGCGAAGGAGGACCGGCGGGAGGTGGCCGGCGCGGGCCCAGCGCAGTCGGCGGGTGGCGGGGTCGTAGAGCGCGCAGACGGCGGTGGCGGTGACGTTGTCGGTGAGGTGGTGGGTGACGGAGTTGAGCCAGGTGAGGAGTTGCGCGGGGCCGGCACCGGTGGCGGCGAGGCCGCGCAGCGCGTTGCGCAGGGCGACCATGCCGGTAGCGGCTTCGATACCGTGCCCGGCGATGTCGCCGACGCACAGCAGCACGTGTCCGCTGGGGAGCGTGACTGCGTCGTACCAGTCGCCGCCGACCAGGTGGTCCGTCTCCGCAGGGCGGTAGCGGACCGCTACGCGCAGGTCGAAGAGTTCTGCGGGGCCGCGGCTGGGCGGCATGATGGCGTGCTGCAGTTGCAGGGCGAGGCGGCTGCGTTCGGCTGCCTCCTGCTCGGTATGGGCGAGCTGGTCGCGGGTGGCGGCCAGGGCGACCTCGGTCCAGTGCTGGGAGGAGACGTCCTGGAACGCGCCGCGGATGGCGACGAGTTGTGAGTTCTCGTCCAGGACGGGCTCGGCGACGACTCTGATGTGCCGGGCGAAGGTGTCGGCCCGGTGGAGCCGGAAGGAGGTGGAGGCGGGTCGGCGGTGGTGCAGCAGGGTGCGCAGGAACCGTCCGATGGAGTGCGCGTCGTCGGGGTGGGCGCGGGACGCGAGTTGCTCGAGCGGGACGGGCTGCGCGGTGGGCGGCAGGCCGTGCAGGTCGAAGAGCGTGTCGTTCCAGACGATTTCGCGGGTGACCAGGTTTTCCTCGAAGCCGCCGATCCGGCCGAGGCGTTGGGCGTGCTGCAGCAGGCTGGCGACCTTGGGGACACCGTCGTCCAGTGTCCAGACGACTAGGACGTGGGCGCCGTGGCGGCTGATGCTCACGCGGGCGGCGGTGGTGAGGGAGACGCCCTCAACGGTCGCCGCGAGCGTCATGCGCTCTGCCCGGAATGGCTCTCCGGTCGCCAGGACGTGCTCGATCTTCTCGAACAGGCCGCTGCGTTCGGCGGCCAGGGGGTAGGCATCGAGCAGGCGGGCGCCGGCGATGCGGTTGCGCGGGCGCCCGGCGAAGTCGACGAAGCCCGGGTTGACGTGCCGGATCAGGAAGTCGGTGGCGTTGCCGGCGGCATCTGTGACCGGTCGCAGGACCAGGCAGGGGTCGTGCAGGCCGTCGGTGAGTTCCAGCAACTCGTCGAGGTGAGGGTCTTGCCCGGCCGTTGCGGGCTCGGGTTCAGCCTCCAACGCGGTCGCACAGAGTTCCGCGAGGACCTCGAACTGCCGTTGCAGGGACTGCGGCTGCTCCAGCAGGGGGTCCGGCCAGCAGATTTCCAGGACCCCGGTGATCCGGCCGCCGGTTCCTGCGGGCACGGCGATGCGACCGCCCCTGAATTCGTGCTGACCGATCGACGGCAGGGCGGCCGCGGACAGGCTGTCGTAGCCGGTGGCGGCCCGGTGGTCGAGGGCCTGGCGGGCGGGTGTGGGGACGCCGGGTGGCACGTGGCGCCAGCGCAGCGGTTCCTGCTCCGTGAAGCCGGCGCTCGCCGCGAGGGTCAGGGACTGGTCGGCGTTGGCCGCCCAGATCGCCACGGCCCTGGCCCCCAGCGGTTGCAGCGCGTGCTGCAGGATCGACTGGGCCACCGCCTGGGCGTCGCCGGTTGCGCCGGCCTCGGCGCTGCGCAGGCGCAGACCCAGTGACGGGGACGAGGGGTCGGCGGCGTCGGCCACGAATTCGCGGGCGAGGTCGGTGATCCGATCGCGCGAGGCCTGGTTGACCAGGTCGGCGGCGAGCTCGATGCTCGAGGTCCCGACCTGGGCCGCCAGTTTCTCCAGTTGTCCGGCTGCTTCCAGTGGGCTGCAGCGAAGCCGTTCGACCAGGATGCCCTTGGCGAGGTCGATGAGGGCGCGGCCGTGGGCCTCGTCGTTCGCCTGCCGGAGCTCGTGCTGCAGCCGCTCCACGGTGTGGGCAAGGCGGCCGACCGCTGAGTGGTCCGGGCTGCCTGCCGCGGGTTCGATGCCGTCGGCGGCTGTGCCGAGAGGTGCTGGGGCAGGCTGGCTGGCGGCGTCTGTTCGGGGAACGGGGATCCCTGGCTGGTGGAGGTTGTGCACGGCGCTGGCTCCTCGCAAGACGGGTTCGGTGGGGGCGAAGCGCCGTCTAGGCGGTCAGCTGCCGCTTCATGCGGGTGATCAGGTCCCAGGCGTCGACCGGCTTGGTGACGTAGTCGCTGGCTCCGGAGGCGATGCTCTTCTCCCGGTCGCCGACCATGGCCTTGGCGGTGACGGCGATGATCGGAAGGTCCGCGTACTTGGGCATCGAGCGGATGGTGGCGGTGGCGGTGTAGCCGTCCATCTCGGGCATCATCACGTCCATCAGGATGACGTCGATCTCGCCGTGCCCGGTGAGGGTCTCGATGGCCGCGCGGCCGTTCTCGGCTTGCAGGACCCGCATGCCGTGCAGTTCCAGGATCCCGGTGATGGCGTAGAGGTTGCGGTCGTCGTCGTCGACGACCAGTACGGTGCGCCCGGTCAGCGAGTTGTCGATCTCCTGCTGAGCGGCCGCGGCCGGCTCCTCGGTGCGCACCAGCGGAAGCACATCGCCCGGCTGGTCGGCGCTCAGGTGCAGCGCGATCCGCTCGCGCAGTTCGTCGAGGCTGGAGATGAGCTCCAGCGGCTGGGAGGCGGCCCGTTCTTGGAGGACCTGCTCCTGCGCGGTCATCAGCCGGCGGTTGTTGTGCGCGAGGACCGGCACGCCGTGCAGTGCGGCGTCGCGAGCCATCTGCTCCAGGAATCCCAGGGCGGCACCGTCGGGGAGGTCGAGTTCGAGAACCACGCAGTGGCAGGGTGTGGTGGCCAGCGCGGCAGCAGCCTCCTGCGCTCCCAGCGCGGTGACGATCTCCACCGGTACGCGCGGGTCACCGAGGTCCGGATGACCGGCGAGGTCGGCGACCGCGCTCTCCGCCACCAGAGACAGCAGACCGCGCGAGCGCGCCTCCACCACCAGCAGCCGCTTGGCCTGGAGAGTGTCCGGAACGGGCGCGGGATGCGGATCGCTGCCGGAGTCGAGGAGATCCTGGGCGGGGGCGGCCTCAACGGCGGCGCGGGCGCTCATTGCGCTCAGCTCGGCGTAGTCGGGCCGAGCGACGGGGAGGTAGAGCGAGAAGGTGCTGCCCTGGCCCGGGTTGCTCTCGGCGGTGATCGCGCCGCCGAGCAGGAAGGCGATCTCGCGGCTGATCGACAGACCCAGACCGGTGCCGCCGTACTTACGGCTGGTCGTACCGTCAGCCTGCTGGAACGCGCCGAACACGCTCTCCAGATGCTGCGGCGCGATGCCGATGCCGGTGTCCACCACGTGGAAGACGATCACCGGGCCGTCACGCCGGGCCACCTCTGGCGCCAGCGACTCCTCCACCACCTCGATCCGCAACTCGACGCCGCCCTTCTCGGTGAACTTGACCGCATTGGACAGGAGGTTGCGCAGCACCTGGCGCAGCCGGTAGTCGTCGGTGAGCAGCTCCGCTGGCACGGCGGGCGCTGTCTTGACGGTGAAGGTGAGGCTCTTCTGGCTGGTCATCGGGCGGAAGGTTGCCTCGGCGTAGTCCAGGAGCTTGCGCAGCGGGATCCGTTCCGGGGTGACGTCCATCTTTCCGGCCTCGACCTTGGAGAGGTCGAGGATGTCGTTGATGAGCTGGAGGAGGTCGGAGCCTGCGGAGTGGATGATGCCGGCGTACTCGACCTGCTTGGCCGTCAGGTTGCGGGTGGGGTTCTGGGCGAGGAGCTGGGCGAGGATGAGGAGGCTGTTGAGGGGGGTGCGCAGTTCGTGGCTCATGTTGGCCAGGAACTCGGACTTGTACTTGGAGGCCAGGGAGAGCTGGTGGGCGCGGTCCTCCAGTTCCTGGCGGGCCTGCTCGATCTCCAGGTTCTTGGTCTCGATGTCGCGGTTCTGGGTGGCCAGCAGGGCGGCCTTGTCCTCCAGTTCGGCGTTGGATGCCTGGAGTTCTTCCTGACGCGACTGCAGTTCCTGGGAGCGGGTCTGCAGTTCGGCGGTCAGGCGCTGGGACTCGCCGAGGAGCTCGTCGGTGCGTGCGTTGGCGACGATGGTGTTGACGTTGACGCCGATGGTCTCCATCAGCTGGTCGAGGAAGTCGCGGTGCACCTGGGTGAAGCTGTGCACGGTGGCCAGTTCCATGACGCCGAGGACCTGCTCCTCGACGACGATCGGCAGCACGACCAGGGAGAGAGGCTCGGCGCGGCCCAGACCCGAGGTGATGCTGACGTACCCGGCCGGCAGGGCGTCTACGGCGATGGTGCGCCTGCTGCGCGCCGCCTGGCCGACCAGCGATTCACCGAGGGCGAAGCGGCTGGGTGCGGAGCCGGACGGGCAGGCGTAGGAGCCGATCAGGTTGAGGTGGGTTCCTTCACTGCTGTCCTCGGCGAGGTAGAACGCGCCGTACTGGGCGGAGACCAGCGGGGTGAGCTCGTCCATGATCAGCTCGGCGACGACGGGCAGGTCGCGCCGGCCCTGCATCAGGCCGGAGATCCGCGCCAGGTTGGACTTCAGCCAGTCCTGCTCCTCGTTGGCGCGGGTGGTCTCCCTGAGCGACTCCACCATGAAGTTGATGTTGTCCTTGAGGTCGGCGACCTCGCCGGAGGCGTCCACGGTGATCGAGCGGGTGAGGTCGCCGGCGGCGACGGCGCTGGTGACCTCGGCGATCGCGCGGACCTGGCGGGTCAGGTTGCCGGCCAGCTCGTTGACGTTCTCGGTCAGCCGCTTCCAGGTGCCGGAGACGCCCTCCACCTCGGCCTGGCCGCCCAGGCGGCCCTCGCTGCCGACCTCGCGGGCGACCCGGGTGACCTCGGCGGCGAACGCGGAGAGCTGGTCGACCATCGTGTTGATGGTGGTCTTGAGTTCGAGGATCTCGCCGCGGGCGTCCACGTCGATCTTGCGGGTCAGGTCGCCGCGTGCGACCGCGGTGGTGACCTGGGCGATGTTGCGGACCTGGCTGGTCAGATTATGCGCCATGAAGTTGACGTTGTCGGTGAGGTCCTTCCAGGTGCCCGCGACGTTAGGCACCCGGGCCTGGCCGCCGAGCGTGCCCTCGGTGCCGACCTCGCGGGCGACGCGGGTCACCTCGTCGGCGAACGCGGAGAGGGTGTCGACCATGGTGTTGATCACCCCGGCGAGGGCCGCGACCTCGCCCTTGGCCTCCACGTTGATCTTCTGCGACAGGTCGCCCTTGGCCACGGCGGTGGCAACCTGGGCGATCGAGCGGACCTGGCCGGTCAGGTTGGAGGCCATCACGTTGACGTTGTCGGTGAGGTCCTTCCAGGTACCCGACACGCCGCGGACGGTGGCCTGGCCGCCGAGGTTGCCCTCGGTGCCGACCTCGCGGGCGACCCGGGTGACCTCGTCGGCGAACGCCCCGAGCTGGTCGACCATCGTGTTGATGGTGTCCTTGAGTTCCAGGATCTCGCCGCGCGCGTCGACCCGGATCTTTTGCGACAGGTCGCCCTTGGCGACGGCGGTGGTCACCTGGGCGATCGAGCGGACCTGCGCGGTGAGGTTGTCGGCCATCACGTTCACCGACTCGGTCAGGTCGCGCCAGGTACCGGACACGTCCTGGACGTCCGCCTGGCCGCCGAGCCGCCCCTCGGTGCCGACCTCGCGGGCGACCCGGGTGACCTCGCCGGCAAAGGAGGAGAGCTGGTCGACCATCGTGTTGATGGTGTCCTTCAGCTCCAGGATCTCACCGCGCGCGGTCACCGTGATTTTCTGGGAGAGGTCGCCCTTGGCGACGGCGGTGGCGACCTGGGCGATCGAGCGGACCTGCGCGGTGAGGTTGCCGGCCATGAAGTTGACCGAGTCGGTGAGGTCGCGCCACGTCCCGGAGACGCCCTTGACGTCGGCCTGGCCTCCCAGGATGCCCTCGGTGCCGACCTCGCGCGCCATCCGAGTGACTTCGTCGGCGAAGGCGGAGAGCTGGTCGACCATCGTGTTGACGGTGTTCTTCAGCTCCAGGATCTCACCGCGCGCGTCGACGGTGATCTTCTGGGAGAGGTCGCCCTGCGCGACGGCCGTGGTGACCTGGGCGATGTTTCGGACCTGGTCGGTGAGGTTGCCCGCCATGAAGTTGACCGAGTCGGTCAGGTCCCGCCAGGTCCCGCCGACACCCGGGACCTGTG